>NZ_JANQOY010000023.1 GCF_028285565.1 Acaryochloris sp. IP29b_bin.148
ACCCGCTGTGGCATGAACGCTCCCTCGCGGATCCACCAACATCGTTAATCGTTGGGGAGGACTGCTAATGGACTGGATAATATTTATGGGGCCTTCTTCTACGCCTGGATTTGTGGCCGGATCGATAAATTGAGTTTCAATCCTGTCAGATTCATTCAGATCGCTTTGTTGGGCATAGAAAATATTGCCTTCATACTCATAATCTCCACCTGCTCCGGGCTGTTCTTTCCAGTAGCCAATGACGCCATCATTGAGCTGTTGGTACTCTCCAATGCGAATGGGAACCTTGACCTCGGTTAAATCATCCGTGTCTCTTTCCTCATGCGATCGCATCTGCTGCATATCTTGACGAAAGACAGTCCAATCTTGGTTAATGGCCGGAAGTCCTTGTAGTTCTAAGTTAACGGCTGCTCGCACTACTGCGATCGGACGTCCCATCAGTAAGGCCAAACTTTGATTTTGGGCAAAGTTTTCAGGATCGATATGATTCAGCGCATTGTTGAGACACAGATTAAAGTTTTCAACAAACTCAGGGCCTGACATAATGATGGTTCTCACCATTTTGTGCAAATGGGGATTGGCAATATTAGGAATTTCTTGTCCCTCAATTGTTGTCGTCGTCAGGGACGTCTCGCCAGGCACATCATCCCATTCCCCATTGACGTTAATCGCTCCCAGCGCTTGCCCCGCATTATCGTAAAACGTTAAACCACCATTCAGGTTATTCGGCAGTATCCAGCCACAAATAGGCGTAGTGCTCGGATCCTCCGTGGTTTCTTGGTTATCTCCCTCATTAGCCGATAGCCAACGGAAATTAATCCGGGTGGGTTGCACAAAGCGAGGTGGCAGCTTAATTCGATTGTCTTCTGTGGCCTGCATATACTCTGGCCGAATCACATATTCATTTGAGTCATCCTGCCAATCTAGATTTCTAACTTGTCCAAACGTATCCACTAACTGCAAATCAATAATCCGCAGTTCCCCCGAGCGAATCGGACTAAAATCATCCAAAGGCTGAGGAGCACTGTCAGCTTCACCGTCAACCGCTGCCGCCACGTCAGCGGTAAAAGCTTGGTAATCAGCAAACCCAATCGGGTCTTCAATCTCTAGCTGCAAGGTTTGCTTGTGCATCAGCAACGCATCATTAAACCCACCGATAGACTGAGACAAACAATTTAAGCTTTGTAGCTCCTGATACGCCTTAATAGCCGTATAGATAGGGTCTGAAAAAGTCTTGTTGGCATACCGCAACTCAATATCGTCAATTTGCTCGGCAAGCAACTCAATGTTGTGCTTCTGTAAATACGCCTCAATTCGCATTTGCAAGAGTGAATTAGCATAGGGCGTTAAAATGCTAGAACCACTGTAGATATTAGAATCTTGGTCCGTTTTGATGCGATTCGCCGCCGTATCCGCCACCACAACCTGAGTAGATCTTGGCGATAAATCAATATCATTTGCCTGCAGTGTATAATTCCGGGTCAGAAAATCTTCACTATATTTACGATTGGCGGACGTTTTATTACCGCCTTCCGCCACAGGAAAGACTTCAACCAACCATTCGAGCAGAATGGGATTCCAAGGTTGAGCGGTCCAAAGATTAAAGCCGCTCCTTTCTTGTTCGCCTTGAAGGGCGAGATTTTCTTGCTCGCTTTGAGAAACGAGTTGAGGATCAAGTTGGTTAATTGTCTCGAAAACAAGTTTGAAGTCTTCCGCAATTAACTCCTGAATCGTCCGATTAGTCAGCGTTTGGCACTCAAGTAACCCATCCTCACTCAAACGACCATCTTCACCATGCCGTTGACCCGCTGCTACCGCATCCCCTTCCATTAACACAACTGGCTCTTTCGGCTCCCAGTAGCGAGGCCCACTCACCAATTCCAACCGATAGGTCGGCGGCGGAGACGCTTTTTCTTTTTCTGTCTCATCTAGAGCTTCGTATTCTTCTTGAAGGGCTCGATTGTGGGTATCAATTGCCCCCACTACCTCGTTTATTAGCCCTGCGAGTTCGGAGGCCAGGGAACTTTCAGAGTCTGATGTCAGAGGCAAGCTATCTGGATTATCTAAATCTAAATTTCCAGTGGCCTGGGCCTTTTCTAATAGGGGTTCGAGTCCTCGTTGCTGGATATAGTACTTAACTTGATCAATATCAGGATAGTCATCCTGGCTATCTTCTGGAGGATAGGCACAAATCATATACTTGTACCAATCAGAGAAAAGTTGTCTACGTCTAGCGCCCAATTCTGCCAATGCAGCATCATAGAGCTGCTGCTGCTGGTTGAGATCATTGAGCCCTGCGGCAATTTCGGATGGGATGTCAAATTTTGCCTGAGAAGATGTTCTTTCTGAAGAAGACAGATCTGAAGAAGACGGATCTGAAGAGGATGGCTGTGTTTGTGTTTCTATCCGAACTTTCCACAAAAAGTGGCCCGTAACCGCATTGAACCCAGCCTCATGACGAATTTCCTGAAACTTAGGGCCAATATCTAACTGTTGACTTTCTAAGTTGTCGGAAAACTGTAGCGCTTCTAATTGCTCTTCAATCACCGCTTTCTGAAATGGATCGATCGTGTCAGCCAGGTAAGCTGATAAGGCCTCTGTGCCCGTGTTGGCAACAGCTAGACGAATATTAGCGGTTTCTAAAGGCGGTTGACCTGAGTAGTCTGCAGGTGGTTGAAAGGTTAACCGCCCATAGCAGAGGATCTGCGGGGGTTCACTATCCTGAGTAAACGTTTCATTCCCCCACTCAAATTTCCACTTACATTCCTCTTGGATGCTGTTCATCAAGGCTTCGAGCGTCAATTCTGCATCTGGAAAGTCCGCCTTGAAGTTGTTCTTAAAATCTTGGAAAAATTCACTCAGATAGTTCTGCTCAGCGTTGCTATACCAGCCCATCACATCGTATTGCAGCCCCTCGGGCAGCGCTATAGCATCGGCATATTTAGGATCGTGAAAGCCAAATACACTTCGACAATTAGGATAAAAGGCCGCAAACGTGGGTTCACCATACCCGATAGC
>NZ_JANQOY010000051.1 GCF_028285565.1 Acaryochloris sp. IP29b_bin.148
TGCTCAATCTGTTGGCGAATAATATTGCTAATTTCGTCGGGTCTGATGCTTACCATGGGACTTGCTCTGATTTGTGATGTGGGTAAAGGTCAAACAACTTTAAAGGCAAAGGCAATTTAAGAAAATTGCTCAGTGCCTTAAGAAAAGCTTGTTATAGAAGAATTCATCCGGCGCAACTGGCCACGAATGCTGGCGTCTAAAACTTGAGAGCCAATTTTAATAATCACACCGCCAATAAGGTCCGGATCGATACTTGTTTCAAGCTCAACCTGGGCCGCTTGACTCATATGCTTTACTTTTTCAGTGATGGTTCGGCGTTGCTCATCGGTGAGTTCCACCGTTGAGGTCACTTCTGCCAACACTGTGTTGTTGAGTTTGCGTAGTAATGCCTGATAGTACTTGCAAATACCTTCTAAAAAGATGATGCGTCGTCGATCAATCAAGAGCAGTAAAAAATTGAAGAACTGCTTCTGGACCCGCGATTCAGCCAACTGTCGAAGGACAGCCTTCTGGGCATCGGCGGGAGTGAGTGGATTGACCAAGAAATCCCTCAGGTCATCAGAGGTTTGCAACAGACTGAGGACAAAGCTGACGTCTTCACCAATTTGGTTGGTGAGGTTGTTGCTTTGGGCCACAGACATTAACGCCTCGGCATAGGGTTCAACAATGGTGGAGCTAACCGTGCTTTGTGTCATGAGTTGCCTCCTAGCAAGGCAATGCTTTGATCGACTAATTTCCGCTGAGCGGATTCATTATTCCCTAACTGATTTTTCAAATCAGCTTCAACTTTCTCTAGGGCCATAGCGGTAACGCGCTGTTGAATTTCTGCGATCGCACGTTCCTGACTTGCAGAGGTATCTTGAGATCCAGCATCTTTGATGCGTTGAATCTCTTTCTTGGCCTCAGCCAGGATTTGCTCCTTCGCTTTGGTTGCATTTGTCTGGGCGTTGGCCAGAATTTTTTTCGCTTCTGCTTGGGCCTGAGCGAGTTTCTCTTGCTCTTCTGCCAAGGTTGCAGCAGCTTCCTTTTGGTTGGCTTCAGCATCGGCAATAGCCGTTTCAATGGCTTCTCGCCGCTTAACTAGGGCATCCCCTAGAAAGCCTCGGCCTAAATAAATCAGTAATCCGATAACGATTACTAGGTTGACGATATTGGCTTCCAAAATATCAAAGTTAAGGCTGTAACCACCAGCCTCAGCTAGTTGTGGAAACCCAGTCATGCCAGCGCTTGCCAGCCAATTAAACATCCCCATGCTTATAGTCCTAACTGCGGTGCGGTGATGGCTTATGCCAGGGTGGAGCCTAAGAGCTTATTGAGAATTTGCTGGCTGAGGGTATCAACCTGCTTTTCTAATTCGCTAAAGGCAGACTGTTTCTGTGACTCGAGTTCGGCTTGAGCTTTCATCACTTCAGCTTGAACTTGCTGTTGGGCTTCAGTGATTTGTGTTTGAGCAATTTTTTGGGCTTCGGCTTGAGCATCCGCCAACACTTGTTGTGATTGCTTCCGCGTGCCTGCCAACTCCTGTTCATATTGCTCAGTTAAGCTCTTGGCTTTAGCCAAACGCTCACGGGCTTCAGTATTGTTGGTGCGAATAAACCCATCTCGCTCATCAATGGCTTGGGTGAGGGGTTTGAAGAACACTGCATTTAACACAGCAACCAACAAAAAGAACTGGAACATCATCAATGGCAATGTGCCATTAAAATCAAACATTGTTTTGCTCAGTCTAAAAAAGGGTCAGATCAGAAAAAGTCGGAGTTGCAATTGAGAGGTATGAAAATTAATAACAAATTTCATATCGCTCAAATACAACTAGATTCGGAGAAGGGACGTTACGCGAACGTCCCTCACTAACCTGTTTAGGCGAAGGGGTTGGCGAACAGTAGCACTAGGGCGATCACCAAACCATAAATGGTTAGGGATTCCATAAACGCCAAACACAACAACAAAGTGCCTCGGATTTTTCCTTCTGCTTCGGGCTGACGGGCGATCCCTTCTACCGCTTTTCCAGCAGCATTACCTTGAGCAAGAGCAGGGCCAATTGTAGAGATGCCAATGCCCAGGGCAGCAGCTAATACAGAAGCAGCAGCAACTAACGGATCCATAATGCTTTTTTCCTTATTTTGAAATAGAACAACAAGGTAGACCTTACACAGGTTGTCAGACTTTAGATGCCTGCACCAGCCACTAATTTTGGAGCCAATCGATTACTGATTCAGTAACCTGACTTTGAGGTTAGTGGGCCTCTTCTTCGTCCCCATGACCTTCTAATGACTCGTGAATATAGGCACCAGCCAAGGTCGCAAATACCAATGCTTGAATCCCGCTGGTAAAAAGTCCCAGCAACATCACAGGCAACGGCACAATTAAGGGAACCAGTAGCACCAAAACTGCAACCACTAGTTCGTCGGCCAGGATGTTACCAAACAGACGGAAACTAAGGGAAAGCGGCTTGGTGAAATCTTCAAGAATCGCAATTGGGAGCAGTACCGGAGTGGGTTCGATGTACTTGCGAAAGTAACCGAGTCCTTTTTTCCGAAATCCTGCGTAAAAGTAAACAAACGACGTACACAATGCCAAAGCGACAGTGGTGTTGATGTCATTTGTAGGTGCGGCTAGTTCTCCCTCAGGGAGGCTAATCAGCTTCCAAGGGAATAGTGCACCAGACCAATTGGAGACAAATATGAATAGAAAGAGCGTCCCGATGAATGGCACCCATGGACGGTATTCTTTCTCGCCAATTTGATTTTTAGTCAAATCACGGACAAACTCTAGCGCGTACTCCATAAAATTTTGGAGACCACTAGGAATGCGCTCAACCTTGCGGGTTGCCAGCACAGACACAATGACTAAGATGCCGATGACGATCCAGGATGTAATCAGAACCTGACCATGAACCTTTAAGCCACCGATCTGCCAGTATAGGTGCTGACCCACCTCTAAACTTGCGAAAGGCAAGGCGGTGAACCAATTAAAAGAATCTAGCAGAAGGCTGCTGTGATGCATAATACGCCCAACCTCGTTGGAACTTCAGGCAAAAAAATAGGGGCATTCTGTCGATGTCTCAAGGGTTAGTTGAGGGGGACAGAACTGCAGACCACAAGACGAAAAACAGGATGCCAACTTTGTAGGTGAGAAATCCTAGAAAAACAGGTAGGACCTCTAACTGATTCCACTGAGTTGCCACGACAATCAGTAAAACGAAAACACCGAGCTGGCCTTTACCGACCTGGGTATTCCCGCTTCCTAATTGCTCAACATTCTTCGCCAAAATCCTTAGATATAACACTCCAACAGATGCCCCAAGCAAATAGCTGCTGGCAACCTTTAGAGAGTACATCCACCACACAGGGCCAAAAAATAACCCTGCTATAACTGAAGATGAAATTATCAAGCCATTTTTAAGCTGATAAAAGTCATCCATCGAATCTCCTGCTTGAGAAATCTTTACTTCAGCTAGCTCGCTCTCGCTGGAGATGGGGCTGGGCTGAAGGGGAGGATCTGTCAATTCCACAGGTTAGAAATTTGGTTTGGATGCGTTACTGCAGGCCAAGGCCAATGATATCACGACTGGGTAACATTACTTAATGAATAACCTGGAGAATCTAAAATTTACCCCAAGGATATTCTGGCTGTTTTTATTCCTATGCGTAGGGGGGCTTGATGGCATCAAACGCCTACTCTGAAAATACTCTAGGGAATGCTTCAGGCGATAACGACCCTCATCTTTATCTAACAAGCGGTCGGATTCTGTTTTCCTCAAAGTTTGCCTAAACCTGATGTAATTCAGTAACGGCAAGGGTTTTTAGACAATTGGGTAGGATAGGGTCGCGCCCCTTTAATCCGCCTTTGTTATTGCAGGCTGACGCCATCCTCTCTCGACACAACCAGTTGTTACGATTTGTATCTATTCTTGGGTAGACAGCTTTATCTCACATGGGATGGTAGGAGAGACTAGGCTGCTATTCTTCTAGGCTAAGTTGTGTAGCCCTATGTGGTGTAAGGTGTGCTGGGCCAGGCGATCACTTAG
The DNA here is from genome assembly GCF_028285565.1 of Acaryochloris sp. IP29b_bin.148. Taxonomy (GTDB): domain Bacteria; phylum Cyanobacteriota; class Cyanobacteriia; order Thermosynechococcales; family Thermosynechococcaceae; genus Acaryochloris. Next base: position 4,031 of record NZ_JANQOY010000051.1, read on the forward strand.
CGTCTATGGTGGTGATCAGTTCCTTTTGTCATGCTCGTTTCTCCCAATCTTGGATGGACTTATGCCTATCTTTGCCTATCTTTACCAAGACTTGACCTGGGAAATTCAGTTAGAGTCAACCATCTGGGGATGGGAAGTAGACAAGGTGTATCAAGATTTGGATTGGCGTCGTTCTCAGCTAGATGCTCTGTTGCAAGATTGCCACGCTCATCCACCTGACTTTTTATTACTGATGCGGTTAGAGGATTTAGGTGAATCACTCACTCAGGTCACGCAACACTTAACGCAGCTAGAGGATTTGGGGATTTGCATTCTGGCAATTGAACAAACCTATCAGTCTCCCTGTTTTCCTCAATGGCAGCCCCATTCACCACAAGCGAACAAGGCCGGGGTTGAGCGTTCTCCATCCCCTTCATCTCAACTGCTAGTCCTCTTAGATGCCATTCAAGCGGAACAGCGCAGTCGACGGATTCGGCATGGCCATGCCCAAAATCGGATCAAACGGCGACCCCCACCCGGCAAAGCGCCCTATGGGTATCGGCGGGGCAAGGATCGATACGTCATTGACCGCACCGTCTCTCCAGTCGTTAAGGATTTTTTTGAGCACTTTCTACTCTATGGGTCTTTACGAGGATCTGTGCGATATATCGCTAAGAAACATGGCAAAAAAATTTCGGTTTCGACCGGACGACGGTGGTTGACAAATCCGGTGTATCGCGGAGATTTGACCTATCAAAATCAGCAGGTGGTGATGGATACCCATACACCATTGCTCTCTCGGGAAGAAGCGGCGCAAGTGGATCGATTATTGCGCCGGAATCGCAGTTTGACCCCCAGAGCGGCTAGTGCTCCTCGATCCCTATCTGGCATTGTCTTTTGTGCCACTTGCCAGTCGCCCATGACGATTTCGCGAGTGATGCCCCGAGGAAAGGGTAAGGAATATCTCTATCTTCGTCCGACTAAATGTCCTGACAAGCCCAGATGCCAAGCGATTTCCTACGACAAGATTTTGCAGAAAACGATTCAGTCTATTTGTGATGAACTCCCCCAAGCGGTGGCTGGGGTGAATCAACCGATTCTGAGTCAGTTTAAGCAGGGGGTAGATGCAGAAATTGCAGCCAAGCAAAAGATTTTGTCTCAACTGCCCGAGTTGGTAGAAATCAATGTACTCGATCAATCCACGGCTGATTTACGGGCCTATAATTTGCAAACTGAAATTGCGGAATTAAAAAGTCGGTTGGCTCAACTTCCGCCGGTGAATTTAAAGGAGATTGCCCAAACGGTATCCATCGATCAGTTTTGGATGGATTTATCCGAGTCTGAACGACGGTTCTATTTTCGGGAATTTATTCGCCAGGTGGATCTCATTCGAGTGGGTAAAGAGTGTGAGGTCAAGCTCAATTTTATGTTTTAAATAGCTAACAGAGCTTCAATCTAATTGTGGATTTTGCAAGACCCTATTAGATCTGAACATTATTGATCATTGTTTACAATATCAGCTCACTGGTTGAACAAAATTTATCTGACAAAAGAATGAAGGATTAACAAATCTGAGGAGGAATTCCCAATTGAAATCTTGTTGATTCATATCTGGCATATCCATCTCTTTCACCAAGGTATCTCATCGGGGATGCATTGTTTAGATAGGATTACGTTAAATTCATTAATGCCTAAAAAGATGAGGAGAGTATCGATTGATTTTTTATTTAAAGGAATAGAATAAACTCACCAATGCTCTGTCAGGCTAAACCTCCAATACTCCTCACAGTTTCTTCATAATTACTTGATAATCTTGAAAAAGACTAGATAAACATAAGCATAAGAATCCCCTTTGAAAAGCAATGATTCAAGGGGGGCTTTTTTTTGCTTCTAGGAAATTTTTTATTCCACTCTGCAAGCAAGATTAAGCTTGCTAAGCTCTGAGTTTATACTGTATTTATTAGGATATTAAGCCTCCGTTAAACCTTGACCTTAATCCATTTAAATTGCCTGATTAAATCACGGTAAGGGCTTTGTTTTACCTGAAGGTTAGCTTTCAGCTACTTCTACATTCGATGTGCTGTATCACTGGATTCTTGCTACTAATTTAAGGGGATTGAGGAGAGGGTTGCGTTTTTGTGCCGGGTGGGGGAGAGAAAGGCTCTGACCCAAACTCTTCTTGCATGATTTCTTTCAATAGTTGGGTAATCTCGGGCAGCAAAATCTGATTGGATTGTTCCAGTGCCTCTTTTGTGAGTTGAGGTAATGTTGCGATCGCTTTTCGTCCTGTTGGCGTTTGGTAGAACTTAATTAAGTCCTTTAGCTCTTTCTCCGTATAGTACTTGGCATAGAGGTTCATACTAATGTCCTCCGTAACTTTGCCAATATTGACCCTGCTAGGCAATAACGCTCGATAGCGCTTTACCAGCCGTTGAGTTGTGGCGGTAACCTGTTTGAGCAGTTCATCTCCTTGGAGCTGAGTGCGATCGCTAATAATTTGTGCCAACACCTTCGGTAGCGTTTCCTCCATATTCGCCAACATTGCTTCTAGGTGTTGTTCTGAATTCTTCCTTTGCTCCGTAATCTGTAATAGCTCGCGAATTAATGCCATCTTCTTTGGAGAAGGGGGAGCATCTACCACTGGCACATTTTTTGTCTTGCTGGGCGTATCGTCCTTGATCTCTAGCTCACGCTCTATCGGTTTGGGCTGCTCCGCAGAGTGAGGGAGGGTAGACGGGGCTGGTTGGACTTCGGCCTGAGCGGCCAACCGAGGGAAAATGATTGGAGTGGTCTGAGTAAGAACAACAACCCCCACTAGACTGATCCGTAACCCCGAATATTGCAACACCCTCTTTGCCCCTTTTGCCCGTTTAACAGCACCCTATTGGTAGCCAGTTTAACAATTCCTTAGCAGGGGCTTCAGGCAGGCAGAATATCGCACGGGATTAAAATGGGCGCTAGGTATCATTGGAGGTCTTTATCATGCCCGCACAATCACAGGCTCCCTCTGCCTGGCAAAGTCCGCAGTGGTATCAACGTTTCTTTGCTTGGGCCATGGCCACCGCCACCCGTGGGTACGAAGATCAGATGGCGGCCCGGAAACAACAGTTGTTTGCCGATCTTCAGGGAGAGGTATTAGAACTCGGTCCGGGGGCTGGCCCCAATCTGACCTACTTGAGCCCTCAGAACCATTGGCTAGGGCTGGAACCTAATCCCTATATGCATCCCTACCTGAAACAGAAAGCTGCTGCCCTTGGACTTGACGTCGATGTGCAGACTACGACACTGGCAGATATTTCTATCCCTGACAATAGTAAAGACGTGGTGTTGTGTACACTGGTTCTCTGTTCAGTGCCCAACCTGGAAGCCACTATTCAGGAGGTTTTGCGTGTGCTTAAACCGGGCGGACAGTTTCTGTTTATCGAACATGTGATTGCCCCTGCGGGCAGTCTGTTGCGCCGGGTGCAAACGGGGTTATGCCCAGTCTGGCAAGTGATTGGTGATGGCTGTCGTTTGGATCGGGATACGGGCAAAGTGATTGAAGCGGCAGGGTTTGCTACCGTTGACTACGAAACCTTTGATGCACCGGTTCCCCTTCCTGTCGTGCAGCCTCATATCATCGGCGTTGCGGTTAAATCGGTCTGACCCTCACAGTATCCTCAAATTTATTTTTTAAACTTTCTGCATACCTAGCCAATGTCGACTTAAACGGCTGTGTGACTGTTCTAGGGAGAAGAAGTCATGAATACCACCCATCGTCATCGCGATATCTTGCACCGCGATCCCTATGGATCCGCATTTGCAGGGCTGCTCATTTTGTTATTTCTAGCTTTTGCCATCGCATCACTTTTTTAGCTAAGTGATGCAGGACGGAGGGGGTGAATCTAAATGGAGAGGAGATTCATCCCCTCATGAGTGATTACAGTGAGGGAAATCTTATGAATTCAATGAAACTGTTGCAAGAATATAGTGCTGGACAGCGTAATTTTCGGAACGCCTATTGCCATCAAATAGATTTAAACGGGGCCAACTTAAGCCAGATTGATTGGAGCGAGGCGGATCTAAGTCAAGCCGATTTAAGTCGCACGAATCTACATGGGGCCAACTTGAGTTGCGCCAATTTAACCGATGCAGACTTAAACCAAGCGGATCTGCGGAGTGCCAATATGAGTCAGGTCAATCTGATTGGAGCTGATTTACGGGGTGCAAAATTGGGCCGAGCCAATTTGAAGGGAGCTGATTTACGCTGTGCCAATCTCAGCAATGCTGATTTCAGTGGAACATGTCTGGATGGGGCAGAACTGAGTGGTGCCGACTTGAGTGGTGCCAATATTACTCAGGCGGAGTTGAGTCAGACGGCTCAACATAGTGGTGAATCTCATCAATGGGTATCCTGGGCAGGCAGCCATAAATAAGCCCATCGCCTCACTCATCAAAGGACGCTGGCTGGCCTCAACAGAGGGGTGCAAACCGCTATATTGGGGGAATGGCGCGGCTTGATGAGGAGACTGGGGTGAAAACAGAATATCAAGACAATCCACTGGATCGCCTATTTATCTGGTTTTTTGCCAAAAAAATGGCAAAAGTGGCTGGCAGCGAAAGCGAGCTAGCCGGGTATGCAGGTTTAGTGGATTTGTCGGTGCAAATTATGCGAGGCCGCAGTGCCCAGGAGCAGCAAGAGGCGTTGGCGACGGTGTTGCGATCGCTAATTCCCGGCTACGTTTTATGGGGAATTCGCACGCTGTTTGATCCCACCCAGCGCATTTTGGAATGGAATGCCTGGTTTGCTAGCCGCATGTTTACCTGGCTGGTGGGTCCTTGCGATCTCAAAGAGGTGGAAGTTGTCGGCGACAATGACCGACTTCGAACGCAACGCAGCGGTATCCATATTCAAAAATGCCGCTATTTAGAACAGAGCGGTTGTGTGGGCATGTGCGTGAATATGTGCAAATTACCCACCCAAGACTTTTTTGCTCGGGAATTTGGCTTTCCCCTTACCTTAACTCCAAATTTCGAAGACATGAGCTGTGAGATGGTCTTTGGTCATCCTGCACCTCCCATTGAGGAAGAGTCCCTGTATCATCAGCCCTGCCTGGTGGGAGACTGTACGATTGCTCAGCCCAAGGCCCCTGTATGCCCGCAAGTGCGAAAGTGCTGAATATTTACAGGTGAATGATTCGAATTACTGTAATCAAATGTAGGCTAAGCATTCCAGCTACTCAGCGCGATTCTCTTGGAGCCAATTCACAAGATCAGCAGATTCCGTAAAATCAAGCAAAGCCTCACCTAAAGTTTCAAGCTGTCCAAGAGATAAAGCTTGAATTTGAGCGCGCAACTCCGGAGAAATATCCCCAATGCGATGAGTGAGCTGGCGGAGAACTAAGCGAGTTTCCCCGCTTTGCTCCCCTTTTTGAAGGAATTCTTCTTTCCACTCTTGATAGATAACTGACTGTTGCATGATTTCCTTCCGTAGAACTTGATTAATGAAGTTCCTTCCTAATGTTAACCCAGCCAGAATCCCAGTGGAGGCTGCAACATTACTCTGAATCCGCATCTCAGGAATGGTATCGATATGCTCGGCTACTTGACGCAAAGTTCGCTCCCGATCTGAAGTATTAGTGAGAACGGCCAAGGGAAGCAGCCCAGTCGTTTCCAAGAAAAGTTGAGTGGGCTGTTCCCATAGACGAATTACCTCAAACTCATGACGAGTCCCCGGAATCTCAAAAGCTGTTTGGTACACATATTCTGAATTCGAGGGCGTCAAATAAATCACTACCTGCTTCATCTCCTTTTGAGGAAAGCGGCGGTAAACTCGGAGGCGATAATCTGCCATCCGATAGGGCATATTTTGGTCAGGTTCTGTCTGAAACTCTAGGTGCAAAATGTACTCTTCGGAATCTAGCAGAATTAGCGCATCAGCCCGAATAGGTTCAAGGGATAGCTCAGCAGGACTGAGCTGGGTGAGGGAGATGGGTTTTCCTAGAAGCCAGGCTGCAAAGTCACTGGAAAAGCTTTCTGCAAGGAACTTACAGGTAGAGTCAAACATTTAGGGATTATATCAGTCCTGCTTAAGGCCAAGCTGGGTGATAGCAATGTTGGGAGTGGCAGGCCGATGACTCACTACAGCTACGATTTCCGCTCCCGACTGAGCAAGGCCACACTAAAAGTAACCAAAAGAACACCGAAAAGTTGGAGTGGATTGAGGGTTTCCTGAATGGCAAACCAGGCCAAAACAACCGTTAAAGCTGGATTGGTAGCCCCAATAATAGATGCTGTGGTCGCTCCAATTAGACGAATGCCCATATTGTTGAGTAGGTGACCGCTTGAGGTGGCAATGGCAGACAACAAGCCACCAATCCATAATGGCCCCCACTCAATGGCCTCTGGCTGTGTCCAGAACAGCAAGCTGATACAGGACAAGACCAGCGTGACCGCGAAGCTAATCCAGGTATAGGGAACGGGATGGACCTGCTCAAAGCTTTTTTGTGCGAGAACCGTATAGATAGCGTAGGCAACGCCAGACCCAATTCCTAATCCAATCCCCAAGGCATTAGCCGTGAGTCCAGTTTGAGGAACCGTAAGGGCACTGCCAAACAGGACTAATCCCATTACCGTCCAGCGAAATCGGGAGGGAGCAGTACCAAAGAAGTACCAAGAGAGGAGGGCTGTAAAAACGGGAAAGGTGAAAAATAGGGTTAGGGCAATTCCGGTGGGAATTAGGCCCACAGAAAAATAGAGCAGTGCCAGGTAGAGGTACATAAATATGCCACCCAGCAGCGATCTCATTAGGTCAGGGCGATTCTGCTTTTGACCCAGCTTTCGTAAATCCCACCAAAGTGCCGGGTAAAACAGGGGCGTCATGGCCGATACTAACGGCACCACCAGGACCATCCGCATCGCCATTAACAAAAAAGAGTTGGGGAGGGAAGGGATAACGAATCCTCCCGTTTGCAGCAGGCCAACAACAGTGTATTCGTTAAAGAGAATACGGACGATTACGTTCTGTAAGCAAAAGAAGACTGCGCCCAGCAAGACGATCAAAAAACCAACCATAATCTGGGATAACTCATAAATTTACCGTTATTAAGGTCTGGCTGATTTCAGGTAAGGCACCTTTCATTTTTGGCTAACAATCAATGAGGTTAAAAATGCGCAATCAAATTTCATCTTTAAAGAAACTTTCGCAGAACAGTTTTCTAAATATTATTTTTATAGCTTTATAGGTATACCACATAGAAAATGAACACAATAACTCTATAAAACCTTTATGGGAAGGTGATCGTCATAAAGGTTTTTAGGTGACATAAGAGCGCAGGACAGTGGTGCAAGTATAAATAATCTTGAATAAATAGAATATCTCTAGAAAAACTCATATGTTTCTCAGGAAATCTCATTTAGTCTTCAGGCTACCCTTATCCAACGTCTCTTAACTATATAAGTGTTGGTTTTGAACCGACCCATTGATTTCTGGAGTTCTGTGTATGAAAGTCAAATATTTAGCATTATTAGCATCAACCTCTATGTTGACTGTTGGGGTCGCCACAACGACTCTAATTTCTCCCCCAACCCATGCTAATCCTTGTGCTGCAACTACCGTAGATAATCCTTGTGCTGCCAAGAATCCTTGTGCTGCCAAGAATCCTTGTGCTCCTAAAGACCCCTGTGCCGCGAAAAACCCTTGTGCTCCTAAAGACCCCTGTGCCGCGAAAAACCCTTGTGCCCCTAAAGACCCCTGCGCTGCCAAGAATCCTTGTGCTGCCAAAGACCCCTGTGCTGCAAAAAATACTGAAAAAAGCTATTAAGTAATGGGCAACAATGAGGGTGCTATAAGCACAGAATTATCCCTTGCTTGTGTGAGTGCCCTCAAGTCTTTGAGTCGTCGGCCCTAGCTATTTTTTAATACGAAGTTGTACCTGATACATTGTTGTGGAGTAAAAGTTATGAACCCAATCACTCTGGCCAAAATTGCCATATCTTCCATCATACTTTTGGGTACGGTGTCTACAGTACCTTCCATTATTCGCACTGGAGGATTAGCAATTGCTAATCCAATATCTGAACCCGTTCCTTCTTCTAAGGCAATTTTTTCAGAAGATGGAATCGCCATTCGCGGAACGGATCCCGTGGCATACTTTACGGAAGGCCGCCCTGTCCAAGGGGTGAAAGACTATGCCTATGAGTGGCAAGGTGTCACTTGGCTATTTGCTAATGCCAAGCATCGAGACCTATTTGTCAGTAACCCCGAAGCCTATGCACCACAATATGGTGGTTTTTGTGCCTATGGTGTCAGCCAAGGTACGTTAGTTTCGATTGTGCCAGAAGCTTGGGCCATCGTGGATGGCAAGCTGTATCTGAATTTTAGTGCCGATGTGCAGCAGCTTTGGCAAGAAAATATTCCGGGTTATATTTCCCAAGCGGATCAAGCCTGGCCGAAGTTAGTCTCTCAAAACGCCCAGTAAGCCCTATCTCTTTAACCGAATTGCAGGTTAGTGAGGTTCGAGTCTTCACCTCAGATAGACGGTGAGGCTCTGGGCTCTAAACTGCTTCCACTAAAGCTTTCTCGACTTCAGGTAAAGCCCCCTTCATCTTGCCGAGCCAGTCAATCAGGCTTTCCAATTGGCGGTCGGCTTTCATAACGCCAAGTCCTCGCACCGTCACCTTACCGGGGAAGTATACGAAGCGCGATCGCAAATGTTCAGGTAGATTTTCCTTCAATAACTTAAAGGCCGGTTCTTCCATTGGGGTTTCCAGCATCACATGCTGTTTATCCTCTGGTTTGATGCGTGCGAAGCCCAGGGATTTTGCTAACTGCTTGAGTTCCATAATTCGCAATAGCTGTTGGGCTGAATCGGGAATCGGACCATAGCGATCGTTCCAGTCCACCGCAGTTTGGGTGAGGTCGGCTTTAGTCTCTGCTGAGGCCACCGCCCGATAGGCACTCATTTTTTGATCTAAATCGGTGATGTAATCGGCAGGAATAAAGGCCGTTAGGTTGAGGTCCACCTGGGCTTCATCCACCTGGGGAATTTCTTGACCGCGAATTTCGTTGATGGACTCGTCCAGCATCTCCATATACAGGTCAAAGCCAATGGCTTCCATTTGCCCCGACTGCTCTGCCCCTAGCAAATTGCCCACTCCCCGAATTTCCATATCCCGCACCGCTAACTGATAGCCAGACCCGAGCTGACTAAACTCTTGCAAAGCCCGGAGTCGCTTACGAGCCTTCTGCGTTAGAGAACTTTGATTGGGATAAAACAGCCAAGCATAGGCTTGAATCCCGGCACGACCCACCCGACCTCGAAGCTGATAGAGCTGGGAGAGGCCAAACTTTTGGGCATCTTCAATCAGGATGGTATTGACGCGGGGAATATCTAGGCCCGATTCAATAATGGTGGTACAGACTAGGATTTCAGCGTCGCCATTGCTAAAGGTAAGCATCGTCGCCTCTAGCTCCCCCTCCACCATCTGACCGTGGGCAATGGCAATCCGCGCACTAGGTACCATTTCCCGTAGCTTACCCGCCACTTCTTCAATCCCTTCCACTCGGGGCACCACATAAAAGATCTGGCCACCTCGGTCTAGCTCTTGGCGCACGGCACTGCGAATCGATTCTGGATCGTAGGGCGACAGATGGGTTTTAATCGGACGGCGGGAGGGAGGAGGCGTGGTAATTAGGCTCATTTCCCGCACCCCAGACAGGGCCATATAGAGGGTCCGAGGGATAGGTGTGGCGCTGAGGGTGAGCACATCCACTTGGGTTTTTAGGGTTTTGATTTTTTCTTTTTGGTTAACCCCAAACCGCTGCTCTTCGTCAATCACCAGCAGGCCCAAATCCCGGAAGTTGACGCTCTTACCCAGGAGCTGATGGGTGCCAACGACAATATCTAACTCCCCGGTTTTCAGGCGATTTTGAATGTCTTTGCGTTCTTCGGCGCTGCGGAACCGATTGAGAAGACCAATTTGAATCGGGTAGGGAGCAAAGCGTTCTTTGAGGGTGTGGTAGTGCTGTTGGGTCAGAATGGTCGTCGGTGCGAGAAAGGCCACCTGTTTACCTGCGGTCACCGCTTTAAATACTGCTCGGGTAGCCACTTCGGTTTTACCAAAGCCAACATCGCCACACACCAGTCGATCCATCGGGCGAGGATTTTCCATATCCCGTTTGACGTCTTGGGCCGCTTTAAGCTGGTCGGCGGTGGGTTGGTAGGGAAAGGAATCTTCCATCTCTTCTTGCCAGGGCTGATCGAGGGGAAAGGTAAATCCCTCCTGCTGGGCTCGCTGGGCATAAAGCTTGAGCAGATCCACTGCCAATTTTTTAATGGACTTGCGAACCTTATTCTTGGTTTTCTCCCAAGCTTTCCCCGACATTTTATTAAGTTGGGGCCGCCCTTCTCCCGTATTGCGGAAGCGAGATAAGGAGCCTAACTGATCCGCCGCCACCCGCAAGGTGCCATCGGCGTATTGCAATACCAAATATTCACGGGTCTCATGGTTTAGAGTTAGACTTTCTAGCTTCAGAAATTTACCAATGCCATGATTGCGGTGAACAACAAAATCTCCCGGCTGGAGTTTGTTCGGATCGACCTGTTTAGAGGTGGCCCGCCGTCGTTTGCGAATATAGGTGGGAGTGGCTAGGGTATGCTGACCAAAAAACTCGCGGTCTGTAATCACCACCGTGCGGAAGGTGGGTAGCACAAAGCCTTCAAGTTCCGCTAACCCAGAATATTTAAGGGCAACGGGAGTGCGCTGCTCCTGCAGTTTGTTGATGGCCAGGAAGTCTTTAGGGTTAGGTACAAACTGGGCGGGACAGTCATGTTCCTGCAACAGGGCCACGGAGCGAGAGGGCTGAGCGGAGATCAGCCAGATACTGAATTTGCGATCGCGTTCTTCTCGAATGGTCTCTGCTAGCTTGCCAAACTGGTGAGGCACCGCAGGCACGGTCCGACTGGACAGGTTTAAGCCGCCCTTTTCCTCAGCTAACTCGGACAGAAAGATCCGCTCAAACACTTCAATTTGATCCAGAGCCGCCTCGAAATCTTGGTGTAGCTTCGGTAGTGGAGTCTCCGGTAAACTCACGGACTCCCATTGTTCCTGGGCATGTTCTACCCAGCGGTTACTGTGGGGGCGACATTGCATGGGTTCATCAACGACCACCAGCGTATTTTCCGGCAGGTAATCCAATAGTGAAGCAGGTGTCTCAAAGGCCATCCCCAGAAACCGCTGACTGCCTTCTAAGGTTCCAGTTTCTAGGAAGGCCAGTTCCTCTTCTGTTAAATAGGCTTTGACTTGGGCCTGTTGGGCCTCACTGAGAGACGCTAATGTAATCGGGGCAAAGCTAGTGGGCGTCAGGGTGAGCTTTTCACTGCTATCTAAAGATCGCTGACTCGTGGGGTCAAACTCCCGCATTTTATCCAGCTCATCCCCAAACCACTCCAACCGAATAGGCAGCTCGGACGCCACAGGAAAAATATCGACAATATCCCCGCGCCGACTCCATTGGCCTTCAGTTTCCACTAGGGAGACTCGCTCATATCCAAGTCGCGCTAGCTTATCGCTGAGGGTTTTTAGGTCTAGCTCAATCCCCGTTTCCAAGTTCAGGCAATAGGGTTCAAAGACCTGCACAGGGGGTAAGTGGGGTTGCAAGGCCCGTTCCGTGGTCACAATCGCTAAAGGCGCAGCTTCTGGGTTGGCATTGAGCTTTAGGGTTTCGGCCAACACCTGCAACTGCCCCCAGATCATCTCCGACTCTCGATCTAAGGATTCATAAGGGGAGGCTTCGGAGGTGGGATAAAAATAAACCGTCTGCCAGCCCATGGCTTCAAGCTGGGTGGCCCAGCGTCCAGCTTCTTCTAGGGTGGCGGTGACTACAAACAAATGCTGCTGTCGCTGTTGGGCGAGGGCAGAGGCGACCAGTCCCTTGGGCAAGCGAGGCACACCACATAACTCTAAGACTCGCTGCTCTTTCAACTTCAGCAGTAATTCTTCCGATAGGCGAGAACGCCCCAAGGCTTGCACGATTGCAGAAAAACTCATGATTGCTTATTTCCCTGCTGCGGTCATCGGCAACAGGTACCTTTTTTCAACGCTTTACCACACCATAGGATAACAAGGTCAGAGCAGGCTGTGCTTGATGATGAGAGCGATTAAAACTGGGGGAAACCTTGACATACTAATGTTTGGAACTGTGAAAAAGAGGCAGTGATTTTGTCTGCCGCTCTGAATCCTAAAACCTTGAGCTATCGCGAAGGAACACCGATCAGAGCTTTATCACATAGTTGCAAGTATTTTGAAGCTGGAAGTCCTACTCTACAAACTTTCCCCTGGTTTCAATCTCTCTCCCTAAAAAATTTCTCGATTTTGCATAAAAGTTGCGAGAAACTCAGATATATCTAGGGTTCTCAAAAATATAAACTTTCATCATAAAGCTGGTGTGACTAGTCCTAAATTTTGAAGATAACCCATCAGTTATGCAAAATTGTTCAGACATCGGATAGTTTCAGAGAACCCCTCTTGTTCAAGATATGTTCTTTGC
>NZ_JANQOY010000082.1 GCF_028285565.1 Acaryochloris sp. IP29b_bin.148
CTTGACTTGAAGGGTCTGAGGATGAATCAGGATATTAGCTGGCTTGATGTCCTTGTGCAACACTCGCTGTTGGCTCAGGTAGTGGAGAATATCGGCCAATTGCAGGGCAATTTTCAACCCCTCTAGGAGAGCAACAGCAGACTGCAAGAATTCAGAGAGTGCAATTCCCTGAAAATCTTCCATGATCAGGGCATAGGTCTGCTGGCAGGGTTCTAGACTGAACAGCTGGATAATGCCAGGATGGTTAAGATGGCGACCGATGGTGAATTGATTGCGAAAGGCCAGGTGATCTGAGAATCTTAAAGGCACCTGGGGTTGGGAGGTTTTAACGATAACGGACGTGTGATCTTCACTGCGCAGGGCTCGATAAACCAGCGTATACTGCCCCTCATGCAATATTTCAAGGGGAACATATCCGGTTAAGGTGATGTTTTGAGGTAAATGTACGTCTGAAGAATCCATGTTCCCCGCTCTATCCATCCATTATGAGAATGCCCAGATACCAGAAAAATCCTCAAACCAGTCGTCTAAACTTCGGCTGAAATGTTCTGCATCACCATCAGGAAAGGCCTATGGTGAGTGAGTGTCGCTGTTAACCAATCCTTGCGCAAAGATAAAGCTTCACCTTCTCCATTCGTTTTTTATACAACATGAATGCATCCAGCTGGCCAATTCCTTGATATGCACTTTTATCAACTCTACGGCTTAACTTTTCAGTCAACCTTTCCTATTTCAGACTTAGTGGAGCTATCGTCTCCAGAACCGCGGTCAGACGTCACGATTCAACTCGTCAACGATGGTTGTATGAGTGATTACATTCCCCAAGCGGTGGCTCAACAACCTATCGCGATTCAGATCAACCCACATGACGCTTTAGTGTACCTCCAGAACGCAGGCGTCTTTATTATTCAGGGAGGGTGCAAAATCGTGCTGGTTGCCAGTCAAACTGCGAAACAGGCACAAATTAGTCAGGCATTATTAGGTGTTGTCTTAGCCGTTCTGTTGTATCAGCGAGGACTCTATATCCTGCACGCCAGTACAGCCACCATCCAAGACACCGCCATCGCTTTTTTAGGTGATTCGGGTGCGGGGAAATCTTCGGCTCTAGCAGCAGTCATCGATCAGGGATTTATAGGCGTAGCAGATGACTTAACTGCAATTCAAATCAGCGCAGGTCATGCCTTAGTGTATGCAGGTGTCCCTCAGATGAAATTATCGGCAGCAGCGGCTCATCAACTCCAGTTGACTGAAAAGACTGTCAAAACAGCCCCAGAATCCACGTTTTCTTTTTGCTCTAAGAATCACTCAGACGCTGTTTCTCTCCAGCATTTATACGTTTTAGAATATGGTCCAAACTGGTCCATAGAACGGATTCCCCAACAACAAGCCTTAATTGAGTTGCTCCGTTTTTCAGGGTTAAAGTCTGTGTTACCGATGCGCGATCGCTACCAGTTCACGCAAGCGGCAAAGCTAGCTAATCATGTCAGCTTATATCGGCTCAAACGACCGCGCGATCTCCAACAACTCCCAAAAATAGCTCAATTCTTAAAACACCATATTAAGGAGTACACATCTAGGTGAAAATCGTTTAAAGTATGAAGTGCTAAAATGGAACCTCGTTATACTGAAAAAGTGTAGTCAGCATGAAAAAAACCTGGACAACCCCTAAGTTAGAGATTCATGGAGCTATTGAAGAGTTAACACAAGTAAGTCTTGAAGAGTTGCAAAAAATGGGACCCTTTACGCTCCCTGAGCAAGCCTTTGATCTCCTAGCCAGCCTCACTATATAGTAGCTCCTACACTCTGGATAGACGGGTCTGACGCTAACCACTCCGAACTGGCAACAAGAATAAACAATCAGCACTTTTTGCCGATCGCATAGCCCTTCTATTCAGTTAGCAAGAGGCAACGGTAGCATTGGCGCTTGCGGAAGCTATACTCTACTGTTCCGCCGACAACAAAGCAAAAGCGGCCAACAGTAGGAAGCTCGCCGATATAATAAACGGACCAAGCAACTTGCTCCAAAAAAGCGTTTGCTTGACGCTGTAAGCGAATAAATAAATCCGCAGATTGGCAAACGTATTAGGCACAACTGCGATTTTGGCGATATCAGACCGCAGGATCGCAGACTGCTTAAACACAATCTCATGGCCCCACGACGTCTTGCTCCAGAAAGCAAAAGCTATCACTCCCAGCACTAGAGATAAAAAAACGATAGTCGCTGTTTTCCCTCTTTCCATTCCTGCCGACAAAATTGACTACGCAACGCTCCAACCGCCTCTAAGTTAACGGCGATTGCCAGATTTTTCAATTACGGGGTTAGAGGAATCAGGGTAGCCACTGGATCCAGGAAGAACAGCCCGAGCTGGTCAACCAATATATGCGGACCTTCTTAATGGGTTGAGCCGAGTGAAATCCCACGAAAATATCACCATTGCTGAATATCAGGCCACCGCCAACAGCTTCCGGGAAGGCACTTGGGACCATGATGTCTCTCAAAACCGACAGGCGTTAATAAAATGGATGCCCCGTCATCCGGGGCGCATCCTAGATTTAGGCTGTGGACCCGGCCGTGATCTCATCGCATTCAAGACTAAAGGGCATGAGGTTATTGGTCTAGATGCAACCCCTGCCTTTGTGGAAATGGCCCAGCAAACAGGTTGCGAAATCTGGCAGCAAACGTTTCTGGATCTAGATCTGCCAGACTGCTACTTTGACGGGATTTTTGCCAATGCGTCTTTATTGCATGTCCCCCAAGCCTCAATGGCGTCGGTCCTCAAAAACGTATGGCAGTCCTTGGTGATTGAAGGGGCAATCGTTTTATCCATGGCCCGAGGCCATCACGAAGGCTTTGTTAATCGTCCCTCCGGTCAGCGGTTTGTCTCTTATTGGGAATATGAAACCCTCGCCCCTTTGGTGAAAACAGCCGGATTCATCGTCGTGGATCATTACTACCGCCCCCCGGGGCTTCCTCAAGATCAGCAGTCTTGGGTAGTGATTGTGGCGGTTAAATCTCAGGCGGGTGGCTGATGGTGTTTGGCTAAGAATCGATCGAGCTGATTGGCAAACAGTTGTCGATCTCGTTGATTTAATGCCGGTGGCCCGCCCGTGACCAGTCCACCTTCCCGCATCTCTTCCATAAAGTTACGCATGGCAAGTCGTTCCCGCATATTGTTTTGCGTATACAGCTCACCTCGGGGGTTGAGGGCATGGCCTAGTTTTTCAATCACAGCCGCTGCCAAGGGAATGTCCGCAGTGATCACTAAATCTCCAGCCTGCAGATGTTCCACAATATGGTTGTCAGCACCATCAAAGCCCGCAGGGACTTGAACCGCATCAATATAATCGGATGCCGGGGGATTGATATATTGATTGGCGACTAAAGTCAGGTGAATTCTGACCCGTCTTGCAGCTCGATACAGAATTTCTTTGATGGCATTCGGGCAGGCATCGGCATCAACCCAAATTTTCATAATTTCTTTCCCGTTCTATTTCTGATGTGGCCTTTGCTATTTGAGGGTATAGTTCAAAATGATATGAACCTCAGAGTTAATTCACATAGGCTGGCTAAACCTTAAGCACGGGGATGGCATTAGTCAACATGAATCTCAACAACCTCGACTCCAGCTTCAATCATTTTTCCAACGACTCTATTCGCGAGGTTGTCATCCTCGATAATGAGCACACAATTATCTTTTGAGATAGGTAGATAACCCCCAACCTGTTTGCTCTCTAGGTCTACATTTAATCCAAGCGCACTGGCTTGCTCAAACAATCTTCTAGACTCTATATTGCCGTATTTCTCTTGAGTCCGATAGATCGCATGACCTTTCAGATTGTTATAAATTGAGGTTATTTTTAAGGATTTTAGTTCTGGAACTATTTTATGTAATTTGATGAGTTCTAGATTCGATGGCCCTGTTTTTCCAAAGTAGAAGATCAAACGCCATTCGACGCGATCGATATGTTGTAAGAACCAGCCCGTTTCACTTCCATCCCAAAGATATTTAAACTCCTCAATACTCATTTTCAGTATTTCAAATGATGCATGATACGGTTTGGCTACTCAGGAAACTACGGGTTTGTCTGATATGTTCCGTTATTACCTAATCAGTCTGGGTTCAATGTTAAAAATTACTGCAACGAAGTTGGTTCAAGTAATTCAGCCAGTCTAGCTTCCCCGTGAATTTGCATAATGGCATAGTCCAGAGACTGTTGGCGAAACGGGTGCAGTTGTCGTCTCCATAGGACGAAGGGTTGAGTGCCTTTGTGGGTATTGCACCCCCAACACATCACCAGCATATTATCTTGGCACAGGGTTTTACTGATGTGGTTGCGCTTGGGCTCCAGGTGGTCAATGGTGCTATTGGAGACCGCCAATCCTCGCTGACAGACGGGGCAGATATCTCCCAGTTTCTGGAGTTGTTGCTCAATCAGTTGACGCGCTTCCGGCGTTTGTCGCCAGTCTTGGTACTGCTCGCGATATTGAGAATACACTCGGTTTACCGCCGCATGGGCTCGTAGCTTTGCCCCTTGCATTTGGTTAAAGAGTTGCAGGCACGTTTCCATCCGCGTCATCGCTACTGTCCTACACTTAGCGTTCTTGAATAGTGTGAGCCAATTCGGTGTGCTGCCAATGCTGAGAGCGTTTGCGCACTTGCTTGACCGTTGATTTGATAGCCGTGGCAGCCTGTTGCATGCGGGCAAAGTTAGACAGGATCTTGGCTTCGACCTGACTGGAAGTGGTCTGGATTTTTTGGGTAATCCAGGTATATAAATCAATCACTTGCTGCCAACCTCGGTTGAGGAGTCCCTGCTGTTTACGCTCTGTGTTGAGTTGATGCTGCGTGAGCAAGGTCCGATTATAGGTTTGCAGGTCTCGATAGGACATGTTGTCATGGATACGCGCCATCTCCCCTCCTAATCCAGTTGGGCTAAAAGCGTTCTCACCAATCGAAGGATTTCGCTCTGTTCTAAATCGAGGAAATTTCTGAGGAGTTCTTTGAAATACTGCTGATATTTTTCGAGCTGTTGTTCCACATAGTTGAGCTGATTTAAGGCGTAATCTCGCTCATTCTCAATTCGATATTTAACCAAGCCATAGCTGCGATTATTTTTGGCAAAATGGCTACGCTGCTCGATCAAAGATCGAATCGCATCGGCCAAATCATCTTGTTCTCTAACGGCATAGAGCAATGCGCGGATCTGATCGGCATTCATGCGTTGAGCAAAGGCGATATCGAGCTGATGGGTCTTTTTGAGTTCAGCAATGGCCACTTTCTTGGATAGAAAAGTTTCCTGCTTGTCTTGGGGAAAGGAAGAAACGACCATAACCATTGCCAAAACATCTAGATCAAGTATACTCATTGCCCCTCAATGAACGTCGAAAATCACGGGTTTCTTTGAGTTTAAGAGCGAGATTTGACTTTAAGAATATTTTTGGGATTAGGAAAAATTCCCCCAAGAAGATAGCGATAGACTGTGAATGCACTTTCCTCTGGTGGCTTCATGCCGAATCGTCTTGCCCATTCTGCTAGCCTCTATCTGCGCAAGCATGCTGATAATCCCATTGACTGGTGGCCCTGGTGTGAAGAAGCGTTGGCCCGTGCCGCCCAAGAGGATAAACCTATTTTTCTCTCCGTGGGCTACTCTAGCTGTCATTGGTGCACGGTGATGGAAGGAGAAGCCTTCTCCAATACGGAAATTGCCGAGTATATGAATGCGCAATATATTCCGATTAAGGTGGATCGGGAAGAACGGCCAGATATTGACAGCATCTATATGCAGGCGGTTCAGGCAATGACCGGGCAAGGGGGATGGCCCCTGAATATGTTTTTAACGCCGGGGGACTTGGTGCCTTTTTATGGCGGCACCTATTTTCCGGAGGAACCCAAATATGGTCGCCCTGGCTTTTTGCAAGTCTTAGAAGCGATTCGCAGCTTTTATGACCAGGAGAAAGAAAAATTAGACACCCAGAAAGAGAAGCTCAGTAGCTATCTGCAAAGTTCAACGGTTCTCAATCCCATTGGTGCCCTCCAACCTGAACTGTTGAGTCAGGGCATTGCTAAGAATACAACGGTGCTGATAAATAAAACGCCAGGGCCAAGCTTTCCCATGATTCCCTACGCTGCGATCGCACTTCATGGTGCCCGCTTTTCCACCCCAGAACAAGAGCAATCCCAACAAGCCTGCTATCAGCGGGGACTGGATTTAGCCTTAGGTGGAATCTATGACCATGTGGCCGGCGGATTCCATCGCTACACTGTGGACCCCAATTGGACAGTGCCCCATTTTGAAAAAATGCTGTACGACAATGGCCAAATTGTTGAGTATCTCGCGAATTTGTGGAGTACAGGCGTTGAAGAGCCTGCTTTTGAGCGGGCCATTGCCAGGACGGTGGCTTGGCTCAAACGAGAAATGACGGCAGAGGCGGGCTATTTCTATGCGGCTCAAGATGCCGATAACTTTATCACCCCTGATGATTCAGAGCCAGAGGAAGGTCGTTTTTATACCTGGACCTACGAAGATCTGACCCACCTGCTGACACCAGACGAACTCACAGCCATGGCAGAGATTTTCCACCTGAGTGCAGAGGGCAATTTTGAGGAAGGTCTGATTGTTCTCCAGCGCCAGCAACCCGGCGTCGTTAGCGACCCAGTAGAAGCAGCCCTAGAAAAGCTTTTTCAGGTTCGCTATGGAGAACGGCCCGACTCTCTAACCACCTTTCCCCCTGCGATCAATAATCAGGTGGCGAAAACCCATCCTTGGCCAGGCCGTATTCCCCCGGTGACCGATACCAAAATGATTGTGGCCTGGAATAGTTTGATGATTTCCGGTTTGGCCCGAGCCGCAGCGGTTTTTCAACAGACCGACTATCTAGCCTTAGCCACCAAAGCCGCCAACTTTATTCTGACTCAGCAATGGTCCGAGGGACGACTGCATCGCGTTAATTACGATGGCAACATTGCCGTGACGGCTCAATCGGAAGACTATGCGCTCTTTATCAAAGCCCTTTTGGATTTGCATCAAGCCTGTCAAAGCCTAGATAAAGATCAAGCCCATCGCTGGTTGGCAGCAGCACAAACGACGCAAGATGAATTTGATCAGCATTTATGGGCCGTCGAAGGCGGCGGCTATTTTAATACGGGCAGTGAAACATCCGGTGAATTACTGATTCGAGAGCGGAGCTGGTTAGATAATGCCACGCCTGCGGCCAATGGGGTTGCGATCGCAAATCTGATCCGCCTGAGTTTGGTGTGCGATCGCACCGAATATTTAACTCAAGCAGAACAGGCCCTGCAAACCTTTGGACAAGTCATGGAGTCTTCTACAAAAGCCTGTCCTAGCTTATTTGTCGCCCTGGACTGGTATTTTCACCGCACCTCCATTCGGACAGCCACACTAGACCTAGCTTCTGCCTATTTACCCACAGCCGTGTACAGCCAATCCTCCGACGTGCCGCCCGACGCGATGGGTTTAGTGTGCCAAGGCTTCAGTTGTCTAGAACCTGCCACGACGCGGGCAGAACTACAACAGCAAATTCTTGCCAGCCTTACTCGGCATCAGGCGTAGTCTCTGAACTGACTGCCCCTACCGCTTTATTGCTTTTTTCCGTAGCAACATCCACATTTTGAATCACGTAGGGCAAAAATGAACCGTTCAAGCCTCGCTTAATCCGTTCTGATGTATCCTCAAACAAAACGAAGAGGGGATACATCTTCTCCGCTCCCTCATTAAAAATATGTTGAAACTGCTGGGGCATCTCCCAGGTGTAGCCTCGACTTAAGGCAACCTGCGTTTGCCGCCAGCGGCTCACCAGATGCGAAAAATCTTCTTGGGGACGGTGAATAAAAACTAAGATTTCTACGCCGGTTTTTATTTTCCATTCTGGATCACACATCAGTAAGGAGAGATCGCAAGGCAGCGCAATCAACTCATAGAGGCTATCAGAGGATTTCAGCTCTGACTGTGGTATTCTGCGGCGCACCTGAACCACCGGCAGCGGAATCGTGATCACGCTGTCACGAGAACGACGAATACTCGGAATTTTTTCAAAGTAAGGACGATGCTGTCTCAAAAGCTCAACAGCATGGTGGTGGTTACTATACGTTGCCAGCAACTCTTCATAATGGGATTGATAAACTGGCATCGGTTGAACTAAAAACTCTGCTATTGCCTATATATAGTAGTACCCATCTAGCCTCAAGATTTACGATACCGACCTGTTTACAGGTTTGGCAGCGCACACTTTCGGTGTTGTTGAACACTCATTACCCCTATCATCGCATCAAAACGGACCCATTTTTTTAGCAACATCATAAATTTCTACAGCCAGACTTTACAGATATCTCCTTACATTCCTTACCTGGAAGTATCAAGATCACTATCAGAGCAGACCAGTCCTTTCTCTAAGAAAAATTGCCTTTGATAGTCCTTCTCTAAAAGCATCAATGTATGTTCAGAGGTCGATAAAGGTTTTCATACCTATCTGACTGAGCGATCTGTTGTGTTGACTCATCACAATTGCCCCTTAGCAGATCTCAGCGGGTCTATCTATTAAAGAGATTCGTCTCTCTTAGATCAGGGGTGATATAGGCAATGTTTCACGCCCAAACCATTGACGTGAAACAATATCAAAATTTTTTCTGATTACTTTTCTGTCTATAGAACAGAGGGTATTCAAGGCATTGATACCATCAATTTTCTCTGAAAAAATATTTTAACAAAGATAAACTTTAACCCAGGTAAAGCGGTGTTCACTCACCCTCTGGCGAGATATGGCAGTGATCTCATGGCAACCGTAGGTTTGACGATTGGATGAGCTTTAAACTGCCCAGTCTATCGCTTGATGAATACTCGCATATTCTGCTAGAAAACCACTGATAAAACACTAGGCCCTTTATGCCAATAGAAAAATATATTCAGTGAGGTTGATCCGATGTTGAACCAATCAAAGCTATTCCAGAGTCGTTATCGCAGCGGACCATTGGACTCTTCCATAGGCAAGCATTCCCAACATCGCCCCGTCGCGGACGCTCCTACCCGATCACAGACACCTAGATCGCGAAGAGGGTCATCATTCAGTGGATGGTGGCAGAACTTGGCATTGCGCTGGGTCCAGCGATCTCAACTCAGTATCCAGAAAATAACTAATGCCAGACGAGACTGCTGGTGGCATGTGCGGGATCCGCGCAGTGGCAAATCCTTTTATGCGGAAACATTAGCTGAAGCTATTGACTGGATCGAAGCCCATCACTTAGGAAAATAACGCCTACACCCCCTACGAGAGTCCTTCTTGCCCCCCAAATAAGCCTAAATCCTTACGGTATAACCGCCACAAGCCTGCTAGACTATGGATTGGTCCGTTTTCTTGCAGAGGTATCGATTGATGAGATTAGGTCAGAAAGTTCGTGTTTGCCAAATTCGCGATCGCTTTTCTGGTGCGTTGAGTGACAAGTTAGGTGAAATGGGAACGATTCAAGAGTTCAAAATGACGGATGGTAGCGGTATCGGTGCGGTCGTCACTTTTAATGACAAAACCAGCAGTTGGTTTTTTGAAGATGAGCTAGAAACAGGCCGACGGTAACCCTGCATGGCATTTTTGCTGACCTTCTTAGGGAAAGGTGGTACGGGGCGAACAACGGTTGCGATCGCAGCCGCTAAACAATTTGCTGAACAGGGATATCGGGTCTTATTGGCTAGTCAAAATCCGGGTCCCGGTTTTGATTTGATCATTGGTGCGCCGGTGGGCACCGACCCGCAAGAACTCGGTGTCAATCTCAAAGCAGTGCAGCTTCGCAGTACCGTATTGCTGGAGAAAGCTTGGGAAGACCTCAAGCAACTCGAAGCCGAGTATGTCCGCACGCCTTTTTTTAAGACGGTCTTTGGCCAAGAACTGGGCATTCTGCCGGGCATGGATAGTGCGCTTGCCCTAAATGCTCTGCGGGAGTACGAGGACAGCGGCAACTACGATGTCATTATTTACGACGGGCCGGGCGATCTATCGACCCTGCGTATGGTCGGGTCACCGGAAATTCTCAGTTGGTATGCCCGTCGATTTCGCCAAGTGATTGCCGATTCGGATTTAGGGAAAGCTCTGTCTCCCTTTGTCCAGCCTGTTACAGCGGCGGTCTTTACGGTGAATTGGGCAGGTGACAACTTTGCGGAACCGACGGAACGCGCGAATGCGGCCTTGGATGATGCGAAGCAGGCGATCGCCGATCCCAACCGCGTGGCCGCTTATTTGGTGACGACGGGGGATGAGGTTGCGATCGCAACGGCGCAATATTATTGGGGCAGTGCCCAACAAGTCGGCTTAACCATCGGTGGGGTGATTGCCACACCGACAACAGTCCCTCTCGATGCCGCAGCCTTACAAACGGCCTTTGATCCTCTCTCTGTGGCCACCCTCCCTTCATATACAGGAGATTGGCAAGCTCTGATCACCGCCCTACCGGATTTAAAGCAAGCGGCCACTGCGCCTAAGCCGATGGACATTGATGTGGCCCTGGGGCAAGTCAAACTTTTCCTGCCGAAGTTCGATAAATCGCAGGTCAAGCTAACGCAATACGGCCCGGAAGTCACAATTGAAGCGGGCGATCAGCGCCACAATATTTTCCTGCCCCCTGAACTCCGCGGGAAGCCTGTTAAAGCAGCTAAGTTTCAAGGTGGGTATTTAACGATTTCGTTTTAAGGGGTAGCGAGCAATATAAACTGCCGCTTTCGTGACCATTGTAAAATGCCTTGCTGTTCCATATCGCCAATCAGCCGAGTAGCCGTTACCCGCGTAATATTGGCCATTTCTGCTAATTCCTGGTGAGTAATAGGAATCGTGGTGCATGTTCCACGGGGCGTCACCACGCCAAATCGTTGGGCCAGCCATTTGAGCAAACTCAGGAGTCGATCTTCAGCCCGCTTAATACTGATAATTTTCAGCAGGGTAGTCAGGTGTTGTGCATGGCTAAGGATAGCTTCATTTTGCCATTGGTAATCAACCAAGGGATAAACGTCTACAACCCCTAAACTTTGAATGATGTAAGGCGTGAGATTGGATAAAGACTGCCCCACAATATCTCCCGTTCCCCAAATCCCAAGGGTGGTAATATTGCCATTCTGATCCCAAGTGTAAGTCCGAGCTATCCCCCGTTTGATTTGCCATAGATGTTGAGGTTCAGAAGGTAGTAAGGCACGATCGGAGAAGCGCTTCGTGGCTGAAGAGGGGGAATGCATAAACGGTCGAGACAGAGAAGCAACCATAGGACACACAAGGTAGAACTTAAACAGAGCAAGGACGGAGATCAATGGAGGCCAAAGGCATCGCAGGCTTAACTTGCCAAAAATCTAGAATCTGTTCTGCAACGAGCTGAGGATAGAAACAGTGGAAAAAGTGATGTCCTTCCGCGCATTGCCAGATGCGATCGCAGTCTTTCATCCAAGACTGCCATTCGTTAAGGGCCTGACTATCGACCACTGGATCGTTTTGACTACCACAGACCAACAATGGTGCCGACACTCCCCCAGGAGGTAAATGACAGCGTTGAAACAAAGAATGTGGGGATGGGGAAACCATCATATCCTTTTCCAATAGCCGACTAAGGTAGCACGTCACCGTTGGCTGTTGGTCTCCAAATAAATCTGGCACAATCTGAGTCAGCATTTGGCGGCGGTTATAAGGCACAAACTGGAGATGGAAGTAATAGTGAGCCATCCAATCTAAAGTAGCGACCGCGCCGACCCCCAGCAAGGTGAGAGACCGAATATTCTGTGGGCATTGACGCGCATAGAGCAAGCTCACTAACCCACCCGTACCGTGACCGACTAAATGAATAGGATGGTCACAATCTTGGATATAGTCATGCAGCAAATCCACTGCTGTACTGAGCGAACTGGGCTCATCCTCAGACTGCTGATACTGCCACTGAGCAATCGTGAGATGCTTGCTCAACTGGTCGAGTAGGGGTTGGTCAAAACGCTTGAGGTAAGGACTAGTTGTCGCCCAAACGGCATCAATGGAGTGAGTCATTTAGATCGTTACACTTGATAATTTGCAGGAATTCAGAAAGGGTCAGGACAATCATCCTGACCCCGCTGTCGGCATCCTAAATTCCAAATTCTGTTTTAACTTGGGCCACCCAAGCTTCAATTCGCTCATCAGAGAGTTCAGACTGGTTATCCTCATCTAAGGCTAATCCACAAAATTTGCCTCCTCTATCCGCTTTAGAGGCATCAAATTGATATCCATCGGTGGACCAATGCCCCACGGTTTGGCCTCCCTTCTCCGTAATTTTGGCTTCAATCATACCGATCGCATCCATAAAATTATCGGCATAGCCAATCTGGTCGCCCGTACCAAAGTAGGCAACTTTCTTGCCCGAAAAATCAATACTATCCAAATTGGGGAAAAAGGCATCCCAGTCACTCTGCAGTTCACCAATATCCCAAGTTGGGCAACCAATCAGCAAATAGTTGTAACCCGCAAAATCTCCATCTTCTGCATCTGGGATTTCGATCAGGGTGACGATATCTTCTCCACCAAAGGCCTCTTGAATTTTTTCAGCCGCTTCCGCTGTTTTACCAGTGGTGGTGCCAAAGAACATTCCAATTTGTGACATACAGACTCCAAATGATTACAACACAAAAAACGAGGGTTCGTTACGATGAAAGAGGCAAGAGCGTGAAGCGCCCAGGTTGTTCACGCTCTTACCGTTTCGCTCTTAATTCAACACAGAGGGTTGAATGGGGTAACACAGACTAGGTAGATTCCGTCGTCGCCTTCGCTGGTGGAGAAGAAGACGGCACCGGAGCCATGGCATTCTTCGATGCTTTAGGCTTGGCAGTGGCTGCTGGTGCTTCGTAAGTCAAGGATGTCAGAAATTGATCTACGTCTTTAAAATCAAATCCTAATGCTCTCAAGGCATGCCAAAGATGCCCTTGGAGAAAATAGAAAGCCAAGACATAGGTTGCATTTGACAGCCAGCACCGAGCAGAGTGCATACCGTAAGGAAGTTCTACCGTGTCTGCAAAATAGGGGGTGAAGCCAAACTTAATTTGGAGCGCAGGACCATAAAAATCTGCTGGCCAAACATAGGTATTGACAGAGCACCAATAGGCGGACAGAAAACCAAAGAAAGCGACTGCCCCTAATGAGTAGGACAAAATCGCTTCACCATTGACGACAACCCGCTTTTTGGCCCAAGGCAACATGGGGACAAGCAAGTGAAAAATACCACCCGCAATATCTAAAAGACCAATAAAGATATGACCGCCGACGATATCTTCTAGGTTGTCAACACTATCGAAATGGGTTTGGTAGCCAAAAATCACAGATGGATTAAGGGTCGGATCGGTGACCAGTCTAACCTCTTGCAGATCGGGGTCATAGAGTCCTCCCCAATACATGGCCCATCCCACGAATAAAAGGGTATAGAGGCCTAAAATCAGCAGATGATGGCCTAAGATCCGGCTGAGTTGATTGGTATTCGTCCATTCAAAATGATAGGTACGGGCCGCACCAGAAGCATCGCTTAAATCATGCGGTGCTTTCAGCAGGTGAAATAACGCGCCTGCCCCGAGTACAGCGCCTGCAATAATGTGGACCATGGCAACGGCAACAATCTGTTGTGGATTATCGAGCACACCACCCGATCCAAACCCAATTCCTTCCGCCGCTAAGTGGGGAAGCAGCACTAGGCCTTGATCCCACATCGGAGAGGCGGTCGTATATCGACCCAATTCAAACAATGTAAAACCACCTGCCCAAACCGATATCAAGCCAGCATGGCCCGTATGGGCAGCGATAAATAAGCCCGAAGAGTTAGCAAGGCGAGAATTACCAGCCCACCAGCCATAGGTAACTTCAGGGTTACCGTAGGTTTGCATAGGATATGCTCCTTCTAAATCGATTCAATTTGTTAGTAATTATTCCTAAAAAGTCTCTTGAAAATTGTGAATAAAGCGCTGCAGCTGGCTAGTTTCAACCGCAGCTAGCGATGTGAGGGTTTGAGGCATAGGCACCGTCAAAACGAAACTAGCTTGCTTTCTGCCTCTGTAAGGGTCAAACGTTTTCTGAGGTACTTTCCTGGTTTAGGGAAGAGCGGTATAGAGTTTAACAACAAACTCACTAGTTGAGAATATTAGTCAATAAGTGTCTTTGCTAATTTAAGCAGTAAATGCAGTGAATTGCAATCACTGAGGCATTATTTTTTAGATGGATAGCGTGGCAATAGATATTCTTTTTCTGAAAGCTTTGCCTGAAGAGGGATAGAGAAATTCATTTCAGAAACTTAGACTAGCTTGTTGCAGTGTTCCCTTAGACTTTTAATCTATATCAAATGAGAATAATTTATAATAGTTACTCAAAAAAGCACTCATGCTGTGTTCTGGCAGTCACCTATTTCTAG
Organism: Acaryochloris sp. IP29b_bin.148; assembly: GCF_028285565.1. Lineage (GTDB taxonomy): Bacteria > Cyanobacteriota > Cyanobacteriia > Thermosynechococcales > Thermosynechococcaceae > Acaryochloris. The sequence continues at coordinate 14,400 of NZ_JANQOY010000082.1, forward strand.
TGGGTGACCGATCAACCTCCAGACTTTTATCTGGAGACTTTCTATCCACCTCTATCTGCTTCAGCCATCAGCGCTTGCTGGAAAGAGCCCCATTTTTCACTACTTAAAGATAGGTGGGGATGTTTTTACCCATTTTGACTCGTTTGATGAGAGAGACTCCAAATAAGCGGTAGGATATTCTCAGCTCTGTTGAAAAGTTAAGCACTAATAAACACTAAGATGAAACGTTCAAAATCTATTGAGTTATTTCTAGCTCTCGGTTTATCGGCCACCTTATTTGCATGTGATGGGGCCACTACAGGTGGTGAAGGCGGTGACCCAGACAGCTCCAGCCCTGCTGTCACAAGCCCTGCCGATGACGGTGGTGAAGGCGGTGAAGGCGGCGAAGGCGGTGAAGATGGCGAAGACAGCTCCTCTGATGACGGTGGTGAAGGCGGCGAAGGCGGTGAAGGGTAATCACTTTACGCTCTGGAATTCGGTTTAGACCAGTCCGTTTCTTATATCACTTCGTATTAAGTATGAGTCCCCTCTTGCTCATCAGCCTCCGTTGGTTCTGAGCAAGAGAGGTCTTTTTCGGTCAGTGCCGTTTAAGAACAGGCTTGCCGGACAGTCCGACCCAACAAAGTCTTCACATAGTGACGGCACTGAGTTCGATTGAGCCGCAGTGCCGCTGGGATTTTGTGGACAAATGCATTGATCGCGGCACAAATAAATCCAGATTGCCCTTCTACAATCACTCCAGAGAAAGCACTACAGTGCATGCCAATCACAGGAGTGCTGCAGGCCATCGATTCCAGCACAATGAGGCCAAAGGGCTGATTCCACATCGGCAGGGATATAGTCTCTGAGCTTGATCATGGTTTGCGATCGCAAGCTACAGCAGACCCATGATTATAGGTTGGCTGACTCAGTAACCGTCAAGACAGGATTAGGGGTGGGGCGAGAAACATCAATCTGTCGGTGATTCCAGTCGGCTCCCTTGAGCGTCACTTGACTTAAATCCACCTGTTTTAAGATAGTCCCTGTGAGAATGGCATGGCTGAGATCTGCGCCTGTTAAATTGGCTCCTGTCAGATCCGCCCCACTGAGGTTCGCTCCCACAAGCGTCATCCCCGTCAAGTCTGCATATCGCAAGTCAGCGCCTGCAAGATTTGCATCTGACCCATTCGCCTGTTGTAAGTTAGCGACTCTTAAATCTGTTTTGGCTAAAATCGCTTGCTGCAAGTTCGCGTGCTTTAAGGTGGCCCGGACCAGCTTTGACTGACTTAAATTCGCAATCTCTAAATTGGCGCGGGAAAAATCTGTTCGCCACAGTAAGCCTTGAGATAAATTAGCACCACGGAGATGACTCTCCCGGCACTGCGTCAGACTCATATTGACCTGTGCCAGATTAGCCTGTTCAAAATTGACGCCATCCAGCGTCAGCTCATAAAGACTCTCGCCCGTGAGAATCATAGAGCTAAAGTTTCGTACACCTGCTGCATACTGCTCAAGGAGTTGATCGGCTCGGATTTCTACTAGCATGGGGTTTAAGGTTAGCAATAGTGCCCCCGATTGCTCACACAAGGGCTAAAAGATAACCTTTGCCCACAACTCGCAGGCAAAGGTTGAAGAAACGAACTCGCCTTTAGCCACCCGTGACAATTTGAACGAAGTTCAGATGAGTGGTTAGCTCTAAAAGCAAAATGGACATGAAGCCCACCATGGCTAAGCGGCCACTGATCCGTTCTGCATTTTTATTAAAACCAAATACTGGCTCGGTTTGGGCGTAGGCTTTGGGTTCAACGGCAAAGCTATTGATACGACCACGATCGTCTGAGGTATATCCGCGAGATGTCATAGGAGTGGCTCCGTAATGTTTTAATCTATTTATTTATGTAAATAAATGTAACACAACTTAGCTAGAATTGTAAAGAAAGGTTTCTATTTACACCCACATCTCACGGCCCAACTAACCTCAAAAGCGCTTCTATAGAGCACTTTTATGATGTTTACATCAATTTTGCTTCTGTAACGAATTTTAAATCCTTCCACCAGCAATCAACACACAACGCCTACATTTTGCAGGACCGTCATCGGACCAATGGTTTTCAAATGGTCTAGCTCTTGGGTATTACGGACTAGCAAAGACCCTGCAAAACCGAGAGAATTAATGGCAATACCCGAAAAACTGGGTTGCGATCGCAACACCATCAGCATCCATTCTCGCGTCACTAAAAGATTGTAGGCTCCCGTTGCCTGCGAATTATCTGATTGCCACGGTAATCCAATCGCTGCCAGCAAGTGACGATATGTTGCCAACAGCTGTGGTGCTACCTGGGCAGGCGCTGACCAATCCAGAGACAGAGATGCGATCGCATGGACAAAGGGGAAAGCTTTACTCCGCCCTTTGTCCTTCGCCGCAGCCATTAAAGGATCGATCGGTAGCCCCATTCGTTCAGGCAGGAAGGGGAAGGGAACCATTTGTAAATGCTTATGGCGTTGACTGGCCCCAGCTGCATAGCCACCGTTATAGAACGCCAAACCATCCAGTTCTCCTAAGACGATGGCCAAGGCCAAACAGTCGGCAGCATCCAACCAAGTCTCTTGGCTGACAAAGTCCCGTGTCACCATCAAAAGATGATGATCCACCACATTGAACTTGTTTAACAACCCCACATGCGTCTCTGATAAATCGGCGACGAAGAGGCCAGGCTCATAGGGTAAAAAAGGATTAAAATTCTTCGGTTTAGGCGCTTGTTTGGCCTTAGCTTTCCGTTCCAGATTCGCCACCACACGAACCAAAAACTCTAGTCCCCCCGCTGCCAACTGCTCATACTCAGTGGCAATGGGCTGTAACGCACCCGAGTCTAGGGCCTGTTGGGTACGCACCACTAGGCGATCAGACAGCATTCCTGGCACCAGTTGTTGTTCAGACGTCATAGATCCTAAAAGGGCAATAACCCATGCGAATAGGGGGGCAGCTGCACCATGCATCCTCTCCAGTCGGCAGATTATCCTACCATTGCCCACTCAAGCATAGGCAACGCTAAAACCGCAAGGTAAACTGATGTAAACTCTTCTCAACATTGATGTCACCTAAAATCAGTTCACATGCTTAAGCTTTCTACTTCAGATAGGCCACGCATGGCGATGATCTCCGATCGGCCTGTAGCCATCACAGCAGTGCAAACTCCCATCACTCGCCCTGAAGAACAACAGAGCCAAAAAACGGTTCGGAAACCTTATCCCAACTTTAAGGTGATTGTCGTCAATGATGATGTCAATACCTTTGAGCATGTCGCTAAAACGTTGATGACCTATATTCCCCAGATGACCTCAGATCGCGCTTGGGAATTAACCAATCAAATTCATTTCGAGGGGCAAGCCATCGTTTGGGTCGGACCACAAGAACAAGCCGAGCTCTACCATATGCAGCTGCAGCGGGCAGGGTTGACCATGGCCCCCCTTGAGGCCGCCTAATGCCGGTTCGCAAAGGTCGCCTCGTCCTCAATCACTCGACCCATATTCCCGGCTTGCTGACGATTTTAAACAAACTGATTCAATATCCCGGCATTCAGACGGTGACGCCTGGCGTGATCAGTCGGGTCAAAGGCCATGCCCCCCATTTGCGGTTAAGAATTTCTGTCCCTATTCGTGGCGGATTTAAAGTCCTCGCTCGGTCTGGCAAGACGGTGCAAGAAGTCTTTATCGTCACGCCTTTGAGTCAAGATGGATTGTCACAACTGATTGCTGAAGTGTGTTAGATAGCCATCACACCGAAGGCAAAGCCCTATTTAAAGTAGGACCCGCGTTTTTTCGGGCCAGCAGTCGCCCCGCCCGCGACTTAGGGGTATTAGCCGCAACGGTCTATAAAGCCAACACCGGGCAACTGCGGGTGTTGGATGTGATGACGGGCTGCGGGGTGCGATCGCAACGCTATGTCCTTGAAAGCCAGGCCGATTGGATCTGGGCCAACGATGCCAATCCTGAGATGGCAGACGTTTTGACCGACAACTTAAGTCAACTGCCACCGCAACAATATCAACTCTCGTATCACGCAGCGGAGCACTTATTCCATCAGTGCTATCAATATCAAGACAACTTTGATTTCATAGACTTAGACAGTTTCGGCTTGCCTACACCCTTTTTGCAGGGTTGTTTGCAAACGGTCAAACGAGGCGGATTGCTTTATATCACAGGCACCGATAGCCGCACCTTAGCCGGACATAACCCCAACCATAGTCAGCGATTATTGGGAGCATGGGCGCGATCGCATCCGGCGGCCCATGAGCAAGGACTCCGACTGTTGCTGGGTCTGTGCTGGCAACAGGCTCAAGCTCTAGGGCGAGATATCCAGCCCATTATCTCCTACTTTCAAGGTCAGATTTATCGAGTCCTTGTCCAGGTGACCACTCCCCAACCCCAGCATGGCTTGGGCTTTATTGGCTATTGTCACCACTGCGGTCACTATCAAACCGTCGCTTGGGACCAGCTCAGTCGGGCCACCTGTCCCCACCAAGGCCCGCCCTTAACCCTGAGTGGCCCCATGTGGCTCGGGCCATTGCATGATCCAACATGGCTAGCCTCTATGCAGGCGCTAGCTGAAGAGTGGGGGTGGTCAGATCGGGTTCAACTCTTACGAATTATGCAAGCAGAAGCGCTGATGCCGCCTTATTTCTACTCCGTGGCAGACATTGGCCGCCGGGGCAAAATGGATATTCCCAAACGCGATCGCCTGATGGCTCATCTTCAACAACAGGGCTATCAGACCAGCCTCACTCACCTTAATGCACAAGCCTTTAAAACCAACGCAACCTTCCACCACTGTTTGGACATTGCTAGCGATCTGTAAATACTTTATGGGTTCAGCTGGACTGTATCTGCCAGACCTATCCTGCTCACAACATCATAGACAACTCACCACGGCAAGGGTTTGCCATCCCGGAAAAATCCTCCCGTCGGCCCATCATCTGGTAGCATGGCAGCCCAGACAATGCCAGCGGCCCCTTCAGGGACGGGCCTTGCGCCCATTTCGGCTGTCCCAGGATAAGTCGCCGTGAAATTAGGGCAAACGGCATTCACCAAAATCCCCGTCTCTTGCAAAGCGCGACTGATCTTAACGGTCAGAGCATTGAGCGCTGCCTTGGAAATAGCATAAGCCGGTAACCCTCCCCCCTGTTCCAACAGCCCTCGAGGCCCCGCAAAGGAGCCAGCCCCACTAGACACATTGACTACTCGACCCTGCTGACTTTTTTGCAACAAGGGCAAGCAGGCTTGGGTCATCCGCCATGCCCCTAACAGGTTGGTATTGAAAGTATCTTGGACCTCTTGTAAATCAGCCGCTAACACCGGCTGCTGGAAGTCAAAGTTAATGCCAGCATTATTGATCAAAATATCTAAGCGGCCCTGCTCTGCCTCTAACTGCTCAACCAACTGGTTCACACTCTGATCATCCGCCACATCTAGGGGTTTAAAGATAACCTGAAGTCCCTCCTCCAGCAATTGTTGCGTGGCTTGTTCTCCCTTGTTGCGATCGCGGGCCGTCAGAATAACGGTAATCCCTTGTCGGGCCAGCTGACGACAGACCTCCAATCCCAGCCCTCGATTGGCACCCGTCACCAGGGCAATTCGTTGAGTATGCTTGTCCAATATAGTGTTCTCCTTATCAGTCAGGATCCAGAATTATCCCAGAAAAAATCCGCAGCAGGGGGGTTAACGATCTGTCTCGCCTCATCCATAGGGTTGAGATAAACCGAGTATTGGCGAAACTCCTGTGGACGCGGTTGGAGACGGCGCACCACTCGATCGGGAATGCCATAGCCTTGCTCAATATGTCCCTTACCCGCCAGGACCACCACCAGTTGCTCTGGCTGCTGATCAACAGTCTGGGCAATCTTCTCAGCCATGGTCTCATCCCAAAGCACCTGAGCTGCAAAAAAACGATCAAATCCGTCTTCAGAGGCATGGCCTGGATGAAATTGCTCATAAATGTCTTTGAGCTTCTGACGATAGGCGGTATTGCTCACATCGATCTCAGCCAGCGGAGGAATAAAGGTTTGGTCTGCTGGAGTCAGGCTCTCCAAACCTTTGCGGCTGACCTGTTTCGTCACCTCCGTGGGAGTGTTTAAGGCAATTACAGGCAGTTGATGCTGTTTGGCAAAGCGTAAAACAGGGGCATAGAATTCCCAATCAAAGCCCCAGCGTTGGCGATATTCGGTTTCTTTTTGCAGTTGGGCTTCCGTAATCTCGCCCGCCAGATACCGGTTGATCGGCTCTTGAAACGGACGCTGAAACATTTCCATTGCGATCGCAAGCTGAGGCTGCCGTTTATATAACGCTTGAACAATCGTTAACTGAGCTTTGTGATCGGCTTGACTATCGTGAGTTTCAGCCAAATAGACCACTTGCGCCTGGGCTAATCGATCCAAGAGCGCTTTTTGTTCTACATTAACGACCGTTGTCGCATGGATCCACCGCCAACTCACCGTGGGTAACACACAGAGCAACAATACTCCCAAACCAAGGGACCAAAGATAAGTAGAACGAGTGGGGCGCATGGCATCTCTCATCACGACGGAACAGGCACTAGGTTCAAGATGACACAAATCGCAATAACCTTGCTCACCTCCTCAGTCACCGGCAGCCAAAATTGAAAAATCCCTCCTACCTCAAAGGCAGAAGGGATCCTTACAATCTAGATTGCCAAACTTACCACTTGTCAGCCTGATCTAAAACGTATGCAGCAACGTTCTCGATGTCAGCAGCAGAAAGGCTCGCACCAAATGCAGGCATACCACCTTTACCATTAGTGACCTGGTTGATGATGGCATCAGCAGAATTCATGCTATTCGCTGCTAAAGCATCAGCTTTTAAGGTTTTGTCAGCTTGGACAACATTGTTGCCGCCTGCATGACAAGCTGCACAGTTGGCATTGAAGACACCTGCACCTGCACCCGCATCAGCTGCTAAAGCAGGACCGCTGATGGCAAAGGTCAGTACAGCAAGCGCAGTTAAAGCAATAGATAGAAGTTTTTTCAACGTGTTTCTCCTCTCAATTCATATTGGCAAGGCTGCCAAATTTATTAACTTCAGACACCCAAGATAAAAATATATGGTGCTTAGTTATAGCAAATGCGATGAACTCGCATCCTTATTTTAGGATGGTCTCTGCAACTTTAGAACCCTAACCAGAGAGCTCATTCCTGTACAAGACCTGTCCTAACGGCATTGATATTGCTCCAATCAACTTTCTTGGGGCAGTTTTAAGGATAAACACCTTAAGTAAAATCTATGCCATCGGCAACATCTTCGCTGCCCCAACCTCTAGCAACCTCAGCAGCCCTGAGAATAAAGGCTTCTAGTTTTGCTAGCTCTTGATCAGGCAACCAAGTATCAGGGACTTGGCGGCACCAAAAGCTAACATCGCTACCATCATAGACAGTAGGCTCTCGTTGGAATTCAATCAGATTGGCGATGTTATCCCGAGGGGGAGTTGCCCCCTGCAAATTTTTCAAAGACAAGGACTCCACAGGGTTAGGCAATGTTGCCCCACCCACATGGCAGTTTTTGCAATTATCTTCAAACAGTCGCTTCCCTTCAGAAAGATCCACTGGAGAAAACAGTTGAGTCTCTCCATCGGCATTTCTTGAAATAGGAACAGGTTCAGTCACCTTCAGATATCGGACAATATAGTCATCAACATCTGCCGCTTGCGCTATTGGGCTGAGCAGTGTTCCCCAACAAACCAATAGAAAAGCAATTAAACAACGTGTGAGCCACGATTTCAGCATTTGATGCGCGCCTTAAGTGTGAACTTTATTAAGATAACGCCGTTCATACTGGTCAACAACCAATGGACGCTTAACGGTTAGCTTTACCGCCACCCCATTGATCACCAATCACAGAAGGCTGAATGAGAATATGACCTGCAATGTCGAATAGATCGTCATCAGATAGGTTTCTCATTAGAGGGAAGACATCTGTACTTTGAGTACTAGGATGCACTTCAGAGATAGCATCGAAACCATCATACGTGGTGGGATTATTCATATAATCCACCAGGCCTTCAACTGTATCGCGGCGGGGATTCGCATTTGCCAAACTATCGGCCGATAAGTTGATGGTGGGGTTGGTTTTGGTATCTCCGCCAATATGGCAGTTTGCACAGGCAAAGTTAAATAAGCGCTGACCCTCTTTTGCTTGCTGAGTGGATAGAGTAACGGTACTCCCTTCATTCAATGCAACGGTTCGAGTCGCATCATCTAATTCAGCAGCAGTAGCAGTACTGGTTAATACTTGAAAAGCAAAAAATACTGTAGCCACCGCCAGCAACATGTATCTTTTCAGCATAGTTCTCCTT
>NZ_JANQOY010000110.1 GCF_028285565.1 Acaryochloris sp. IP29b_bin.148
ACTTGAGTGCCAATAAAGTCAGCGCGTTGTTGAACTTGTTCAGATATTGCCATGCGTGAATCCTGAGCCGAATTCTTCAGTTTTTGGATGGGGTAAATGTTGTTAATCGTACCTTTACAATGTCACAAAAACTATCGCACATGGTACATTTTCACACCCTAATCACTCCATTTTAGTGCCTTTGGGAAGCGGCCAAGCGTTCTGGCTGGTGTTGATACTACACCAATATCCCTACAATTATGGCTTTGTAGACCCTTTGGATCACAATATCACCTGGGCCAGTGCAATGGGCTAATCTGTATAGTCTGACAGGGGCGCACAGGAGCAAACCAAATTGCGATCACCATAGGCATTGTTAATCCGACTAACGGCAGGCCAGAACTTAGACGCTCGTGTCCAAGGCGCAGGATAGGCAGCCTTTTCTCGCGAGTAGGGTCGGTCCCAACTGTCGGCAATCACCACCTCAGCCGGATGAGGGGCATTTTTTAAGACGTTATTTTGGGCATCCACTTGCCCGGCTTCAATTTCAGCAATCTCGGCGCGGATGGCGATCATGGCTTCGCAGAATCGGTCCAGTTCAACTTTAGATTCGCTTTCCGTCGGCTCAATCATAATCGTGCCCGGTACTGGCCAAGACACGGTAGGTGCGTGATAGCCGTAGTCCATTAACCGTTTAGCAATGTCTTCGACTTCAATTCCAGCCGTCTTCTTGACGCCTCGTAAGTCCAGGATGCATTCATGGGCTACTAACCCGGATTTACCCTTATACAGGACGGGGTAATAGGCTTCCAGCCGCTTGGCCATATAGTTGGCATTGAGAATAGCAACCTTAGTCGCCTGGGTGAGGCCACTAGCCCCCATTAAGGCTATATAGACCCAAGAGATGGGTAAAATACTGGCACTGCCCCAGGGCGCTGCCGCCACCGCCCCAATGCCCTGCTCCCCGCCCATCGATACCACTGGATGCTTAGGGATAAAAGGAACAAGATGGGTTGCAACCCCAATCGGTCCCATACCGGGGCCACCGCCGCCGTGGGGAATACAGAAGGTCTTATGTAAATTCAGATGGCAAACATCGGCACCGATATCGCCCGGACGGCAGAGTCCCACTTGGGCGTTAAGGTTAGCCCCATCCATATACACCTGTCCGCCACAGTTATGGATCAGGTCACAAATCTCCTGAATGGTTTCTTCAAAAACCCCGTGGGTGGAAGGATAGGTGACCATCAAGGCCGATAGATGATCGCGATGCTGCTCCGCTTTTTGGCGCAGATCCGTCATATCAATATTGCCCAGCTCGTCACAGGCCACCACCACTACTTTCATCCCCGCCATTACCGCGCTGGCCGGATTGGTGCCGTGGGCAGAATCGGGAATGAGGCAGATATTGCGGTGAGTCTCCCCCCGGCTGGCATGGTATTGACGAATCACCAGCAACCCTGAATATTCCCCTTGCGATCCGGCATTGGGCTGTAGGGAAATTCCGGCAAACCCAGTAATCTCAGCCAGCATAGTTTCTAGCTGTTGAAAGAGTTCCTTATAGCCTTGGGCTTGCTCCACGGGCACAAAGGGATGGAGTTGACCAAACTCGGGCCAGGTAATGGGCACCATCTCCGAGGTGCCGTTTAGCTTCATAGTGCAGGACCCGAGGGGAATCATTGAGGTGGTTAGGGATAAATCCTTGGCCTGCAACCGATGCATGTAGCGCAGCAGTTCCGTTTCCGAATGGTAGGTATTAAATACGGGCTCGCTGAGATAAGGGCTGGTACGCTGATGCAGTTCGGGATAGTCTACGGTGGCTTCAGCTAGTAAGTCTTCAAGGGTAAAGGTGAGATCATCCGAGGTAAATAAACCGAGCACATCCCACAGATCCGCAGGGGTGGTGGTTTCGTCAAAGGCAATGCTGACCGTCTCTGCGTCCAGATAGCGAAGATTGATGGACTGGGATTGCGATCGCACTCGCAATTCCTCCACTGACAAATCGCCTAGCTTCACGGTCACCGTATCGAAAAATAGCGCTGAGGTTAGCTCAAACCCGAGTTTTTGCAAACCCGTCGCCAATAAACAGGTCAATACATGGGTGCGATCGGCAATTTGCTTTAACCCTTGAGGACCGTGGTAGACCGCATACATGCCCGCAATCACGGCTAGTAAGACCTGAGCCGTACAAATATTGCTGGTGGCCTTATCCCGTCGGATATGCTGCTCGCGGGTTTGCAGCGCCAGCCGCAGGGCGGGCTTATCTTGAACATCGTGGGAAATGCCCACAATTCGCCCCGGAATCTTACGCTGATAGGCTGCTCGCGTAGCGAAAAATGCAGCATGGGGACCACCATAGCCCAGGGGCACACCGAACCGTTGGCTATTGCCCACGGCAATATCCGCTCCCCACTCTCCTGGAGGCGTTAGCAGCAGCAAGCTCAGCAGATCGGTGGCTACGGTGACCAAGGCCCCGGCTTTATGGGCCGCCTCGACAAAGGTGCGGTAGTCATGAATCGCACCGTCTGTGGCGGGATATTGGAGCAGGGCGCCAAAGGTGGCCTGTTCAGCAAAATCATAGTGCTGGTGATCGCCCACCACCACCTCAATGCCTAAAGGTAAGGCCCGAGTGCGAATAATATCAATGGTTTGCGGATGACAGTTCTCAGAAACAAAAAAGGTTTTAGCCGTCTGCTTCTTTTGCAGGTTATAGCTCATGGCCATCGCTTCCGCTGCAGCGGTCCCTTCATCCAACAGGGAGGCATTGGCAATTTCTAACCCTGTTAAATCCATCACCATGGTTTGGAAATTCAGCAGCGCTTCTAGGCGGCCCTGGGCAATCTCAGCTTGATAGGGGGTGTATTGGGTATACCAACCGGGGTTTTCTAAAATATTTCGCTGAATCACTGGCGGAGTAATACATCCGGCATAGCCCATACCAATGTAAGAGCGAAAGATTTGGTTCTTAGCTGCCATCGCCCGTAAGTCCTGAATCAGCTCATATTCGCCTCGTTCTTGCCCCAACTTGAGTGGCTGCTGGAGACGGATCTGAGCCGGAACAGCGGCATCAATCAACGCCTCTAAATCCCCCACCTTGAGGGTGGCTAGCATCTGAGTAATCTCTTCTGGGTTCGGACCAATATGGCGGTGAGCAAAAGTGTCAGAGGGTTCGAGCACAGAGGGGAGAGGCTGGGAGAGCGAGCGATGCGTTCCATTCCCTACTTCCCCAGAAAAGGATGGGATTTCAGACGAAACAGATGCTTTAAGTGGGGATTGGGTCATGGTTCGCGAATAGGCCTCAAGCAACAGGTGAACAAAAGTGTGCAAGGCGATGCAAGATTTTTAATGCCTTAACCTTATGAAATAAGGTTGAAAATTCTATAAGTTTAGCAAAGAGATATATAGAAAGATGATCATACTGCACTAAATTATGGCAGTAGATCCAGCAAAATCGAAAAATTTAAGCCTTGAACACCTCGGGTGTATACCGCGAGGGAAGACATCATGGAAGCGTTAAGGTCGTCACTCAGGTTGATTTCAAAACAAGTTGAGTTGCTGAGGCGGTTCAGCCAGCTGGTCCCAGGGCAGTCCTGGAATAGGCACGTGGTCTTGCAAGCGGTGCTGAAAGGCCTGAGCGGTTCTAGGAGACTTTTCTTCAATGGGGCAGTGGACGAAGAAATAGGTGCGGGTGCCTTGATCCAACCAAGTCTGAAGGGTTTGCACCCAGTCGCAGAGAAACGTATCATTCAACGCTCGTTGTGGATGGCTGATATAGCGAATCACCGTAAAGGGGGCAGTGATAATGGGATGCAGTGGCAGTTTCGGTTTACGGCGTTGGGACTGGGCTTGGGGGTCGTCAGAACCCTGGTAGATGGGGCGAGGATCTAGTAAAACTCGGCCTATTTGCAAAGAGGCTAAAAGATCATTGAGGCGGTCGGCATGGGGGGACTGAAACCACTGTGGATGTCGGACTTCCAGCGCTAGCGGCACCGTCGTCTGGATGGCGTTGAGAAAAGTCGTCAAATCTGAAAAGTTTTGGGGGCCATAGCTGGGGGGAAGCTGAGCAAAGATAGGCCCTAAACGAGGTCCCAACCCCTGCATCAGTTGGATAAATGCGATCGCAGTCTCAATCCGAGGCTGTAAAGGGCCATTATGCGTCACAGCTTGGGGAAACTTGGGGCAAAACTGAAAGGTTTCTGGGGTTTGTGCAGCCCAACGCTGGACGGTTTCTGGCTTAGGGGTGGAGTAGAAGGTGGCATTCACCTCCACCGCAGTAAAGCGCTGAGCATAGAGTTTCAGAAACTCGCTAGCAGAACTACCCGGAGGGAAAAAATCGCCCAGCCAGCCCTTGTAGGCCCAAATCGCGCAACCCAGATAAAAGTCGTGGATGGTCTCCGGCAACGGCGTCATCCTTGGTTTTAACCCCCTACAATTGGAGTGTTTACCTTTCCGGGGTAACGCACTGGAAAGAGAACACTTCCCCTACTTATCTCAGTTTTGATCAAATGAGCATTGTAACGCTGCAAGCGATTCGGAAAGACTTTGGGATTAAAGATATTCTGCGAGAGGCCAGCTTCAGCATTGAGCCAGACGACAAAGTCGGGCTGATTGGGGTAAACGGTTCGGGGAAGTCCACCGTCCTAAAAATGATTGCCGGTCTTGAGCCGATTGATGGCGGACAGCGGCAGGTCCAATCCGGTGCCAATATTGTCTATCTCCCTCAACAGCCTGATCTAGCAGATCACTGCACGGTGCTGGATCAGGTGTTCAATGACAGTAGTGACGCAATGCAGCTCGTCCGGTCCTACGAAGATTTGTCGCATCGGATGTCTGAGGTCGAAGGGGCTGAACTTGACACCTTGATGGCGAAGCTGACGGGCCTCTCAGCTCAGATCGAAACGGCAGGTGCTTGGGAGTTAGAAACCAATGCCAAAATCATTCTCAGCAAGCTAGGGATTACCGATTTTGAAGCCAAGGTGGGGGATCTCTCGGGGGGGTACCGCAAGCGAATTGCCTTAGCGACGGCGCTACTCTCAGAACCGGATCTGCTGCTCATGGATGAGCCCACCAACCACTTAGATGCCGAGTCGGTGGAGTGGTTGCAAAGCTATCTCGGGCGCTATCGCGGCGCCTTGCTGCTGATTACCCATGATCGCTACTTTTTAGATCAAGTCACGAATCGGATTTTGGAAATTGATCGGGGAGATTTATATACCTATTCCGGTAACTATTCCTATTACCTGGAAAAGAAAGCCTTGGCCGAAACGTCAGCGGCGAAAAGTCAGCGAAAACACCAAGGAATTCTGCGGCGGGAATTGGAATGGCTGAAGCGAGGTCCTAAAGCCCGTAGTACAAAGCAGCAGGCCCGCATAGATCGCATCCATACCATGCAAGATCAGACCTTTAAGGCCGCCCAGGGCAAAGTCGACATTGATACCCCTGGACGGCGCATTGGCAAAAAGGTGATTGAGCTGTCGCAGATTGCCAAGCACTATAACGGGCGAACGCTGATCCAAGATTTTTCCTATGAATTTAGCCCCGAAGACCGAATTGGCATTATTGGCGGCAATGGGGCAGGCAAATCCACCTTGATGAATATCATTACGGGACGGGTTGAGCCGGATGCGGGACAGGTCGAGATTGGCTCGACCATCCATATCGGCTACTTTGACCAGCACTCAGAAGATCTGGTGGCCGCCGTCAACCAAGACCAGCGGGTGATTGATTACGTCAAAGAAGTGGGTGCCTTTGTGACAACGGCAGATGGCAGTCAAATTTCTGCTTCACAGATGTTGGAACGCTTCCTATTCCCTGGCAATCAGCAATATGCCCCCATCCATAAACTCTCAGGTGGCGAAAAGCGACGGCTATTTTTACTGCGGGTGCTGATGGGAGCGCCCAATGTCCTGATTCTGGATGAGCCCACCAATGATTTGGATGTGCAAACGCTGGCGGTTCTAGAGGACTATCTGGAGGATTTTAACGGCTGTGTGATTGTTGTGTCCCACGATCGCTATTTCTTAGATCGGACGGTGGACTATATTTTTGCCCTAGAGAATGCTCAAGTTCGGCGGTATCCCGGCAACTATTCAATCTATCTAGATATCAAACAGGCGGAAGCCACAGCAGACCTCAACCCACCCCAGGAACAAGCGAAACCTGCGGCAGCCCCTCCCGAAAAAGCGAAGGGAAAACCCCAATCCTCCTCCCGGTCCCGTCGTCTGTCTAATTATGAGCGACGGGAGTTTGCCAATCTAGAAGATAAGATTCCTGAGTTGGAAGCGAAGAAAGCTAAGTTAGAGAAAACGCTGTACAGCTCACCTCCCAGTGATTTCTCTGAAGTTCAGCAACTCTCGGAAGAACTCGCCAGCTTAGAAGCGGAAATTGAGACGGCGACGGAGCGATGGATGGAGTTAGCCGAATTAGAATCCTGATGCCACTTTTTTCCTAGCGGCGAAATTTATGGATTGATGCTGATCCAATCCTCAGTTCTGGTTAAGCAGCAACAAAGATAAACTATTTTTATCCATGCTGCAGCAAATTTGCTTCCTAGATGGATAGATCTCTATGCTGAAAGAGTGCTAAATCCCCGTTATCTGAGTAAGATAAGAAGCGGCCTCCGCGCAAGTTCAATCATCTTCATTTGCTAGAACAATGGAAAATCCCTCCCTCCGAGAACAACCTCGCACCGAAAAAGCCCCGATTATGGAAACTCGTCAAGACGCGTCCATTCTAGGATGGCTAGAGGGATCGGGACGCTTGATGGATCGAGACAACCAAGAGAAGGCCAAAACGGTTCGAGAAGAGGAAGATAGCGAAGAAATTAATGCCCTGATGGGAGGGGAAGAGGATTTCGATGAAGACGAGGACTAAGTAAGTAACGATGGTCGTGGTGAATAAGACTGCTAAGCCAACCCGATCCGGGTCTGGCAGGAATTTGTACGGGTTATTATGTGTTGGTCTCAGCGGCGTGGCGTTGGCAACGGATATTAGCGCCAATCGGATCAGTCAGCCAGCGCTATCGGTGATTGCGCCCTTAGCAGTGAGTGCATTGTTGGTTACCCTGTTGGGGTTTGGGGCTGTGCCGCTGCTTAGGTCTCTTAAAACCGGACAAGTGATCCAAGAAGATGGTCCCCAAAGCCATCTTAAAAAGGCGGGCACGCCGACGATGGGCGGTATTTTCTTTATCCCCGTCGCCTTAGCCTTGAGCGTGGCTTGGGTGACACTGGCCACCGACACTAACTCCGTCAATGTCATTGCAGCCACCCTATTAACCTTCTGCTTGGGATTCGTCGGTTGGGTAGACGATTGGCAAGTCCTGCGCAAAAAGTCGAATAAGGGCATGTCCGCCCGCTTGCGACTGGGAATTGAATTGGGTAGCGGCTTGATCTTTGGATTGTGGTTATTTTTGACCCGTCCCGAAATTCAATCCTTGGCATTGCCCTTTGGGCTCGCCTTGCCATTGGGGGTGTTGTTTTTAGCCGTGTCCACCTTTGTGGTGGCAGCCGAAAGCAATGCCGTTAATCTGACGGATGGGATGGATGGCTTGGCGGCCGGAACAAGTGCGATCGCATTCCTAGGGATGGCCCTGGTGGTTGCGCCCCAATCGCCAGAGCTGATGATTTTCTGTGCTTGTCTATCGGGCAGTTGCTTAGGGTTTTTGGCCCATAATCATAACCCTGCTCAAGTGTTTATGGGCGATACTGGCTCCTTGGCCTTAGGGGGAGCCTTAGCCGCAGTGGGGTTGATCACCAATACCCTCTGGGCACTCTTGATTCTTAGTGGTCTATTTCTGGTGGAATCCCTGTCTGTGATTGCCCAGGTTACCTACTACAAAGCCACCAAAGGCCCTGATGGTGTTGGTAAGCGCCTGTTTAAAATGTCGCCTATTCACCATCACTTTGAACAGTCTGGCTGGCCTGAAGTGCGCGTCGTCTCTACCTTCTATGCTTGTGTTGCCGCGTTGGCCATTGTGGCTTGCGGACTGAATGCCCTCAGTTAATTGGCCAACGTAGAACGCCCACCTAAAATTGATCTTTCATCCCCCGTAAGCGGGCAAAGCACTGCACTGGGGTATCACTTTGGGTGTGAGTAATTAAATGGGGCTGATCCCAACGCAGAAAAGGGTTGGTGTGTTTTTCCAGACCGATCTCTGAGGGAATAGTCGGCTGAGACTGACTACGAGCTGCTTGCACCTGTTGATACCTATTTTTTAGGTGTAAGTTCTCTGGATCAACGGTGAGGGCAAACTGCAAGTTCTTCAGGGTATATTCATGGGCACACCACACTCGGGTGGTCTCTGGCAAAGCGCGTAGCTTGCTTAAGGAGTGCACCATTTGGGCGGGTGTCCCCTCAAATAAGCGTCCACATCCCCCCGCAAATAAGGTATCGCCACAAAAGAGTTCACCGAATTCCTCGGGCGAACATGGCGGGAAGTAGTAGGCAATATGGGCGCGGGTATGGCCAGGTACGAATAAGATGTCGGCGGTGCGATCGCTAAAGGTAATGCGATCTCCCTCCTTAAGAAAGTGCTGCTGCCCTGGAATCCTGCCGCGATCGTGTTCCCCACCATAAACCACAGCCTGTGGATAGTGCCGCAGGAGTTTCCGATTGCCGCCCACATGATCGGAATGATGATGGGTATTGAAAATAGCAACCAGTTCAGCCCCCAAATCCCGTAGTTTCGCCAGAACGGGTTTAGGATCGGCGGGATCCACTACGGCGGCAATCTTGTGCTCAGGGTCGTGGAGCACAAAGATATAGTTATCCGAAAAGGCAGGCAGGCGATGAATTTGCATGGTGGCACGCGTAGAATATCAGGCTATCAGCATTATGACTGTCCTTTAGCTCCATCCAGCCATCTGCTTAATATTCCAGTATGGAGGATGCCTTATTGTTTAGGCTGGCAATATTGCTGAAAATAGTCTGGCTGCATTGGTTATATCAGAGCTAGCAATCGAGATTGGTGGGTGACTAATCCAGCAACCAATTCACCATATCTTGTACCGTTAAGTGCACATCCAATGCAAAGTTCGGGACAGGCAAGGAACGATCAGGAGCATCCATATCAAACACTTGCAAAGCCTGCTCCGAGGCGTACACCAAAACCGTTTGTTCTGTAGGATCAATCAGCCAACCGAGCTGAGTGCCCTGTTGGAGACAAAACAGAATTTTGTTCGTGGCCTGGCTTTGATCCGGCGATAAAATTTCCACAACCCAATCAGGCGCAAGGGAAAACTGATTGGCAATCGAGCCATCTTCATCTCTAGGAATTCGCTCCCAGGTGAAAATTGCAATATCTGGAACGATAGAACGTCCAGCAAAGGTACAGCGCAATTCAGGAAAAACTCGTCCTTTTCTCTGAGGCTTAAGCACCATTTCCACAGCCATCGTCAAGTCCCGCTGAATCGTGCTGTGTTTCCCTTGAGGCATGGGCTTTTGAACAATATATCCGTCAATATACTCGCTG
>NZ_JANQOY010000127.1 GCF_028285565.1 Acaryochloris sp. IP29b_bin.148
CCTTGAGGCTGGCAGGATATCTGTCCACGGTAAACCCAGGCTTTGGGAAAATTGCTGCTTGAGAATTTCGGCTGACTCAGACATAGTGAAAGACAGAATGTTTATGGCTTGCAAGTCTTGATTCTATATCTATCAAGACTTGTAGCCCTTTCCTGAATTCTTAAGTCAGTGCCATTGAGTCTTGGTTTTGTCTTTAATCCAGGGCGCATCGGCCACGCCGCGTTGCTTGCGATACCGCTGCCACTCGCAATAGTTCACCTGCCAAGCGGTATCGACACAACCACACCCATAGCCACCGGGGGCACCGAGTCCTGCTTGCCCTCCTTGTCCTCCGGCATTATTCAGAGTTAGGGCTTTCAGTTGTGTAGGTTGCGCATAATAAATCCAAACTTTGCCGCCATTCCCCCCACGTCCACCATTACCACCTCGCCCCCCTCGTCCACCGTCAGCCCCTGTCAGGTTATGAGCAGGTTGAGCGGAGTGATCACAACCATAGGCATTCTCACCCAACTGGCCATCTTGTCCCGATGTCCCAGGGCTACCCGCCACATCTACCGTCATCGGTGCCCCCGTTAGGCGAATTTGGGTTTCCTGACCCGACGTCCCATTCCGACCATTGGCTCCATCTCTCCCCTTACGTCCATCTCCGCCAAAGGTTTGAATGCCCCAAGCAATCAGAGGTGGCAACGTGGTTGGGACAGGCTGGGGCGAATAGGCAGCGCTAAAGGGAGAAAAGTGCCCCAATAAGAGAGCCAAGGTACAGGCACACAAACCCAGCACCCAATAGAGTTTCCGCTTCAAAAACCGCATGCTGAGATTAGGAATAAAGAGGACAGATGGAGGGGAACTGGCCAACTTAAAACCCAAGACCGCTGATTCAGTTAAAAATCTGGGCTAGCGTTGCCGTAATTTTCTACGACTAAAAACTTTATCTCTAGGTTCCAGAAAACAACTCTAGACCACCGCAATACAGTCGATTTCCACCAAGACATCCTTGGGCAACCGGGCCACTTCTACGCAAGCGCGAGCAGGTGCAGTGGCTTCATCAAAATAACGGGCATACACACCATTCACCGTGGCAAAATCATTCATATCTGCCAGAAAAACCGTCGTTTTGACCACCTGAGACCAGCCCACGCCTGCTGAAGTCAAGACGGCTTCTAAATTCTTCATCACTTGCTCCGTCTGCTGGGCCACATCATCACCACCCACTAAAGCACCCGAAGCTGGATCTAAAGCAATTTGCCCGGATGCGAACACCATTGCGCCCTGGGCACGAATGGCTTGGTTATAGGGACCGACCGGAGCAGGAGCATGATCGGTGCGAATCACATCATGGGACATAGGACACAGCCAACTAAACACTTGGACGATCCTGCCTGGTTGTGGAATCGTCGTCAACTAATGGCTGATACCCACCGCAATTTACCGATAAGACTCACCTTCGATCACATAATCAAAATTGCCTTCACCCACATTTTCAGTGAGGGTTTTCAAAATTTTCTTCGGATCATCGTAGGGACCACAAAAATAGCAGGGTTTGCCATCACGGCCACAGTCTAGTTTGCCTTGACCATCCCATTCCCCTAAATGGGCTTTAGAGTTTTGGAAATCGCGATGGGGCTTGAACCCTAACCCCTCGGCATAGTCAATCACGCTGTAAACCATGGCTTGCGCTTGCTCTAAGGAGATCTTCTGAGGTTGTTCCTCGAATCCTTGATACGCCTGGTCAATAAAATAGGCATAGTCTTGGGTGCTGAACTTGCGCGGCCCTATCGTATCCTTGAGCCCTAAGCACCAATAGTCCAGCAGATAAGTACAAACTACCAAACGGTTGTGGCCAGCCTTCCGGGTCACCGTCACAATCGCCATGCCTTGAGATTCATCTTCCACTATTGTCGTCGATGGCGTTGGGTTGTCAAAGAAGTGTTCAACTGCGCCTCCATTGACCCAACACTCGAACAAGGGATCAAGGGTAGCCGTTTTGCCATGAGCAAGGGCATTTTCTTCGGCCTGAGCCCGGATCACGGCTGAGACTTCAGACACCCGCAACCCCAACTTGCGCGCAATCTGCTTTGGCGTCAAATTCAAAGTCCGTAAGTTCGCAATTTCTTGCTTTCTTTCAGGTTCCATAGCTCTCCTTCAAAACAGTTTACGGCTACGCTATGCCGCTGCTAGCCACACTCGGGCTAAATCAATTTGCGATCGCTCAAACGCTTTGATCTCAGCCGGGAAAATCGCGCTGACCGCTTCGGCAACGGTCCGCATCCATTGAGCATCAGCCACCAAGGCCACATGGGTAATGTCTTTGACCATATAAGCCTGCTGCAAATCTTTCCACAGAGCCATGGGGTCCATACCCTCGAAACTCCGAATCTCTTCCAGCACTTTCACTTTGCCATGCTTAGCCAAATCCGCTTTCATTTGCGGCACAATCCGATCAAAATCAGCAGCGGTAATGGTGCCTTCGATGATCACCTCAACAATGTTGCTCTCACTGCTACTGCGATAGGTCATACCGGATGCTTCACTAGGTTCAGGAACAGTCAGCAACCAGGTCCGGGCTGCTTCATGTTGCGAAGGCGCAAAAGCTTTGACCTGAGCAGATAGAATATTATCAGATGCCGCAGCAATAGTCCGCACCCATTCTGCTTCTGCCACGACGGCAACATGGGAAAAGTCGTTGACATGACTGAGGCCAAACTGCGCATCTTTCCATAGGGCAATGGGATCTATGCCTTCAAAGCTCCGAATTTCTTCCAGGAGTTTGAGCTTTCCGTGCCTGGAAATATCGAGTTTCATCCGAGAAATAGCTTGATCTAAATCAGTCTCGGTAATTTTGCCTTCAACAATCAGTTCGACAACGTTACTCGTGGGGTTGTTACGATACTCAATCACGGAAGAATCTCCTTTATTTGAGTGGCATTGCTTACAGGCTATCGTAGGGAGCTATGGAATGGCATTCTCGCACCTGAATTTCTCATAAGCGCTTGTTAAGTCTCCCTAAAACAATGCCCTATAGTGATTTCAGAGAGCTAGCATGCCGTTAGGTATAAGAGGCTATTTATTGACGTAAGACATAAATTCGTAGATTAGGCGATGTACGACTCAATACTTGTAGCTGTTGATTTCTCATTCCTTCTGGCTACATGCTGTGATCAGTAACAACGGAGTATCAATACTTTCAGGAAAGTCACATATCACATTAGGTTGAAGCTTTACATTCAACGCACTGCACTAAACCTAATCCATTTTTAATAAGCTCTACGCAACCGATTTCCACATAATGCAGAATAGACTGTACTGGTTTCATCAGCTCCAACATTAAACCTAGTAGTCATCTCCACACTATCAATATGAAATTAGTATGTCATTTACTGCTAGCCCAAATCTAAACCAAACACTACATAATCTGAGTGATGTTAGAATTGTACTCTATGTCAATTTTGCAACAAGAAAGGGTAACATTACGGTACCGGTACTTGTCATGCTCGTATTT
The DNA here is from genome assembly GCF_028285565.1 of Acaryochloris sp. IP29b_bin.148. Taxonomy (GTDB): domain Bacteria; phylum Cyanobacteriota; class Cyanobacteriia; order Thermosynechococcales; family Thermosynechococcaceae; genus Acaryochloris. The sequence continues at coordinate 3,500 of NZ_JANQOY010000127.1, forward strand.
AAAAAGCACTGAGGCGGTGCTGAATGCTTATAAGCAGAACATAATGTGGCCTAAAAAAAGCAGTGAAGAACAAGAGTAGTAAAGACATCAGGGCGCAATCAATTCGCAATGAAGCAAGTGCCTTTGCGAGTGTTCGCCTTGCCCGTGGCAACTTGCGTATTCAAGGCAGAGCATTCGCTACTTCTTCAGAATGGGCAGAACGGAGACGTACCCATTCTGACCGGCTGAAGCGTATCAACAAACACTTGAAATAAAGATTCAGATAACCGCAGCAGTAGTTAAGAACAGGTTTTCTAAATGGGGGCACTTGAAGATGCACTTGAGCTACATAAAAAGTTAGGAACCCGCTACAAAGAGTACGAAACTACGGACGGCGAATTTCCGGACATCGTAGTTCTGAACGAGATGCGATATGCTCTCCGGGCTGCTATTAAGTTACTCGATCAAGCATCATTTGAACATCTATCTGATGAAGATCGACAAAGATACGATACCTCCGTGCAAGAGTTACATCACGCCCTGCGCAACGCTTATCATGACCTCGTAGATGGCTTACTCATCCAGATTACTCGCACTATGGATGCACTAATTGAGAAATATCCTGTTGCAGCAGTAAATGTGCTCAGCCAAAAGAGACTTGAAATTCTTGATGATCTCAACAAAGTCGAACAACTTATTGCACAGTCCCGTGGGGATGGTCTGAACCGTCAAAAACTCTATGACGAAGAGATTTATGATGGTTGGTTTGAGACAATAATAAAACACTACAAGTTTATCGACCAAGTTGCACTCGATGAAGTTATTCGCGAACACGATAGGATTGAAGAAGAAAAAGCAGCCGAACAAGCCAGGATTGAAGCCGAACAAGCTAGAAAGAAAAAAGAAGAAGAAGCCGAAACTAGAAAGTTCTGGCTTTCTATAGCTCTGGCCATTTTGGGGATTGCTGTATCAACTTTGGGAGTTGTTATCGCAATTAAATGGCCGATACCTCCCCAGAACAACGTAATATGCGAGGATAATAGCTGTTGATAAGCGAAGCAACGCTCAACTAGCTCCTATTCGAAAATATCCATATGTTATGAATGCTTTCGCGAAAATGCTTCATAATTTTTTGCGATTTTAACGACTTCGCTTTATCGCAAGTCTACAGAAGAGTATTTTGGTTGAGTACAGGATGCCATCGCAGGAATATATTCACGAGCCTCAGCTCGTACCTGCGGCACCCAATCATTTAACCGCAACAGAAATGCATTAGGTGCCCCTTCATTGAGAGCACGCAATGATTTTTCACCCTGATATCCATCACCACTGAAACAGTCTAACCAAGGCAGCAAACGGCGGCTTTTCAACGACAGGCGCTGCGAGTAAGCAGCTAGCTCAATTTCATAACGGAAGATTCTTTCCCAATACTCTAGTTTGGCCACAGGCAAGTCTGAGGTGACCCTGATATATTTCGATAGCGCTGGAGCGAATGCGCGATCGCACAAAAGAGACCGTACTGTTTCTAGAACCTGTTCTTCATTGGCTTGCGGATTGATCATGAGCGAGTCACATCATCTCAGCTCTGGGGATATATTCAACCAGAGTGTCGATGGTTAGTCCGGTTTGAATCGGTAGTGTTGCTGATTTTATGCAGCGTCCTACCCCAAGTTAGCTCAAGCCAAAATCAAGCCTCTAATTTTAATATAGATAAAAATCAATCAAAAATTGGTTGAAGCTATATATAGATCTATGTAAGATCAAGATGTTTGCAGAACTCAAGGTAGTCAAAAATCACTACCTTCTGACATCCAGCCCAGAGCCCATTGAACGACTGCTTGTACAGCGTTCGATAGGTTTTAGCTGACTAGAACAATAGGGTTGACTCGCGTATTTGAGGTTGTTACAGGTTTCTGAACCAACTTCATTACTAGCAGCATTGCCCTCAAACTTACCTCAATCAGTCAATTGCGAATCGTCTGATTCACAACAGGTTCTCTAGTATCGGGATATTCCCTACTGGGTCCCTGAGCATACACCGTGGAAACACTTTGGAGGAAAGGATGAAAGACTATACACTTGTCTGGATATTGCTCTGGCAATCGATTTATTTTTGCCTGTTTTTGCATAGCGTTCTGACGGATGCATTTGCAGATGGCGATCAAAACCAGCAAGACCTTTAATTGAGCACAGCACACCAGGAGTTCGCCAATCTAACAGGATGACAAAATCAGGCAGAATAGCAAAGGTTAGTATGCTGGCCTTGTGACCTGAACTCCAAGGATAGGTATGACCTCCGAACAGCAGCATTCCTTAGAAGTGCATCGACAGCAATTTCCTGCTTTAGGGAATAAGCTATACTTCAACTACGGTGGCCGAGGCCCACTGCCACAGACTGCTTTCACTGCCATTCAGTCTGCCTATACCCAAATGCAAGAGCTTGGCTCGTTTACCATTGGGTAATTTTACGTTTTCTCTAGATGCGGTTGAGTTAGCTTAGATCCAACGTTTTAATCTTCACACGAAAGGCTTTGCAAATCGCACTCATGGGTTCAGAAGTATTGGCTAAATATTCTGAAAATAGCGAAATTATAGGAATATTAGGAAATATACGACTACTGAGTGCATTGATAAAAGTATCACCTTCAAGCACAGAAATAGTAAGCGTATTGTCTTGATAACGCCAAATTTCCGGCACTCTAATAGTGGTATAAGCACTCAATCTGGTCTTGGATGTCAGATCGACTTCAATGGCTAAATCCGGGGGAGGATCAATGGTGAGATCCAGCCTTTGCTTACCCAGAATAGCGGCATAATTTTGAATATAGAAGCAATCATCAGGTTCAATCCCAACGTTGCAAGCTGGATTCTTAAAGGTTGTGGACCCTAAAGATTCCCAGTCCCACTCTAAGTCATCCAGTAAGATAACGAGTAGATGCGCCAGCAAAACCTTAACTCGTTCATGTTCTGGTGAAGGCATTCGTATTTCTAAGGTGCCAATCGCATACGCAACTCGCGTGGTTCGCTGCTCACCTAAATCCTGCAAAATTCCTTCAAACGCCTGCCAATTCAAATTTCTAAAGAGCGTTCGATGCCCAGGAGGAATCTCAATTTGCTGTATCTGAACCATAACCACGCTCACGTCTCCCTCTGGTCAGGCAAACTCCCTTTTACTATATCGAATCGCTGAAGTGGCTATTGATGACTGCACGGGAGTTTATTAACTCACTGCTTTAATCCGACAGCTCAGGTCCTGCAAACGTCGCAGGGGGTAGGCTGACTGTCTTGGTTTGATTCAGTTGAGAAAAGCGGTTAAATAGACTGTTAAACGTGCGCTGATTGAAACTACGCGGGTCTTTCCGGCTGCCCGAGCGATCCACGCCTTTATGAGTGGTCACCCGATTGGCGGGGATTTTGCTTTGGGTCACTAGCCAAGCTAACGAACGGTATTGGGCTTGTGTATAACCGCTATGGTGATTGCCATTGTGATTACCATCAGCAGGGGTTTCTAAAGAAATATGGTAGGCAAAATTATTAACTGAAGCAGGATAGATGCGATGGGTTTTGACTGCTTCTGGTCCGTTGGGACCTCTAAAGACGGAGTTTCCGGCACCAAAGGCCCGATTTTTCCGAGAAACAAAATGAACAACTGTACCGTTTCGGGTAATTAAATCATGGTAGCTGGCTTGGTCCGCTTCATTGTAGTGAGGCGTCTGAAAAAATCGAATGGTGGACGCTGCTGAAACCACTGTTTCGTGGAGAACCACAATCGGCTCATTTTGGGCAGGTCGACCATAAATATCTTTGGCATACCGTTTGCCAAAATTGGTTTCATGGGCAGGTCGCCAGACTTCTATGGGGCGAAAACGGGCCAGCTCCGAGTGAACTGTTTGGCTATTCACAGCACTCACATGCAGCGCGAAGACACAGGCCAAAGCGCCTAGAAAGAGGAGCAGACCGTGTAAACGAGGAGAGTTCAGCTTAAACCAGCGCATTATTCGCATTCAGAAGTTGTAAAACGACAAATTTGGCTCAGAGTATAGCACTGATGCCTCTAGTGCGATCGCATCCGCTAGAACGGTAAAACAACTTTGGGTTTGAGGACACCCTCAATGATCTCACCCATCCCCAAAAACCGATCACTCCGGACTTGAACGATCTGATCTAGAGTACCCACTTGAGGAAGTTTTTGCCCCCAGCAAAAGCGCTGGGCTTCGGCTGGAGGCAAGGTGATGACCGGTTGTTGTAAGGAAAATGATGGTGCAAGGGGGAGAAATGTTCCTTGCTGCACCTGATCCGCTAGCGTTTCGAAGGTCAGACTATCGGCTAAGGCAAAGCCACAGCTAAGGGTACGAGTGAGTTGAGCCAGGGTTGCGCCTGGGCCTAATGCGGCTCCTAAATCTCTGGCAATCGACCGAATATAGGTCCCCGGACCACATGCGATCGCAACTTCCACCTCAAAATATGGGGACGTTCGCCAATCCAGCACCTGAATCTCAAAGACCTCTACTGTGCGGAGGGGTGCCTCCACCGCTTGGCCCTGACGAGCCAGATCATACAATCGCTGGCCTTGAACCTGAATCGCACTGAACGCCGGAGGGCGTTGCTCAATTGAGCCAATAAAAGGCAATAGGGCTTGCTCCACTGCTGGCCTGGACAGATGATCAGCAGTCTGCTCCGTCAGCACCTCTCCCGCCAAATCATCGGTCGTGGTGGTGAGGCCAAATCGAATAGTGGCTTGATACGCTTTTTGCGTCGGCAAATACGGCAGCAAACGGGTCGCCGATCCCAGGGCAATCGGCAAAACCCCCGTCGCCAAAGGGTCAAGGGTACCGCCATGTCCGACCCGCTTCAGACCACAGATTCGCCGGACCTTGCCCACACAATCATGGGAGGTCATACCTGGCGGTTTATGCAGATTAAGAAAACCCAGCATTAAGACTCCTGTGGACTCGGAGCAGGCGGTAAAGATAGCGCTGGCGTCAGATGTAAGGTCAACGGTTCTTGGCTTAAATTGGCAGCATAGCTAGGTGTCAGAAACCGGTCAAACGCCTCCTGTCGCTGAATATAACGCCCAAAAAAGGCCGTACTTAAAGCTCTGACATAGTAGCGGGCCAAGGCACTCGGCCCCCTTGCTCCACCAAAGCCGGGGAGTCCATTTGACGATGTCACAGCGGTATTGCCCGTGGAAAAGTGCGTGCCATTATTCATCAGTACCAAGCGTTTTTCAGCGTGGGTCAGCCAGGTAAACGGTTGAATTTGCTCGGGTAAAGCGGGTGCAATTGTGTCAGCACCGCCCGTCATCATCATCACAGGCACTTTGACATTCTGATACCCCGATTTCCCGAATAAATTGCTGCCAATCGGACTAATGGCAATCACACCTTGAATTCTAGAATCCACCAGCTCAACGGTTGGGTCTGAAGACTGCAAAGCCTGACACTGCAACACCAGTGAGACATTAAAGGTGTTATCCAAGCCCGTGCTGCAAGCCTGTCTGAGCTGGGCAAAGTTAGGCGTGGCTCCAGCCAGGGCGAGAGCCGTATATCCGCCATAGGAATGACCTAACATACCGACTCTCTTCAAATCTAAGCGCCCTTGAAACCGTGGATCGGTAATGGAGTTCTGTTCTAAAGTATCCAAGATATAGCTCACATCCAAGGGACGATCGAGAAATTCAGTTCGATCAATCACATCTTGAGCGCGCCCTCGAAACAGATCAGCAATCTGTTGCCCATTACTGCCAGAATGTTCGGGCATAATCACCACATAGCCATGGGACGCCAAATGTTGGGCTAAGTAGGCATAGGTACTACGATCCGAATTAAATCCATGGGAAATCACCACCACTGGATAGGGTTGATCCGAGGCGGTGGTGGGGAAATAGATATCCGTCACAATCTCCCGCGCTCGTTGGGTATAGGCCAACCGTTTCTCGCTCTCGTCCTTCATCTCCAGCGTGATTTTTTCCCAAGTATCGGGACCTGAGCGAGACAAAAACCACCCCATTAAACTATCGGCCTGAGGCTCCGCTTGAGATTGTTGGATCACCGCAGCAACCGCAGTATTCGTCGTTTTAACCACTTGCTGAATTTGATTGAGCAGGTCCAAGGTTTTGGTCAGATCCACTTGAATGCCCGGATTAGGAAAATTGCGCAATACACTCAGCGCCGTCAACCCTTCTGGATCCTTCGCAGCCAAAATCAAGGCTGACCGCAAGGCATGAAAACTACCTTGGCCAGACTTCGTACGGACTACTTGTTGCACCCGATTGAGCAAGGCTTCGCCGACGGGCGTATACAAAAACTGGGCCACCGCAACGGTATTGAGATTCAGCCGCTCCTGCAAACTCGCCCGCAGCTGCGTTTGCTGTTCTGGGTTGAAGTAACCCAAATAGGGGGCTAAGGCTGAACTGGACTCTCCCTCCTTGGCATAGCGCTCTAGATCTCGCACCGGAATCGATCGTTCTAAGAAGAGGAAAGAGACAAAGATACGCTCGGCAGCAAAGAGCGGACTCGCCTGTAGTAACACCACAGACAAAGCGATGCCGACTAAACGGCGAGATCGAGAAAAAATCTGTTGCGGACGTTTCATTCTGGTTTTATTCAACCCTTCAACCCATCGTGCGGTTTATCCAAGGGGGCCACTCGCTATGCCAGGATCTATTTGCAGACAGTGCCACACCCTACCTTTGCCAGCCTAATGCTTTGCCGCTATAGTTGTCACAGATTGCCACCAATTCTGATCCCAGAGGGGCAGGATGAGACAGGCAACAGAAAAAGTCTACAAAGCCTTGCAAAACTTAAAGGAAATTGTAGGAATCTGCTTTACAGAGCAATGTTACGATTTGAGATAGCTAGGGGTGCCTAACCAGGCTGAGATCAAACCCTTAGAACCTGAGACCGGCTAGCACCGGCGGAGGGAAGCTGTTCATCCGAGGAACTTAATATGCGTCATCAATGGGTTGCCAACCGTCACGGACAGAGCAATGTCAGTCAGATGTACTATGCGCGCCAAGGCCAAATCACCGAAGAAATGGACTATGTGGCCAAACGAGAAAATCTTCCCGCTGACTTGATTCGGGAAGAAGTTGCTCGGGGTCGGATGATTATCCCTGCCAACATTAACCATGTCAATTTGGAACCGATGGCCATTGGGATTGCTTCCAAATGCAAAGTTAATGCAAATATTGGGGCTTCACCCAACTCTTCCGATATCGAAGAAGAACTCGATAAACTGCGCTTAGCGGTGAAGTACGGTGCTGATACCGTGATGGACCTCTCGACTGGGGGTGGCAATCTCGATGAAATTCGGACGGCGATTATTAACGAGTCTCCCGTTCCCATTGGCACGGTGCCCGTCTATCAAGCCCTAGAAAGCGTTCATGGCAATATTGAAAATCTGACAGCAGATGACTTTTTGCATGTGATTGAAAAGCATGCTCAGCAGGGTGTAGATTACCAAACCATTCATGCGGGCATTTTGATCGAGCACTTATCGTTAGTGCGTAACCGAATTACGGGCATCGTCTCTCGCGGCGGCGGTATTTTGGCTCGCTGGATGCTTCACCACCACAAGCAAAATCCTCTCTACACTCACTTTAATGACATTATCGAAATCTTTAAAAAACACGATGTGTCCTTTAGTTTGGGAGATTCTCTGCGGCCCGGCTGCACCCACGATGCCTCCGATGATGCCCAACTCGCAGAGCTAAAAACGCTAGGACAGCTGACCCGTCGGGCTTGGGAACATGATGTGCAGGTGATGGTGGAAGGTCCAGGTCATGTCCCCATGGACCAAATTGAATTCAATGTCCGCAAGCAAATGGAGGAATGCTCGGAAGCGCCCTTCTACGTGCTAGGGCCACTAGTGACGGATATCGCTCCCGGCTACGATCACATTACCTCAGCCATTGGCGCTGCCATGGCGGGTTGGTATGGAACCGCCATGCTCTGTTATGTCACGCCCAAAGAGCATTTAGGACTGCCTGATGCCGAAGATGTTCGGAATGGCTTGATCGCCTATAAGATTGCAGCCCATGCCGCAGATATTGCCCGTCACCGTCCTGGTGCCCGCGATCGCGATGATCAACTTTCCGAAGCGCGTTACAATTTTGACTGGAATCGCCAGTTTGAACTCTCCCTTGATCCAGAACGTGCCCGTGAGTATCACGACGAAACCTTACCGGCGGACATCTATAAAACCGCCGAGTTTTGTTCCATGTGTGGTCCCAAGTTCTGCCCCATGCAAACCAAAGTGGATGCAGATGCCCTCACCGAACTAGAGAAGTTCTTGGCTAAAGATCAAGTGGGCTCAGCGCGTTAAGCTGAGGCATTTCGAGATGAAGGGTAAAGACCGACAATCTAGGCATGGGTGTCTTTGGCGACGGGGCGTATGGCTCAGCTTGGTCCTCTGTTGGTTGTGTTGGTCTTTGCCCGCGATCGCAAGCCCATTGGCAGAACGGCTCAGTACATTTCCTGAATGGCAAGGCAAGCCTGTCCTCAAACCTGCAACGGGCAGTTTAATTTATCCAGACTGGTTTTTAGGAGACTGGCAGGTGACCAGCACCCTAGTGGATATGGCCGCTCCCTTAGCCCCCCAACTGGTGACGCCAGGCTATGCCGACAATCAGGAACATTTGAATGAACCCGTCACATTTAAGGTGCGCTTTATTGAAGAACCAACCCCAATCAGAACCAAAGTGCTGGCGGGCGCATCGCCTTGGGAGCTATTGTCTCGTAAGCCATCTGTGATTGCCGATTTAGTGTTTAATGGCCGTAGTTTAGCAGCAGCCTATTTAGGGGATGATGCCGTTAAACAAGTGACGATCGATCCTCGCTTTCCGAATCGTCAAACCACTGTATTGAAACAAGATCGGCAGCTAATCTCGACGATTAGCGATCGCAACACTGAATTTAACCCTAAAACCGACACATGGATTGCGAGTGAACTCTTTCAGCAAGAGTTTCGCAGCAATACTCAGATTTATCTCAATCAGGTTGAAAACACCACCGCTTATCGCTACATTAATACCCTTCCTGCCCAGATCGATGCCGATCAGGTGACTGCAATTTATCTGTCGCCTCAAGATCCCGATTATTTTCAGGCCTTTAATCAGCCAGTTGCCCTCTATCGCTACCATCTAGTCCTCACCGCTATCCAAGTAGATGAGCGATAAGTTCTATCTGCCCATGGCGTCACCGCAATGCCTGAGACAATTTCATCAGGCTTGGGAAAGCGATGCTAAAATCGGGGCAATTACAGCACCCTCGGAACGTAATACGACTCCAGCCGTAGAAAATGGCTGACTGTTGATAGGCGTAATTTACACAAACTGCAGCTATGACTCTCTCTAATAAGCAGATAGCATCCCCATCCTCTCCTAACGATTCATCAGACGTAAATCAGCCTGTCGATGTTGTCGTAGGAGCCAATCCAAATAATGAAGAAGTAGACCTAAACACACTCAATAAAATTCGGGATCTGCTCTTCGGTCAACAGGTGCAAAAACACGAACAACAACTGAACCAATTAGGACATCGATTGGATCAGGAATATGCTGACCTCCGCCATCATATCGATCAAGGTTTACAATCCCTGGAAGCGTCCATGCGGAAGGAGTTGAAAGCGCTGACCAAGACCCTAAAAACCAATCATGACGAGCAAACGGCAGCGGTTTCCGATCTTCACGATGAGTATGAGACAGGCATGGCCGCTGTTGAAGCGAAAATTGAACGGTTAGGAGATGATTTCAATCAAAAGCATGATGAACTCAGAGCGCTCCTAGAGCGTGAGGTGCAAGAACTTAATACCGTAGATGACGCCGATCGCGCTCACTTAGCCGACCTCTTTAGCGAATTAGCGCTCAACATTCGTGCCCATCGATAGTCTTGGGTGCGCGGATAGTCGAGCTATCATGGTCATAACTTCATGGGGATGGGGCTGCGCGTCATTCGCTTTCCACCGGATGCCGATCAGCCCTTTTACCCTGGAACTATCGATCGTGACAGCGCTTCTTTTAGACCATCCATCATTGCAGCCTTTTGTTCAATGAGTGACCTACCCGCTAAAACCAATCACGGAGAGTCTGCCTCCCATCCAGAAGAGCAGCTCTCAACGAACGACCTCACTGAGCTGCGCAGCTTACTGATTGGACCCGATTTGAAAGAGCGCTTTGAAAACGCCAAACTGCGTTCCGAAGATGTGAGTCGCGTTTTACCAGAAGCGGTTAATCTCACACTGCAGACGGGTGATCCAGCTTTTCCATCCGCCATGGTGCCCACGGTCGAACATGCCATTAAGTCTTCCGTCAATACCGACCAAAACATTTTGTCTGAAGCGTTATTCCCCATTATGGGGCCGGCGATTCGGAAATCGATCGCAGCCGCCATTCAAAACTTAACAAACTCCCTCAATCAGAGCTTGGAGCATAGTTTATCGCCTCAAAGTCTCAGCTGGCGCTTCGAAGCTTGGCGAACGGGAAAGTCGTTTGCGGAAGTGCTGTTGCTCCGCACCTTAGTCTATCAAGTTGAACAAGTTTTCCTGATTCATAAAACCTCTGGCTTAGTTCTCCAGCATTTAGCTGCTGAAACAGCAGCCGCACAGGATGCAGACCTGGTGTCTGCTATGTTTACGGCCATTCAAGATTTTGTTCGGGACTCCTTTAGCGTTAGCGATGACACCTTAGGTAGCCTGCAAGTGGGTGAACTAACGATCTGGGTAAACGAAGGACCACAAGCCCTGATTGCCTGCGTTATTCGGGGAAATCCCCCCAGTAAACTGCGGCTGACCATGGAAAATTCCCTGGAGCGCATCCATCTTCTGCATGAGCGACAAATGCATCAATTTCAAGGAGACAGCAGTGTCTTTGAATCTTGCCGTCCTTACCTAGATGACTGTTTACAATCCCAGTATCAAGCCAAGCAAAAGCGGTCTTCTCCCTTGAAATGGATTGGAGGAGCTGCAAGCATTCTGCTCTTGGGTTTTGGAGCCTGGACCTTTTTTGCCATACAAGAACAACATCAGGTGCAAAGCTTTGTTAATCAACTGAATCAAGAACCCGGAATTGTCGTTTTGCAGACGACAAAACAAGATGGGCAATATACCATCTCTGGCCTCAAAGATCCGCTGGCGGCTCAACCGACCAACTTAATCACGCAGACCGATCTCGATCCAGAGAAGATCCAGTTTGTCTGGGAACCCTATCTTTCCTTTAACGCGGAGTTTCTAGAGTCTAGAGTCACGGCATTGCTCCAGCCCCCCGAAACCGTCCGTCTCACCATTGATCCCAAGGGCTTTATCCAAGCCTCTGGGACTGCCCCCCAAGCCTGGATTGACGAAGCTCAGACGTTAGCACTACGCCTTCCTAATATCAGCCGATTCAATACCCAGAATGTGCTCCCGATTGAAAGCAAAGCTCTCGCCACGCTGAAGCAAAAGATTGAAGCGAAAACGGTACTCTTTACCCAAAATGCTCAACTCGTGTCTCAGCAAGATGGCATGTTGAAATCCCTGGCCCAGGATCTGAGCGCCCTACTACAGACGGCGAAAACCCTCAAACAGCCCATTACTGTACTGGTGGAAGGACATACGGATACCATCGGCGCGGAATTGATCAATCTCTCTGTCAGAGAGACACGGGCCAAGGCAGTCATCTCAATTTTGGCCAAACAAGGAATTAATCGCAGCATCTTTAAAATGGTTAACGTTGAACCACCCGCCTCTAGCTCAACCACCACAACACCCAATCTTTCTAATCGCAAGGTTACCTTCAAAGTTCTGTTTGTTCATCCATCGGAAGCGAAGCAATAACATATGCTCCAAAAAAAGATTTGTATGGTCGGTGCCTTTGCGACAGGGAAGACGAGCTTAATTGCTCGATACGTTCAGGGGATTTATTCCGATAAATATCAAACCACGGTTGGGGTCAAAATTGATAAAAAGATGGTCAGCGTGGAGGGGGAAGATCTCACCTTAATTCTCTGGGATATTCATGGTGAAGATGAATTCCAAAAAATTAGAATGTCATATTTGCGGGGGTCAGCCGCCTATATTTTGGTGGTAGATGGCACCCGACGAGATACATTAGGAACAGTGTTTCACTTACAAGCTAAGGTTGAAGACACGATTGGCAAAGTGCCATTTATTACAATTTTCAATAAGTATGATCTGAGTCAAGACTGGGAAATCGGAGAGGAAGACCTCGAAGAACTCTCCCAGCGACAATGGTTGTACTGTATGGGAAGTGCAAGGACAGGTCTAGGAGTCGAAGAGTGCTTTACACAACTAGCGCAACTGATGATTTAAAGACACATGTTGAACTTGCCTCAACCCATCGTCACGTTCCTTTGTTCTACTGTCGTTCGTGATCGCTTTCCTGCGTATCTCCAAATTAGTAAGGACGGAGCGTTATTAGCCTTTGGTGGGGATTGCGATCGCTATGGTCTCAATCCACTCACCCTCCACAACCTCGTAGACGAGCAAATCTTTTTCTTGGCTGGCTTATTGCCCCTGGAAGAATCGGCCCTGCATATTCCCTTTTTGCAAATTGAAGAGGATATCATTGCTGAGGTTCATCTCTTTGCCGAGCAGGAACAGGATTGGGTCCTCTTGTTTGATGCCACCACTGAAAATGCCAAGCATGTTCTGATTCAACAAAAAGTCAATGATCTCAGCTTGCTCAGACGCAAACAGGCTAAATCTCTCAGCCAATGGATGGATGCAGAGACGGTGGCTGAAAATATCTTGGATATCCGACCTGCTGGTGAACAGAAATTACTCACCATTTTAGTGATCAAATGCTGCAGCATCTCTGGCCTGGAAACGCCAACCCCCACCACAAATCCCTTAAGAGAATTGGATGCTTATCTGTCTACTATCTCTCCGCTTATTTTGGATGAGGGCGGTCTTATTCACCAAAGTATTGGCAATTCCATTGTTGCTGTTTTTGGTGCCTTGCCTTCCACACAGGATGCTTCCCAACAAGCGATCGCAGCCAGCATACGCATTTTAGATACCTTTCAAGATCAGTCTTCCCATCAGCATGCTGCCACCCAGTGTGCATTGGTAGTGACGACTGGCACAGTTACAGTGGGCTTGCTGCAAGTGGGCTTTGGCAAAACCTTAACCGTGATGGGACAGCCCATGGATATCGCGGTGAATTTAAACGAAATCTCGCAAGCAGGGACCTTGATCATCGACAAACAGACCTTTGATAGGCTAGATCAAAGGCAGAGGTGCTTTGTCCCCACTTCTTTAGCGGAAAATACAATGGTTGACTTACCCTCCCTGTATTCATACCAGAAATCATGATGACGGAATCGCTCCCTGCAAACGTATTAGCTGCCTTAGATATTCTGGTGTTGGAACAGGTCAACGGGCAGTCCTTCAAAATTGTGGGGACGATTCCCACCTGGTTTACCCATCTCTGTCCACAAATAACCACTCACCTGGAACCGCATTGGATTACTGAACACTTACCTTTTTTATCCAACTTTTTAACGGATGCCGCCCAATTTTGGTACGAAAACCAATCTGGACTCTATAAATCGGGCTTATGGTGTGAGCATGATGCTCAGAACCAAGAGATTCATTTAGAAGCCTCTGCCCTCACACTAGGCACTAAAAAGATTCTGCTGATCCAATCTTCCATTGCTAACTACCAAGAGCTAGTTTCGCTGATCCAAAAAGCGCGGGAAAGTACGTTAGATTTCATTGACGAGCGCAAACAGACCAGCGAAAGCATCATGAAAACAACGTTTTACGATGCTTTAACCGGTCTCCCTAACCAAACCTATTTTCTGATTCAGTTAGCGCATGCTTTTGAACAATATAAACGGCAAGAAAACTATCATTTCGCCATCTTAGTCATTAATATTGACCGTTTTCAAAGTATCAACGACTGCTTCGGGCGGTTAGCAGGAGATCAGCTATTAATTTCTATTGCTTGGCGCTTAAAGAATTGTTTACCAGAATCTACGCTTTTTGCCCGCTTGAGTGGAGATGAATTTATTATCCTGCTGGACCATCTCGACGACGTCAGCAGTGCGTTACTGATGGCCAACCAGATTTCAGCAGAGCTGATCTCTCCGTTCAGTTTAAATGGTCAAGCCTTGTCGATTACCGTCAGCATCGGCATTTCTCTGACGCTGATGGCGTATGACCGAGCAGAAGATTTACTCCGTGATGCCAACACTGCAGTGCACTACGCCAAAGACCGTGGTCGAGGAAACTACATTGTCTTTGATCCCACCATGCATGCGCGAGCAGTACGCTTGTTAAAGCTTGAAAATGATTTGAAGCGGGCCTTGCAAGAACAAGAACTCAATCTCTTCTTTCAACCCATTGTTTGTTTAGCGGACCAACGAATTGTCGGTTTTGAAGCATTACTCCGATGGATTCACCCCAGGTTGGGGCTAGTGTCTCCCTTGGAGTTTATTCCCATTGCTGAGGAAACGGGCTTAATCATTGACATTGATCACTGGATGTTGAAGGAAGCCTGTTTTCGGATTCAGCAGTGGCGACAATTTACCGAGGAACCCTTATCGATCAGTGTAAATTTCTCGGCCAAGCAATTTGATACCTCTGACTTAATCTCTCAAGTCCAACACGTCTTAAGGCAAACAGGAATTGAACCTGAACAGTTGATGATTGAAATTCAAGAAAGTATCTTGTTCAATCAGGCCACCACAGCACTGGAGACCCTCCAACAGCTCCACAAGATGGGAGTGAGTCTTTGTATTGACGACTTTGGCGCAGGGTATGCCTCCTTACAGTGCTTGCAACAGCTTCCCGTAGATACCTTAAAAATTGATCGATCCTTTATCAAACAATTAGATGCTGATCATCTCGATCTAGTGCGCTCTATTATCGAACTTGCCCATGACTTAGGAATAAATGTGATGGCTAAAGGCGTAGAAACCCCTGTTCAAAGACGTTTTTTACTAGATTTAGGCTGTCAGGAAGCCCAAGGCCATTTGTTCTCGCGCCCTGTTGATGGTCAAGTGGCCTTACAACTATTACACGACAAATCAATTAATGGTGTTCGAGATTATTAATCGTATTGGCAAAGCCGCTTATTCCCGCTAACCTCTTAAGCAGCTCCCCACTATTGATCGGCTATTGTTATGCCTGCTCTCGTGAAAGAAGGGTCTTATCAGCAATCTGCTGCTTTGCCCTATCTGATTCAACCGGATGGCTTAAAGATTGTCCTGATTACGTCTCGGAAACGGCATCGTTGGATTATTCCCAAAGGCGCGATTGAACCCCATTTAACTGCATGGGATTCAGCAGCCCAAGAAGCGTGGGAAGAAGCGGGGATTGAAGGGGTGATTACAACAGAGCCATTAGGGATCTATCGACATCAAAAGTGGGAAGGGTCTTCAATGGTACAAGTCTTTCCCCTAGCTGTGACCCGACTGCATCAGCAATGGCTCGAGGATCAAGAGCGGCAAAGGCGAGTCGTTTCTGTTGCTAAGGCACTCAAATTAATTGAAATGAAAGCGCTTCGACGCATGGTGAGTCAATTGGAAGTATGGCTCAATCTTTCTCCCTGTGAATCTTAAGACAGCATAGAAGGCGGGTTATCCCTACTCCACAGGGGATCATCTCCCTACCTGCGATCGCAAATCCCTACAGTACGCTTGAAGTCAAGAACCCACAACGTTGTAAGCATTAGGTTCACGTCTTTCCCCATTTCATCATTATTCAATTCACAGTAACGAGGAGGATATCGTTATGACATTCCTACACTGGCAACCTTTCCGAGAGCTAGACGAGATGCAGCGGGACATGAATCGTCTCTTTGACAATCTCGCAACCACCCGACGAGCGGGCATCGACCTAGGGTTTGTACCTGCCGTTGAATTAGAAGAAACGGACGATCACTATCTGTTGCATCTCGAACTACCGGGGCTCAACCCTGAAGAGGTCAATATCGAGGTCAGTAAAGATTCTGTCTCGATCAGCGGTGAGCGCCGCACAGAAACACGGCGCGATGACCGAGGCGTGACGCGTAGCGAATTCCATTATGGGAAGTTCCACCGATCAATCCCTCTACCAGGCCGAATTAACAATCAGGGCGTCAAGGCTGATTATCAGCACGGCGTATTGACCGTCACCCTGCCCAAAGCCGAGCCAGAGAAACAAAAAGTCGTGAAGGTGCAAATCAACACCTAGGCTGTCCGTTCCAGTGCAGCTCCCATCCCAGGGTGCCCGCACTGGACACCTACAGCTGGTTTCCTTCTTCCACAGCGACCATTTTCCATTGGCCGTTCACGCGCTCCCAAGTGGTTGTTTCACGGCGGCGCACCACTCCCCGCAACAGCCCGGGCCAGTAAGACCAGTTCACGGTTTCAATGTGGGAGACAATCGCCCGATCAGCGTCTGGCATTTGCAAATCGGTCACTTCATAGGAGAGTTTCCAAATTTCACTCGCTGGTTTTTGGGAATAATATTGCGAGGCGCCTGCGACTCGGTCATTGTAATTTTGCACAACCCCCGTGTTCAGCCTGTAGCGAAAGCGCTCCTTATCGATGGGCAGATAGTTAAACAGGCGAGCTGCATCCCGAGTTTCGATTAAGGGGGCCATAGCGGCATAATGCTGATCTAAAAACGCGCGAAACGTTTGTTCATTGGTGCGACCAGAGACAACAGGGGGCTGAGGCGAATCCACCATTGGTGCCTGCTTCAAAGCCAGCGGGGTAAGATCCAAAATCGTATTGATTGGGACCCCTAAGTTTAAGCCTGCCTTGACGGCGACCCCTTGTACCCGTTCCCCTTCGGCCAAACCATGAATGCCAATCACTTGACCAGCCTCATTTAGGATCGGACCACCACTCATGCCCGGTTGGGTAACGTTATCGTAAATTAAGCCATATCCCCGTTGGTATTGGCCTTTGCCCGTAATCACGCCCTTGGTAATGGTAAAAGTCGATGCCGTAATCGCTTGGCCCGGTAAGGGAAAGCCGGCAATATAGATGGTATCCGTTTCGGTGACGGCTTCAGAGTTTCCCAGAGTGGCAACCGGATAGATGCGATCGCTATCGAACCGAATCAGCGCTAAATCGACCCCTGATAGATACAAAATCGCTTGGGTATTAATGGCATGAGACTGACCATCAGCCGTGACAACATCGGCTTCTTCCCCGGCCTGGGTGGACTCCATAACATGCTTGGCAGTGAGCACATAGTAGCTGTTTCCTTCTTGCTTGATCAGCACTCCCGACCCTGAACTACTCTGAGGTGACACCAATACCGTTACGGCCTTTGCGATATCTCGCACCTGTCGTCCCGGTTGTCCATGGGCCAGATGCGGCCATAACAGCGTCAACATTAGGGCACCCGTCATTTGCAAGAGCCGACGACGGGGTAATTTAAGCGGTGCGATCATCAGAAATACAGCAGGATACTAGCGCGCAAGGTGAATAGAGACAGATTGAGGAGAGGGCTGCCGAGGTTGGGATTGAATCCGATTCATCAGAGTCATCACCAAGGGAATAGTAAACAGCGCAAATAGACCGACCGCTGCCCATTGAAAAATAGCTGGACGGCGACGACCTTTAGTTGGAAACTCACAACTGAGGCAAATTTCTGCTTCTGAACTGTTTAAAGTACCGCACACTCGGCAAGGTTCTAAAGCCATTATTCCATCCCCATAAAGGCTGTTCTGATCTTAGTCTAGACAGGTGAGAGATCAGAACTCACTTCTTGCAACGAGCGCTTGCCTCATCTGGATCCAGACCTGCTCCCAGCCCACGTTAGTCAATCCGCTCAATAACATCTGCTTGCTTGAATCTCACCTTGGGGAGCTGTGCATGTTTATCGGCAGTCTGACGATACCCGGCAGGACAAACCACAACGGATGTATAGTCGGTAGCGGTTAAGCCCAAAACCTCATCGTATTTGGCGGGGATAAACCCTTCCATCGGGCAGGTGTCAATCCCCAGAAAAGCAGCACTGGTCATAAATTGGCCCAAGGCAATATAAACTTGCCGTGCCGCCCAATCATCGACGTCAAAGCTCGAATTTTGGGGCTGTTCTAAAAATTTTTTGATAATGTTGGCATACCCAGTTAATGACTCCAGCTCAACTTGACGCACTTCGACCGTCCGTTGCATAAACCGATCAACATCATCAGCATTGACGGATTTTTTGATCGCTAATACCACCAAATGGGACGCATCTACGACTTGGGTTTGCCCCCAAGAATATTCCAGCAGTTGCTGGCGCGTTTGAGGATTGTGAACCACAAAAAATTTCCACGGCTGCAGACCAAACGAAGAGGGCGTCAGCACCAGACTTTTCTCTAAGGCATCCCAAATCGGTTCAGGTATGGTTCGGGTTGAGTCAAACTGTTTGGTCGCATATCGCCATTGCAGTTGCTGAACCAATTGTTCTGGAGAGAGGACGGAATTGCTCATGGAGGTCAAGATTGAAACACTTTCGACCACTGTACTGAACAACTGGAACAGTGTGCAGCCTCCAGCAATACAGCTATGGGACTTTTGGGTCTAGGAGAGTGCCGTTCACACTCTCCCAACTATCTACCAAGCGTCAAAGATTATCCAACAGCCCAATTCACCAAGGTGCGAACCGCAAACCCCGTAGCCCCAACATTGAGATACCCATTTTCTTTTTCGGTCCACACTGGACCAGCGACATCTAAGTGCGCCCAAGGGGTACTTTCAATATACTGTTGTAGAAATAAAGCAGCCGTAATCGACCCGCCGGGACGCGGCCCCGTATTTTTCATATCAGCAATGGGAGATTTAAGCCCTTCAAAGTATTTGTCTTCTAAAGGCATTCGCCAAAATTTCTCACCAGCTTGGTTCGCAGCTTGTGTCAGCTCTTCTGCCAGACTATCTTCTGGCGTCCACATGCCTGCAATATCGGTCCCCAACGCCACAATGCACGCTCCCGTTAAGGTCGCTAAATCCACAATGGCATCGACGCCTTGCTTTTCCGCGAAGACCAAGGCATCAGCGAGGGTCAGTCGTCCCTCAGCATCGGTATTATTAATTTCAATGGTTTTACCGTTGGAAGCGGTCAAAATATCGCCTGGATGGAGCGCATGACCACTAATCATATTTTCAGCCGCCGCCACAATGAAATGAACTTCCACATCAGGCTTCAGTTGACCGATGGCTTTGGCTGCTCCCAACGTCGCCCCTGAGCCAGCCATATCCATTTTCATGGTTTCAATCCCACTGCCACTGACCTTCAGGTTGAGTCCCCCAGAATCAAAAGTGACGCCTTTACCCACAATCGCCAACTTACGGCGAGGCGTACCGCTAGGCTTATAGGTGAGGTGAATAAATTTTGGCGGCAGATCAGAGGCTAAAGAGACCCCCAGAAATGCGCCCATCCCTTGGGCTTCGCACTCTTCTCGCTCTAGGACTTCCAAGGTCAAACCGTGTTCGGCTGCAATTTGTGCAGCCGTTTCGGCCAAGGCACTGGGGGTGATGACATTCGCAGGGGCTGCCACAAGTTCACGGGTTAGGATCACGCCTGCACAGATTTGCTGGGCCTTTTCAATCGCTTGCGTCTGATCGGCCATACCCAATAAGCTGATGTCTTGAGGGTATTCACTCGCTTTTTTCGCCTCTGGATCGGATTTGAAGCGACTATCCTGATGTAAAGCGAGTTCAATTCCTTCGGCTATTGCTTGAGCAGAGACCGAAGCGTCTTCGTTCCACAGGGGTAATTGCAAGCCCACACTGGCCGCTTTTTGCTTTTGAGCAGTTTTAGCCAAGGCAGCCGCCGCTTGTCTCAAGCTGTCTAAATTGAAGTGATCGGGCGAGCCCAAGCCGATCAGCACTACTTTGCGAATTGGTCCCTGGCCAGAAATGCGCGTCCAAGGTTGCTCACCTGATTTCCCCTTAAATTCGGTTTCCTCAATCAGTTCCTGCAAGACTCCTTCCAAGCGTTGGTTTAACTGAGCCAGATCTTTTTCTAAATCCACCGCCTCTTCAAAAAAGCCAATCCCTAGGCAATCGCCTGACCAGTCTGAAACCAATGTTTCAATCGCCTGAATTTTCATCCTCAACCCATATCCTTCAATTGATTTGCTGGAACTGTTCAGCGGCTTCTCTGGCTGTTTTGTACCAGATGCTGAGCCGCAGTCCTGATCATAACAACCCGGATCCTTGAAGACACATCAAGTTTTTAAATTCCTCTGGTATTTAGATGGGGGTCTGACTTCTGTTAACACTCCCGAAGAAATGTTGACCCTAGGTCTCCAACAGCCAATCCAGCTAGCATTGCCCAGTTGTACGGTGTAGGAAATACCTGGCAAGGTTATCCGTTATTTTCACGATTTCAGGCAGGAGAAACTACTATCCAATCTTTATCTATAGACGGGATATGAATCGGTGGATTGTGATGCGATGGCCAAAGGTCGGTCGAAGACCATCGCATCCAATTTTCGCCTCCCTGATTCAAGCTATGACCACTTCGATCCACCCTGGCAGCCTCAAGCAATACCCACCCAAGAATGCTGGACTGCTAACTCAGTCAGCACTTTATGGACTGGTTCTGGCACTCACCATCTCATCATCGATCGCCAGAATCAGCTGGTTGATTTCACAGGCACAGAGACTTAATGTATTTCCAGTCTTGGATCATAGCGATTGATGAGAGAAAACCAGTGAGAGAAAAATACTGAATAAATTGGAGGAGCGCATTCTGTACAAACCTAGTACTAATTTTTTTGGCATTAGATATAGCATCCCGACTGTTGAAAAAGGGAGAATTTCAACTTCTTGAGAGAATAGTCAGACTGCACTTAAACCCATGAATGGGGTAGTAGTTTAGGCACGTAAAACTAGAGATTCTATTTACTTTCTTACACAGTGAAGAGGTCTCGTCAACCAATATAGCCGCTTTATCAAAGGGATAAAGACAGATCTAAAAAACTATCACCCAGGCTAAAAATCTGTTAAATTTAATATTCAAATCTTGTAGATTCAATTATCTCAGTTTCTTCAGTCCAAAAAAATGTAACCTACAATACAAATAAATTATAAAAATAATTATGTTATAACGCAAAAATATCATCACTTAAACTATCACCCTTTAGTACAAAACCTACAAAATCCCAGAGGCTAAGTACAAAAAGAGTTAATCATTTTTCTCTCACTGATAATTATATAGATAGCTACGGAGATAAATAATGGTACAAATCTATGAAAATGGAACATACCTTAAAGATCATCCTTCATGGCATGAAGAAGACTCACCATGGAAAGCAAAAAATATCCATAAAATTATCGAAAAAAATTTTTTGACTCCCACAAAAATTTGTGACATAGGATGTGGAACTGGAGAAATACTCAAACAGCTGTCAGAGCAGTATGGCAGTGACAAGAAATTTGTCGGATATGAAATATCACCTCAGGCATACGAGCTTTGCAATAAAAAAACAAAAAATAATTTATCATTCAGACTTTTAGATCTAGTGAATCACTCTGATGAATACTTTGATGTTGTAATGGCTATTGATGTCTTTGAACATATCGAAGACTATTTTAGTTTCTTACGAAAAATCAAAAACAAGGGAGAATACAAAATATTTCATATTCCACTTGATTTATCCGTTCAAACAGTACTTCGTTCTTCTCCAATTAGCAGAAAAAGAACAACGGCTGGACATATTCATTACTTCACAAAAGAAACAGCACTGGAGTCTCTTAAACATACTGGATATCAAATTATTGATTATGTATATACAGGAAGTTACTTAGAATTACCCAGTCGAAGTTGGAAAACCACGTTAATGAAATTCCCTAGAAAACTTGCATTTTCAATCAACCAAGATTTAGCGGTACGATTACTGGGTGGCTATTCACTTCTTGTATTAGCCAAATGATTTTTATACATAAGATCTTAAGAATGTATAAAATTAAAAAATTATTCCGTAGCAAATATTTCTACCGATCCAGCATAAAGACTGAGACAAATTGTTTTGACTAAAAATCTCTCGCGAGCCTTTGAGAGTGGCGTGGGATTAATCATCATGGGCAAATCGAGGAGCAAGAATACTATCCAAACTCCAGCAATTGTAGGAAGCACCTTTTTGGTAGCGCGTTTCATTTTCTAACCATTTCGCCCATTAGTCTCAGGGAATATTAAATAATTCCTATACTCAGAGTGCTCTAGTATCTCTACTCAGGGCATGACAGTGATAGCTGTCGCGATTGATGCCCCTGATTTAGAAGGCATAGAGACGGATTCGCAGCAGGGGTCATTGAGGTTGTTCGAGAACTAGTCGTAATAGGGATATTATTAGAGTTTTTATACGTTTGGTTTCGTATAGCTGTAGTTATGCATTGATTCTGGTGGGAATACTATATTTAGTCACTTATTTTTGAAGATTTCGATCAAGAGCCTTATGGAATTTATCCTTGGAATTCTCGACAAACTTGGTATTGTTCTCATCCTGAAAATGATGCTTGCCGAGCTATTACTTGGAGTGACTATCGGTATAGGCAAAAAAGAGCTAGCCAGACTACAGGCTATGGCTATGCCAACAAAGCGAGTATTTTCAGCACGAGCCTATACATCGCCGTCTTTTGGTAGTGAATTGCCGCGAGGATCATTTAACCTATTAGCTCTAGCACCTAGCCTAGTTATCGTCGATTACGACGATGATCAAGTAAGACAAGAGACTTTTTACTCTCCACTAGGTGACCACACCAGTTTTGTTGATGGGAGATCGACCTTGATCGGTGCAAGTGTTTTGTCTTCACCTACTTATCTGATGATTGCCACTTTACCGATGTTGCTTGGCTTCCTCGGGTCATTATTCCTGTCTTGGGTGCCTTTCATAGATAAATATGCGGCATCATACTTATTCTCAGGGCTTGCTTGGAATATGCTTATGCTGCTCATTCCTGTATTCATATATCGAAAGTGGGACGATAACACTACGTCTTCTGATTGAATGAGCGTCTCAAAGCGCACGCAAATTTCACAACACTCAACAGCTCCACGAGCCAGACTCCTCACATAAGGATTTGGGCCTTTAGGGTATCTTACCTATGGAACATAGGTAAGCTCTCGCGAGGGTTTGAAATGTCTGCATTCAAAGACCTATCCGATACGGCAAAGGAAGCAGAAGAGGTCGCCTTTGCCGAGTCCCCGATCCCCTTGGATTTTTTAAAAATGGGATTCAAAACGTCGGTGTGCCATTAGGGGGTATGACAGAATCGTTGTCATACCCCCTAATGTTGTCATTAATACCAAAAATGCAGAATACTCTTTCCTCAATCTGGCACATCAAGTCAGCACCTCAACGTAAAGTCCCACAAAATTAAAGCAAGCTTTTGGAGTGACTTAATTCAACATCGTTAGAAATCACCAAAGGCCCCGATATAGTAATCAACCTAAGAAATCAGGGTATGATACAAACATTGATATTTGTAAATTATTATCAATGTTTGTATCTCAGTCGAGACTCGACTCGGTGCGTGATTTCCTAAAAGAAAACGTCTTTTACGGTCAAGATCCCACACCTGAGCTACTGGCCATATTGATGGTCTATTTTGTCCAGGGAATTTTGGGATTAGCTCGGTTAGCCGTCAGCTTCTTCTTAAAAGACGACCTCGGTTTAACCCCGGCTCAAGTAGCCGCCATGATGGGAATTGCTGCCCTCCCTTGGGTAATCAAGCCCATCTTTGGGTTTGTGTCCGATAGCGTCCCCATCTTTGGATATCGTCGCCGGTCCTACCTCGTCTTGTCCGGGATACTGGGATGCCTAGCCTGGGCAGGAATGGCTAGCATCGTTCATACTTCCCTTGCTGCAACGATTGCCATTGTCCTCAGTTCTCTGTCCGTCGCCATCAGCGATGTGATTGTCGATTCTCTTGTGGTTGAGCGGGTTCGCCAGGAATCTCAGAGCGATGCTGGCTCCCTACAATCTCTTTGCTGGTCCACCACCGCATTGGGCGGAATCCTGACCGCCTACTTTAGCGGCTGGCTGTTGGCCCATATGAGTACCCAAAGCGTTTTTTGGATTACGGCCACTTTTCCTCTGCTGGTTTCTGCCATTGCTGGACTGATTGCAGACCCCAAGGTTGAGACTCAGATCAATTTAGACACGACCAAGCAGCAAGTCAGCCAGCTCTGGCAAGCCATTACCCAAAAGCAGATTTTACTGCCCGTGATCTTTGTCTTTCTCTGGCAAGCCACCCCCAGTTCTGAAGCTGCCTTTTTCTTCTTTACCACCAATGATTTAGGCTTTGACCCAGAATTTCTCGGTCGAGTGCGCCTAGTAACCAGTCTGGCAGCCTTGCTGGGCATCTGGGTCTTTCAGCGTTATCTCAAAGCCGTTCCCGTACGCCGCATTTTTTTATGGAGCACGCTCATTGCAGCATCCCTTGGCATGACCACTTTACTGTTGGTCACCCATGCCAACCGAACATTAGGCATTAGTGACGAATGGTTTAGCTTGGGTGACAGCCTGATTCTGACGGTGATGGGGCAAATTGCCTATATGCCCGTATTAGTATTGGCCGCTCGCCTCTGTCCTCCAGGCATCGAGGCCACGATGTTTGCTCTATTGATGTCCGTGAGCAACCTAGCAGGCCTGCTATCCCATGAATCTGGTGCTCTGATTATGCATGGATTGGGCATTACAGAAACCAATTTCCAGCAGTTGTGGCTGCTGGTGATTATTGCCAATCTCAGCACCCTCTTACCCTTACCACTACTGAATTGGCTGCCCGACCAAGGGACAGATGCCCTAGATCCAGACCTCGCTTTAGATATCCCACCATCTGTCGAGCCGCTTTTATCTGAGTCGCTCGCTGTCGAACTTGTTACTGAACCTCGTAATTAAATCCCTATGACCGTTTCTGCTCCAACCCACAACACCTACCTCGACCACAACTGGCAAGGTGGCCACCAATCTCTGAAAGAGGAATACGACTATGCGATCGCAGATATAGACGGTGAAATCCCCGCAGAGTTGAGCGGCACTCTATTTCGCAACGGTCCGGGGCTATTGGATGTCAACGGTACCCCACTCCAGCATCCCTTTGATGGGGACGGCATGATTTGTTCAATTCAGTTCGATCAGGGCAAGGCCCATTTTCGCAACCGCTTTGTCCGTACAGAAGGCTATTTAGCAGAGCAGGAAGCGGGCAAGATTCTGTACCGGGGAGTGTTTGGTACCCCCAAGCCCGGCGGTTTGCTAGCCAACGCCTTTGATATCAACTTCAAAAATATTGCCAATACCCATATCATCTATTGGGCGGGTAAGCTCTTAGCCCTGTGGGAAGCCGATCAGCCCTATCGTCTCGATCCATCTACCTTAGACACGTTGGGCTTGGAAGACTTTTCTGGTCTTCTCAACCCTGGTGATCCATTTTCTGCTCATCCTCGCATCTTGCCCCATGCGGACGGCGATCGCCTCGTCAACTTTGCCATTAAGCCTGGTCTTTCTAGCAAAGTGAAACTGTTCGAATTTGACCCATCCGGTGAGGTGGTTCATCAGCAGGAATTTGTCATTCCAGGGTTTGCCTTTATTCACGATTTTGCCGTTACCCCCAACTACTACATCTTTTTCCAAAATCCCGTTATTCTGAATCCCATTCCCTTTCTATTGGGGTTCAAGGGAGCAGGGGAATGCATCTCCTTTAAGCCGGGTAGTCCCACCAAAATCTGGCTGGTCCGACGAGGCGAGAATCAACCCCAGCAGCTAGATACCGATGCCTACTTTGTCTTCCATCATGCCAATGCCTATGAAGCAGACGGTCAAGTGATTGTAGACTCCATCTGCTACGACACCTTCCCTGGCTTAGAGTCGGGGATTGACTTCCGCACCATTGATTTTGACGGGGTTCCCCCCGGCTCTCTATGGCGATTTCGCCTCAATCCTGAAGTCAGCACTGTTGAGAAAACACCACTGATCCAGCGAAGCTGTGAGTTTCCAACTCTAAATCCTGCGAATGTAGGGTACGATTATCGCTACGTTTATATTGGTGCCACGGATGCCAGTACGGGCAACGCGCCTTTACAAGCCATCCTTAAGCAAGACGTTAAAACGGGCGAGGAACAAGTCTGGAGTGCCGCCCCTCAAGGGTTTATGGGAGAACCGGTGTTTATTCCCAAACCCAACGCCACCCAAGAAGATCAAGGCTGGTTGATTGCTCTGGTTTACGATGGCGATCACGATCGATCCGATGTGGTGATTCTCGATGCCGAGCAGATCGAACAGGGACCACTGGCCCGCTTGCACTTAAAGCACCATATCCCCTACGGTTTACATGGCAGTTTTACGCCAATGCTGTTTTAACCTGTCCCAACCCGATGCCCCACAAGCTTTTATTTGTCTGTCTAGGCAATATTTGCCGCTCTCCTTCTGCCGAAGGGATTATGAATCACCTGCTGCAGCAAGAACAGCTCACCCATGCCTATCAATGCGATTCGGCAGGCACCAGCAGCTATCATATTGGCGCTTCCCCAGACCGGAGAATGGCGGCGGCTGGCTTACAACAAGGCATCGTGCTCACGGGCAACAGTCGCCAGGTACAGCCGGAAGATTTTGCTGAGTTTGATCTAATTCTGGCCATGGATCGCCAAAACTATCGCGATTTGGTGGCAATGAATCCAGATGAGCAATACGCCGACAAAATCCACATGATGTGCGATTTCTGTACTAACTTTGCCGATAAAGAGGTGCCCGATCCCTATTATGGAGGGCCATCAGGGTTCGATTATGTGATTGATCTTTTACTGGATGCCTGCAGTGGGTTATTGGATCATTTGCAAAATCCTTAGAGATCCGCATCAATGACCCCTAGAAGATGGTGGTCCATGGCAAACCGGACGATTTCGGCCCGATTACTCGTTTCTGTTTTTTGCAACAATTTACTCACATACTTTTCCACCGTTCGGGGACTCAGGTGGAGTTGTTCGCCAATTTGCGCATTCGATAATCCTTCCGTCAGTAACGACAGAACTTGCTGTTCCCGCTGGGTTAAATCTAAAGCACTAACGACTGCTGGATCTGCCGATTCGAGACCAGGGGCATTATGAGAGACCACTTGCAATTCCGTTTGTATGATTTGAGCGCGATCGAGTAGGTTCCGCACAACAGCTGCAAGTTCTTCCAAATTAAAGGGTTTAGCCAAATAGGCATCACACCCTGTTTGATAACCTCGAATGCGCTGTTGAGTATCGGAGTACTCCGTTAAATAGATGACGGGGAGCAAGCGAAACGCGGGCTGCTGCCGCACCCGGCGTACTAACTCATAACCATCCATCTGTGGCATTCTTATATCAGTGACCAGTAGATGAGGACGATATTGTTGCACCATCTGCCATGCTTGTTGACCTGTGGCAGCGGCAAGGACAACATACCCAGCTGCTTCCAAATAGTCGGTGACCGCCAAGCGAATGCCCGGTTCATCATCTACGATCAACAGGGTTAAAGGCATAGAATGTCTCTTACAGGCATTGTCTCTTTTGTTTAGTTATAACAATCCCTTGACGCCATTCAGCTCCCCTTCATCAATTGCAAGTAATCCTGATCAAAGTGGCAATATAACGTATTCTTTCGTTATTCCGATTTATAACGAAGAAGACAATATTGCTGAACTCTATCGACGCTTGCAGGCATTAATCACTAAACTGGATGGCCCAGCCGAGCTAATTTTAGTGGATGATGGTAGCTGCGATCGCACCCTCCCCCTGATTCGCCAACTCCACCAAAATGACCCTTCCGTGCGTTATATCAGCTTAGCCCGCAACTTCGGCCATCAAATTGCCTTAACGGCGGGTCTACAGTGTGCCACTGGCCAAGCCATTATCGTTATGGATGCCGACCTCCAAGATCCGCCGGAAGTGGTTCCTGATCTGATTCAGCAATGGCAGCAGGGATACCAAGTCGTTTACGCTCAACGCATTTCTCGACAACGAGAAGGCATCATTAAACGCTTGACCGCCTATGTGTTTTATCGCTTTCTGCAACGTCTTTCTGATATCCACATTCCCACCGACACGGGTGACTTTTGCCTGATGGATCGGCAAGTGGTGGACTTACTCAACCAAATGCCTGAGCGGAATCGCTATATTCGCGGTCTGCGGGCCTGGGTGGGCTTCCGGCAAACGGCGATTACCCTCCATCGCCCGCCTCGGTTTGCTGGCTACGTCAAATATAACTTCCGCAAATCTCTGTCTCTGGCTCTCAGCAGCATCATGGCCTTCTCCAAAGTGCCTCTGCGCTTAGCCACTTACCTGGGGTTATTTGCCTCAGCTCTGGCCATCTTTATGATGTTTCTCACTCTCTACTGGCGATTTTTCAGGCCATCTAGTCAGTTGATTGGCTACACCATGATTACCATGGCGATCTTTTTCCTGGGAGCGGTACAACTGATTTGTCTAGGTATTTTGGGTGAATATGTGGGTCAAATTTACGAAGAAATTAAAGGCCGCCCGCTCTATACGGTCAAAGAAGTCGGGCATCTCTCCTCCCATAGGGAGCTTGAGCGGCTGCACCATCACACCACAGATATCAGCAGTCCCTCCTAAACACCTACAGGACATTCAGGAGGGACTAGAAGCATCAATAGCTTGAGGAGGGGAAGGGTGTGGGTCTGTCAGCCTTAAGCCTTAATCCCGGCAGCCTGGCCAATCCTCTCCATCTTCAGGAGGCTGGTCAGACACAATCGGAGACAGCACACAGTCATCTTCTTCAGTCTCAGTCAAAACAATTTCTTGAGTGTCATCAGCGCTGTCAGCAGACGTCAGAAATGCACGCATAGCGTTCGCCGTGTTTGCTAATACACCCACCAAACTCAAAGACAACACTAAAATCGCAATCTCTTTCATTCTGTTAACCCTTTACCAATCCAACTGAGAGACTAACCCGTACATTGTTTACCAGGATGGCTAAATTTTAGAAGATCTTCTCTCAAAAATTCAATTCATTCAGGCAAAATTAACGAAGGCTATTCGATGGTCTCACCATTCATATAGATGACTCACTCTATTTTAAAGACATCTGCACCGACAGATAGTTCCCTCAAAGTTATCGTGCCCTCTCTGACGCTCTCAGCTAACTCCGAATCTGAATTGGCATAATCAAGTACGTGATCTGTCGTCCTGATAAAGGCGATAACACAGCCGGCATGGTCGCTGAGTTCATTTGTAATTGCACTTCTTGGCTACCGAGCGCCTTCAAGCCATCACTCAAATATTTCACATTAAAGGCAATATCTAAATCCTCTCCTGAAATTTGAGCCGGCAAGCGCTCTTCCCCCATTCCCAATTCAGGTGCCTCTGCTGACAAAGCCACTTGCTGCTCTGCACTATCGATCTTCAAGCGAATAATGTTGTTTTTACGGGCCGCTAACACCGCAATCCGCTCTACACTACTCAGCAACAGTTGACGCTCCACTGTCACTTGCCGTTCAAACTGCTTGGGAACCAGTTGGGGATAAGCCGGGTATTGACCTTCCAGTAATCGACAGCTGAGCTGCTCCGTTCCCTGTTCTCCTGTCAGCTCAAAAATAGCCTGATTGGTATCAAATCTCAACGCTACATCGGCATTGACTCTCCCTAGCATCCGCTCTAGCTCTCGCAAGGCTTTAGCAGGCATGGTCATGGTCATGGGCTCCGGAGTGACCAGATCGGGAAAATTTGCGATCGCAAGTCGATGCCCATCCGTCGTAGCAAATTCAAACCCTGTCTCAGACGTATTGAGATGCAGCCCCGTCAAAATTTGTTTACTTTCATCCGTACTCGCTGCAAACAGCGTGGCCTGTAAACCTTCTAAAAACAAATCAGTGGGGAGATCCAAAGCAGGAATTTCATCTAAGCTGGGGAGTCCTGGAAATTCTTCAGCCACCAACCCCTGCATTTGGTAATGGCCCGAATCACAGGTCAAGGTGACCGCTGTATCCTCCGTTTCCACTTCGATATCGCAGTTGGGTAAGCGCGACACAATGTCGTTGAGAAATCGGGCTGGCAAGGTCAAAGAGCCTGTTTCCTCCACCTCTGCAGCAATCCAAACCTGAATTCCCAAACTCAAATCGAACACCGTTAAGCCAAGACGCTCGGTTTGAGCAGTCAACAACACGTTCGCCAGAACTGGGTGAGTCGGATTCGACGGTACCACTCGACTGAGAAGCGACAGTTTGGAATTTAGATCACTTTGCTGACAGACCAACTTCATAGCGTTTCTAGGGACTTCAACACTTTCTAAACTCTGGGAGCAACATCGTAACATCATTACCCTGTCCAACAAAGCTGTGATCAATTTGCTCAGAAATTGGGACTCTCTATATTCTCCTCTTTAAAATTTTAAAAGAATAGTAGTAATAGTAGGGGCTGTGGAAAATGTGGAAAAAGTAGAAAACCCTATTAATAACAAGACTTTAGCGGATCACTAACCTGTGGAAAACTTGTGGAAAAGATCGAGGAGTTTTCCACAGGGTGTGAATTAATATTTTTTTCTCCACAAGACCCCCTAGTTTTCCACAAAGTTTTACCCGTGTTTTCCACAGAAAAATGGCAGTTTTCCACAGGGGTAAATTGGAGGTTTAAAATTCTTGATAAAAGATTTAAGGTTGTGTTTATATTATCCTAGAACCTTTACTAAGTAAGTGTTTTGAGCGATCAACCTATCCACTGAAGAAAATTTTAGGGCAGTGGTTAGGCATGCCTGAATATCCACCGTTTTTTCACGATATCCACAATCTATGCCCTCTACCTGCGTTTTGCTACATTGCACACAGGCAATTGATCTAAGAACAGATTCTGTTGAGTTGCTATTCCTTGACTCAAACTTTGCCGTTTCAATGAGTTTGCCTCTCCAGCCCCTAGATGTTGACATGTAAGAAAGAGGGGCTGAGGGCGGTGATGAAAGATTGCAGTTTATGAGTGCAGTTAAACCCATTCTTATAAACGCTTCTAAGAATAGCTAAGACCTCAGCCCATGAACGAATCAAGGCTTGAGTGCATCTCTCTCAGATTGATTAAGTACGATAGCGAAGAAGTACGCCAGAGTGAGGAAGTGCTCAGGTCAGTCTTAGGGTTGATTAGCCAGGTTAATCCGGTCGCCTAACTGCCGCAGTGATTGGGCCAGTTCTGGATCTTTCTTTTGTAAGTCCGAGACTTTATCGCAGCTATACATCACGGTGGTATGGTCTTTGCCACCAAATTCCTCACCAATTTTAGGGAGGCTGAGGTCTGTATGCTGCCTCATTAAGTACATGCCAATTTGGCGGGCCATGCTAATTTCTCGGCGGCGGGAATTGCCTTTTAGATCATCAATGGAGATGCCGTAGGTATCTGCGACAGCATTAATAATGCTGTCGGGTGAAGCTGAGATTTTGGCAGTCGGTGGATTTAAGACCGGGGCAATATTTTCCACATTCATCGGCAGGCCAGAAATAGAAATATAAGCCACGGCTCGGATTAAAGCGCCCTCTAACTCTCGGATGTTAGAGGTATAGCTAGACGCAATATATTCAATCACTTCTCGAGGGAGACGAATATTTTCGTATTCTGCTTTCTTTTGCAGAATGGCCATGCGGGTTTCTAAGTCAGGGGGTTGAATATCTGCAATCAAGCCCATCGAAAATCGTGAACAGAGTCGCTCTTGCAATCTGGGAATTTGACTCGGGGGACGATCAGATGCCAAAACCACTTGTTTACCCGCTTCATGCAGGGTGTTAAAGGTATGAAAAAACTCTTCTTGGGTATATTCTTTGCCTTCAATAAATTGAATGTCATCGACTAACATCACATCCACCGCGCGGTAATGTTCGCGAAATTTCTGCATGCCGTCTTTGCGAATGGCGGCGATTAGGTCATTCGTAAACTGCTCGGTAGAAATATAAAAAATCCGAGAGTTCGGCGAGATTTCGAGTCGGTAGTGGCCGATCGCTTGCATCAGGTGGGTTTTCCCTAATCCAACGCCACCACAGAGGAAGAGAGGATTAAATTCGCGACCCGGAGATTCAGCAACCGCTAAGCAAGCCGCATGAGCCATGCGGTTATTGGGGCCGACCACATAGCGAGAAAACACATATTTGGGATTGAGACTCGCTTGTTGACGTTGGGGAGTGTTGGTATGGTCGACAGGACTGGCGTTAGGAGGGGGCGAGGCAACCTCGGGAGCCGCAATACTGGCACTGGAATCCCCCTGGGCAATTTCGATTTGAATTTCGACCGGGTGACCTAAAATCTCATGGACGACGTCTCGAATGGTTTTGACGTAGTATTTCTGCAGCCAATTCCGGGCAAACGGATTGGGTGTGCGGATCACCAGCCGATGATCGTCTAGCTGTTCAGCATTGGCAGTCTTAATCCAGGTTTCAAACGTGGGGCGGCTGAGCTGTAACTGTAAGCGCTCCAGAACTTGGCTCCAAAGAGTTTCAAGAGAAGTTTCCATGGATTACCTCGACTGCAAGCTGAGCAACATTGAGCGTAAGGGGTTTCATCGGGTCTGGCAAGAGTGGGTGATAAAATTGTAAACTATGGATTCTGGGTCAAACGCTCGACCTAAATGCCTTGACCTTGTGAAATCTTTTGACTGAATAAATTATGACTAAACGAACCTTGGGTGGAACCTGCCGCAAGCGCAAGAGAACGTCGGGATTTAGAGCCCGGATGCGCTCTCAAAGTGGCCAAAATGTCATTAATTCTCGCCGACGCAAAGGCCGCAAGCGTTTATCTGTGTAGAGAAGCAGTCAGTGGGTGAGCGCTGATTGCCGCAACGGTTTGAGAAGCCATGCTGGTGGCTAAATGTTAGCAACTCCGCATCGACTAAAAAAAAGCCGCGATTTCGGTGTTGTATACCGCAAAGGAAGCCGCAAAAGTACTCAATATTTGGTTGTAAGAGCCTATCGTTCACGTGTAAACACGAACCCGATTCGATTTGGTTTTTCGATCAGCCAAAAAGTCAGTAAGCGAGCCGTCGTTCGGAATCGAATTAAGCGGCAGCTAAGAGCGGTGTGTCGCCAGCTCCTGCCTGAATTACAGCCCGGCTGGGATGTGGTGATCGTTGTTCGGGCTGCTGCCGTTCAGTGCGATTACTTTCAATTTCTGCAACAATTAAGGAAGTTATTTGCAGACGCGGAGATCCTAAATGGGTATTAAGGAGGAGGTCTACTTTGAAGGGGGACCTCATATTGGTGATTTAATCTTAAATTCTTTCTTA
>NZ_JANQOY010000147.1 GCF_028285565.1 Acaryochloris sp. IP29b_bin.148
AATACTCTGGAATTGGCTAAAACTCAATTTACCAGAGATCGCATAAGTTTAACTTTGGAGGTTTTGAACCTTTTGATAAGTAAATCTTATTCAATATTAATGGATTAAGCGTATTGCATCTTTACTTGAGTTTATATTTGTGGAGGCAGATACTTCAAATAGATGAGGATATTTTTCAATACATAAAGATCTTGTGCTTCCAAACTTGGGCGCAATAATCGATCCAGCGGCATAGCTCCAGCGAGCCAGCAAGAATGGCTGATGTCTTTGGTGTAGGGCAGTTTCATGCCTTCGCCAGAGAGCCAACTCTCTATCAATTCTGCTAATTTACAACATCCAGTTGATGACCTGGCTTATACTAACTTAAGTGGCATTTTGTAAAAAAATGCCAAATCACTTGTTACACTTAGCACTCACACACACCTGCATGGGTTTTTGGAAAAGCTTATTCGGTGGATCTAATGGGGCATCTGCGCAAACATTAGTCCCTGTCAATGGTTCGATCGGTCCAAGTCTATCGATTACAAATAACAATCGGGGTTCCAAAGTTACCCAGTCCAAAATTACCTTCAGTAAAGATCGCGACATTGATCTATACGAGTTAGAGGAGCTGTGTGACGCGGTGGGATGGTCTCGTCGGCCCATTCGCAAGGTCAAGAAAGCCCTTAAATACAGCTTTATTGTCGTCTCCATGTGGGAACAGAGAGGAAGCTACAGGCGGCTGATTGGCTTCTCTCGGGCCACATCTGACCATACTTTTAATGCCACCATTTGGGATGTGGTAGTCCATCCAGACTTTCAGGGCAAGGGGTTAGGCAAAGCCCTGATGAAGCAAATTATCAAAGAGCTACGTCGTGAAGATATTAGTAATATCACGCTGTTTGCAGACCCCCATGTCGTCAACTTCTACCGCGATTTAGGGTTTATGCCCGATCCAGAAGGGATTAAGGGAATGTTCTGGTATCCCAATTTCCGGTAAGGCGGGTTGGACTGTGATCAAGCAAATAAGGCGTTTTGAAACCTTAAGTACACTTCAATGTACTGTGAGTCCAGCGTCATGGCTTGTCGTAGGGCAAAATTTGCATCTTGATACTCACCCAGTTCATAAAGAGCGGCTCCTAATCCCAAAAAACTCTCAGCATGGCGGCAGTTGAGTTGTGCAGATTGTTCAAACGCAGTAACAGCCTCTTCCTGAAAACCAATTTGGGCATGCGCTAATCCCAAGCCGTAATAGGCCGCTTGCAAATAAGGATTAAAATACATCGCCTTTTGATAGAAGAGAGCAGCTTCATCAAAGTTCTGGGTCTGATAAAGTGCACTCCCTAAATTGCAGTGAATTTGAGCGTTTTGAGGCACAAGATCTAAAGCTTGGTTATAAACGGCTATTGCTGCTGCAAAATCTTTATCTTGGTAGAGAACACCGCCCAAACCGTTGTAGGCTGCAGCTAATGCAGGCTGTTTCTGAAGCGCCTGTTTAAAATTACTTTTGGCACCTGAATAATCTGCTTGTTCATACTTATGAATACCACGACGTAACCAAACCGTTGCCCACGACGTATCATTCGTGTCCTCCATGGCGAGCATGGATTGCTCGATTAAGGTAGGTTGAATTTGGGTTGTGATTTCCGACAACCCCGTTGAATGGAGACAGGATTGCCCTTCGTGGTTTGTGTTAAAGGGATGTGCTGCTGTCGGATCAGAAGCATTTGGACAGAGGGTTGCTTCAATTTCCTGGGCAAGATTGAGTCCACGCCTGATAAAAGAGGAAGCTTGCTCATCCACGCTCGCTCGAAGAGACGGAAGATTAGTCTTCGACTTCGGTTGCCTGTTTGGACCCGCCGCCATTGTCGTTAGCCCATCTTGGTCTTTAGCTCATGGAGCTGCTGTTGAGCCATTGATATTTCTTGATCAAAACGACGCGCCATCTCCAGTAATAAATCTTGGCCTAATTTTTCCAATTTTGAGGCTTTCATACGCAATTGATGTAGGTCTGACTGTGAGAGGGTTTGGAGTTTATCTTCAATCTGCTGTAATCGCTCCTGGCTTTGCGCAATTTGGCGAATAGTACGCACTAAATCGGCGGAGATGCCTTCGCCTTGAACGGAGTCTGGGCTACTTTCCCAATCCTGCAGAATCGCGCGTAGTCGCTCTTCATTACCCGATTCATAGGCTTGATTCACTAATGCCATCAGTTGTTCCCGACGCGTCCGTTCTTCTGGATCGGTGGCTAAATCAGGATGAATTTGCTTGGCAATCTCCCGATACAGCTGTTTTAACCGTGCTGAGGGGTGAAATTTATGGTTGGACGCCATTAAGGTCAGGTACCGAGAGATTTGGGCATTGATGTGATCGAGTTCTTCTTGCCGAATCCCAACGACCTGCATATAGCGGGACTCAAAGGTATTGAGTTCCGCTTGAAAAGTCGCTAAATCTAACTCTTTTTGAGCTAATTGAGTTTCTAAATCAAGTAGCTCTACTTGCTTTTTCTGAAGTTCTAGTTCTTCTGGCGTCAATTGACGCACTAGACTACTACTCATGGATTTTAAATAGTGCTGGAAAGAGATTTTGAATGGGTTGCAAAATAGAGCACATGCCCTGGCAAAACGGCAACGATTGTTGCTAAACCTCAGTTGAAAAGCCAGTTTTATCTAACTTAGCTTACTTCTTCGTCTGGATGAAAGAGAGTCTCCCCACTATGATACTGAGTCCCACGAAGCTCGGGAGGAGCCAATTTCCCCAACGGACATAGAGGGTTTGAGTTTGGCGGCGATAAATGGTCTCAGCATGAACCACAAAGGTTTGAGGGGACGAGCGCCACAGGGTTTGCCCATGGGGGTTAATCACACCTGAGTAACCGGTATTCGTCGATCGAACCGCCCAGCGATCGGTTTCTATCGCTCTCATCACATCGTGAGCATGGTGTTGGGCCATCATGCGGGTATTATACGGATCGTTATTAGATGCAGTGAGGATAAACTCACCCCCTTGGGCAGCTTGAGCCTGAAACAGTTGTGGAAAAGCAGAATCGAAACAAATCCCTGCGATCACAGGTCCCCAGGGCGTCACAAATCGTTGGTTACGCTTCCCCAAGTTCATCTGGGCACTCACGGGCGATAGTCGGCCAATCAGTCGACCCAATAAGGGCTCAAAGGGAATGTACTCTCCCAAGGGCACTAGCTTAATTTTGTTATAACGGCTAAAAATACTGCCATCGGGCAAAACAGTAATCAAACTCTGGGTAATCCGGTGATCGTCAGGCATAAAGCTGCCTAGCCAGGCCACCACCTGTTTTTCCTGAATGGTGGCTGCCAAGGGCGGTTGATTCTGCCAGAGGAAGGGGAAAGCCCCCTCAGGGGTCAGTACGGCATCCACTCCTTGATCGGCCAGCTGACGGTAGCCAGACTCATAATTTTTTTGCCCCAGCTCAATCCCTTGCTTAAATAATTTGATGCGCGTGGGGATATTGCCTTGAATAATACCGATGGTGAGCGCGTTATCCTGATCGGCTATCAAGGGCTGAATATAGAGACTCCATCCCAGAAGATGCAGCCCTAAAAAGAGTGCGATCGCAGCCCCCTGATACCGCCATCGATACCGTATCGTCGTCCAACTGGCGGCCAAGCATCCATTGACAGCTACCAAGGCGGCAGTAATCATCGTCGGGCCAGATAATTGGCCCAAATGCAGAATCACCAAATTCGCGGGACTTTGGGTATAGGCAAGGGATGTCCACCACAAGGGGGATTGGGTCCAAATCCATTCCAGGGCCGCCCACGCGACGGCTCCCGTCAGAATCCGACTGTAAATGGGTAATCGAGGGGCGACCCAGGCTATAAAGCCAGCCCAAAGAGCCGTAATCACAGCACCATAGAGCGTTACAAAGACCCAACAGGCCACGGCAATGGTAATACTGGTCCACCACGACAGTCCCATCCAGGTCATGGGATGTAAGCCGGTTAGCCAAGACAGCGCTGCGCCTTGGTACCCAATCCCCCAAATCAACCCTAATCCCATTGCTCGACGAACCTTTCCCTGAGTCCGCATGACATAGGTCCACAGCGGCATCAGGCTGACCCAAGCCAACCACCAAGCATTGATCGGTGCCGGGATAATGCCCATGACCAGTCCCGTCAACCCGAGAAAGCCTAACTCTCGCATCCCGACGGTGGCGGGGTTCGGGTGAACTCGTTTGGGAACAGGATTATGCACGCGGCTTTTATGACGGAAGGTCTGCAGGCAGTTTAACGTGATTCAGTTGTTCTTAATCGATGTATCCAAAGCGTGATCACCTATCGAGCAGAGGGTGTCGATCACCGTACTATCCCTACTTTCAGGACCTCCATCGACTTCGTTATGCTGATGATTACAGCTCTGTTTACGCTTCTATTGCGATCGCACATTTGTGCCAACACTTGAGGTTTTCATGGATAACAACAATTTTCTCAAACAAATGTTGATGATTGGTGTCGGAACCACATCCTTTGTTGCTGATAAGCTGCGAGAAGTCAGTGATCAATGGGTGAATGAAGGGCGGCTCAATCCCGAGCAAGCCAAAGCATTTGTGGATGATCTCCTCCAGCAAATGCGTTCAGATCCAGGTGATTGGGAAGGCCAAATGGAACGCCAAGTTCGTAACATGATGCAAGATTTGGGCTTAGCACGACAAGCTGAAGTAGACGAATTGCGCGGTAGGATTGATCGGTTGGAACGGCAAGTGCGAGACTTAGAGAATAAACTGTGGCGGTAGCCTCCCCAAACAGATAAGCCTTGCAAGCCGTTACTATTCAAATATGATTGGAGGAAAACTTGCGTAATATCTTGATCAGTTTTGGGATTGTCCTCGTTTGTAGTGCCGTATTATTGGCTGCTCAACTCACTCAGGGCGCCACCGAAGTTTCTGCAGAGCCGATTCAAACCGTCCCATCTCCAACAACCGTTGCCGCTATTCCTGTTGCTCAAAACACAACTGATATGACTTCTAATGCAGACGATGCTGATTACATCACCACCCCCTCTGGCTTAAAGTATCGCGACCTACAAGAGGGAACGGGTGAACAACCCCTGCTCGGCCAAATGGTAGTTGTTCATTACACGGGCACCTTAACCGATGGCAGTAAGTTTGATAGCTCTCGTGATCGCAACCAGCCCTTCTCCTTTCCCATTGGTAAAGGACGAGTGATCAAAGGTTGGGATGAAGGCGTGGCCTCTATGAAAGTCGGTGGTCGACGACAATTAGTAATTCCGCCAGAACTCGGTTACGGCGCTAGAGGTGCGGGTGGGGTTATTCCACCCAATGCCACGCTCGTGTTTGATGTTGAATTACTCCGCATTCAGTAACATTAGACGCTAAAGAACGGAGCGGAATCATAACATTTCGCTCCATTGCCAGTCATTATTTCGCTAAACCCTTGCGTAACCAGGCTTCAAAGACTCTCAGGTTCTAATGTATCCTTCAAAACGGTACGCGCAGCCAAGTGGTTGCGCGTAGAGGTCAAAATCTCTGCTTCTCGCTCTAGACGGGCTTGAGTATCCTGCATTTCTAACAGCGATTGTTGTTCTAACGCTGCACCGTAGAAATTACTAGCCACCCAGTAGGAAAGCTCCACGGGCAAGTTCGGGATATCATCTGGCAGATTAATATCTTGTTCAGTTAACTTTGCCGAGAGTCTGACCACATCATGGAGCAACTGCTTGACATTTGTCGTTAGGGCTTGCAGATTTTGATCTTCCTGCAAGGGTTGATCTTCTATCCACTCCACTAAGCCCACTCGGTAAGGCTTCTCTCGAATATAATGCAGCACCTTGAAGCGCTGTTGCCCTAGCGTTAAAATCATAATCCGATCGTCTGGAAGCCGCTCATGCTTGGTAATTTCAGCGCAACACCCCACCATTGCAGCTTCCCCTTTATTCTGGTCCCACATCAGCACTCCAAATTGGCGATCCGCTTCCAAAATGGTGTTCATCATAATGCGATAACGATATTCGAAAATATGCAGCGGCAAAGGGCGTCCTGGGAATAGGACGACGTCGGGCAGCGGAAAAAGCGGTAGCTCACGAACTGCGATGGAGGAGGGGATAGCCATTATTGAAGAGGAGAATGGAAAAAGTCTATCTATTCACTCTAGCCCAAGTCCCCTCAAGAATTCACAAACAATCGATAGAAAAAGGTTTGAGCCTACCAGAGTTAGAGCTTAACTTCAATATCCACACCAGCGGGTAAGTCAAGCTTCATGAGGGCATCAATTGTTTTGGGAGACGGCTGGTAAATATCAACGATACGGCGATGCGTACGGGTCTCAAAATGCTCACGTGAGTCTTTATCAACGTGAGGCGATCTTAGAACGCAGTAAATTCGTCGACGGGTCGGTAGGGGGATGGGGCCGACGGGAGAGGCATTGGTGCGCTTGGCTGTTTCGACAATCTTGTCGCAAGAGGTATCCAATAAACGGTGGTCAAAGGCTTTCAGTCTGATCCGAATCTTCTGCTGCTGGAGAGTTGTCATAAGTTTATGAGTGTTAAGTTGTCAAGGTTCAGATTCAACTGCATAAGGACATGCAGTGAGGGTTAGGGGGCCTTACCGATTTGCATATGGTTGCGGGTGATAATCGGTTGATCATCAATCACAACCATATACAAAACGAGGAATGGAGGGTTATTTCAAGATTTTGGAAACAACACCTGCACCCACAGTCCGGCCACCTTCGCGAATGGCAAAGCGCATTCCCTGTTCAATCGCAATGGGGTTAATCAATTCCACAGTCATTTTAATGCGGTCACCTGGCATCACCATCTCAGCGGCACTGCCATCATCAGCGGTAAACGCGCTAATGGTCCCTGTGACATCTGTGGTTCTTACATAGAACTGAGGTCGATAGCCAGGGAAAAATGGGGTGTGGCGTCCACCCTCATCTTTCTTAAGGATATACACCTCAGATTCAAACTGAGTATGGGGGGTAATCGAACCAGGCTTGGCTAACACCATGCCTCGCTCAATATCCTCTTTTTGCACACCCCGCAACAGGAGGCCTACATTATCACCCGCCATTCCTTCGTCAAGGGTTTTTTGGAACATCTCAACGCCGGTCACGGTGGTGCTGCGAGTATCTCTAATCCCCACCAATTCAACGGTCTCGCCAACGACGACTTTCCCACGCTCGATCCGTCCAGTGGCAACGGTTCCACGACCCGTAATGGAGAAAACGTCTTCAACAGCCATCAAGAAAGGCTTATCCACGTCTCTTTCAGGCGTAGGAATGTAGGCATCCACCTCTTCCATCAACTTGTAGATTTTGTCGACCCACTCGTTGTCCCCTTTCTTCATGGAGTCGGCACCGTTAAGGGCTTCTAAAGCCATTAGGGCAGAACCAGAAACGATGGGAATATCATCTCCAGGAAAATCGTAGTCATTGAGGAGTTCTCGAACTTCTAGCTCGACCAACTCCAACAATTCCTCATCATCGACTTGGTCTTGCTTATTCATAAAGACCACGATGTTGGGTACCCCGACCTGCTTGGCGAGCAGAATGTGCTCTCGGGTTTGAGGCATCGGACCATCGGCAGCTGAGACGACTAATACTGCTCCATCCATTTGAGCCGCACCCGTAATCATGTTTTTGACATAGTCAGCATGACCTGGGCAATCCACGTGAGCATAGTGGCGGTCTTCCGTCTCATACTCCACGTGAGCGGTGTTGATCGTAATCCCTCTTTCCCGCTCTTCTGGGGCCGCATCAATGTCATCGTACTTCCTGGCTTTAGCTTGGCCAAGGGCAGCGAGAGACATGGTAATTGCTGCGGTCAAAGTGGTTTTACCATGATCAACATGACCAATGGTGCCAATGTTGACGTGGGGTTTTGTTCGTTCGAATTTTGCGCGTGCCATGTATCAACTATTCCTTTTCGATGAATTATGCGTTCCCTTTGTTTTTTTCGATAATGGGTTCAGCAACACTGCGAGGAACATCCTCATAGTGACTAAACTCCATTGTAAAGATACCTCGACCCTGAGTCATAGACCGGATATCTGTGGCATAGCCAAACATGGTCGCCAGAGGAACTTTGGTGATCACTTTGGCGAGCCCTTGGGCCACTTCTTGACCTTCGATTTGACCTCTACGAGAAATGAGATCGCCCATTACTGAGCCTAGGAAATCTTCAGGGACTTCAACCTCAACTTTCATCATGGGCTCCAACAAAGCAGGGGAGGCTTGCAATGCCCCCTCTTTAATCGCCATAGAGCCCGCAATCTTAAAGGCCATTTCAGAAGAATCAACATCATGGTAAGACCCATCAATTAATGTCGCTTTGACATCAATGAGGGGATAACCAGCTAAGATACCAGATTCGCAGGCTTCTTTCATCCCTTGCTCAGCTGGACCAATAAACTCTTTAGGGACAGATCCACCCACAATCTTGGAGATAAACTCAAAGCCAGTCCCTTCTTCAGCGGGCTCAATTTCGACGACCACATGACCGTACTGACCTTTCCCCCCACTCTGACGCACAAATTTACCTTCGGCAGTGACTGCTTTGCGAATGGTTTCGCGGTACGCCACTTGGGGAGCACCAATGTTAGCCTCCACTTTAAATTCCCGCAGCATCCGATCAATCAGGATTTCCAAATGCAGCTCTCCCATCCCTGCAATAACGGTTTGATTCGTTTCCGGGTCAACGCTAACCCGAAACGTTGGATCTTCCTGAGAGAGGGACTGCAAGGCTTTGGACAGCTTGTCCATATCCTGTTTAGTCCTGGGTTCGACCGCGACCGAAATCACAGGTTCAGGGATAAACAGCGACTCTAAGACAATAGGCTTGGCATCATTGCAAAGTGTTTCCCCCGTGAAGGTATCCTTCAGTCCCAATGCTGCCCCTAAATCACCAGCACGAAGCTCGTCCACTTCAATCCGATCATCTGCTTTCATGATGATCAATCGGGACACGCGCTCTTTTTTATCTTTGGTGGGATTAAGCACATAACTGCCTTTGGTTAAAACCCCCGAATAGACTCGGATAAACGTGAGCCGCCCGTAAGGATCGGACATCACTTTAAAGGCCAAGGCAGCTAAAGGAGCGTCATCGTCAGCGGGGCGCTCAGCTTCGGTGCCATCGAGTAAGGTTCCGCGAATAGCAGGAACATCAATGGGGGCTGGCATATAGTCAATCACAGCATCTAGTAGGAGCTGAACCCCTTTATTCTTAAAGGCAGACCCACACAGCATCGGCACAAGGGTGCCGGCAATGGTGCCCTCGCGCAACGCGGTTTTGATATCGGTATCTGATAAAGATTCACCGTCCAGATACTTTTCCATCAACGTATCGTTAGACTCGGCTACCGCCTCCACCAGTAAGGTCCGATAGGCTTGGGCTTGCTCTTGTACCGCCTCTGGAATGTCTGTTTCTTGAATATCGGTGCCTTGGTCATTGGTGTAGAGGAACGCTTTCATATGCACCAGGTCAACAATGCCTTCAAATTGATCTTCGCTACCAATGGGAAGTTGGATGGCAACGGCATTGGCTTTGAGGCGATCGCGGATCTGATCGTAAACCTTATAAAAATCGGCCCCGGTCCGATCCATTTTGTTGACAAACACGATGCGGGGAACTTGATAGCGCTCAGCTTGCCGCCAAACCGTCTCTGATTGGGGTTGAACGCCACCTACGGAGCAGAATACGGCAATCACCCCATCCAAAACGCGCATGGAGCGCTCGACTTCAATGGTGAAGTCAACGTGTCCAGGGGTATCAATAATATTGATTTGATGGTC
The DNA here is from genome assembly GCF_028285565.1 of Acaryochloris sp. IP29b_bin.148. GTDB lineage: Bacteria > Cyanobacteriota > Cyanobacteriia > Thermosynechococcales > Thermosynechococcaceae > Acaryochloris. Next base: position 9,765 of record NZ_JANQOY010000147.1, read on the forward strand.
TTGCCAGGTGGTCGAGATGGCGGCAGCGGTAATCGTGATGCCTCGTTCCCGCTCTTGATCCATCCAGTCTGTGACGGTATTGCCATCATGAACTTCCCCGACTTTGTGAACCACGCCGGAGTAGAACAAAATGCGCTCAGTTGTTGTCGTCTTTCCCGCATCAATATGGGCCGCAATGCCGATATTGCGCACTTTTTCTAGGGGGACGGAACGTGCCACAGCTACCTCCTTCGTCCTAGCCAGTCATTCGCATGAGGGTGTACTACTCTGCAATGATTCTATAACTTCTCTTGAATTATCTTTACAAAAAATCGTCCAGGTCTAATAGCGATAATGGGCAAAGGCTTTGTTTGCTTCAGCCATTCGATGGGTTTCCTCTCGCTTACGAATTGCCGCACCTGTTTCGTTAGCGGCATCAATTAGCTCATTCGCCAACTTGCTGACCATTGACTTGCCTGGGCGCTGGCGAGAAAACCGAATAATCCAGCGTAAGGCGAGGGCGATACCGCGATCAGAACGAACTTCCATCGGCACCTGGTAGGTCGCTCCACCAACTCGACGGGCTTTCACTTCCACCAACGGCGTCACGTTGCGTACAGCTGTCTCAAAGACTTCTAGAGGATCTTGGTTGGTTCGATCCTCAATGATTTTCAGCGCATCGTACAGAATACGAGAAGCCAAAGATTTCTTCCCGCTTTTCATTAAACGCCGAATAGTCATACTAATGAGACGACTATTGTAAACCGGATCAGGGGGGACAGGGCGTTTTTGGACACGAATACGACGAGACATGAGAAATCCTACACAAGATAGTAATACTTAGAATAATGGGAGATGATAGGCCCTCCCTTGCCGAGGAATCAGATTTACTATGCGATCGCAAGGGGCTAACAGTCCAGACTTACAGACAGAAAAGGCAGTTGAAACGCCCTTCGCACGATCGCAAAACAAGACTTGAGACTGAGCGATCAATCGCTATCCTTGCCCAGAGCGGTCAACCGCTCATCTTAATCTTTGGGGCGCTTAGCACCATACTTGGAACGCCCTTGGCGCCTATCCTTTACACCTGCTGTATCCAACGTGCCGCGGATAATATGGTAGCGAACACCTGGCAGATCTTTGACCCGGCCACCGCGAATCATGACCACGGAGTGCTCTTGTAAGTTATGGCCAATACCCGGGATATAAGCAGTGACTTCAAAGCCAGAAGTCAAGCGCACCCTCGCAACCTTCCGCAGAGCGGAATTCGGTTTTTTAGGAGTAGTGGTATAGACCCGCGTACAAACCCCGCGCCGTTGCGGACAGCTTTTGAGCGCTGGAGACTTCGTTTTTTTCTTGGTGTTGGAACGTTCGCTACGGATGAGCTGCTGGATAGTGGGCATAGATGGGCGGCAATATAGATTAGGATTTTAATTTCTTCCAAATCCTAACTATATAGATCTTTACGGCTTAGTGTCAACTTACCCGCTCAATCCAGGTAAATTGAGATCGCCCGTCAAATCTTCCATGCGATCTCGCATGGTTTCGGTAGATTTTTGATAAGCATCTTTCATGGCCTCAGTGACCAGTTCGGATAAGCCGTCTAAGCCTTTGTCTACCGCTTCTTGCGTAATTTCAGCTCGGATGGGTTCTTGGTTCCCGCTCATAACAACCTTGACTAAGCCCCCGCCCGCTTCGCCTGCAATCTCCATTTGTTCAAGATCTTCTTGCAGTTGCTTGGCACCCTCTTGAACTTGCTGTGCTTTTTTAATGGCTTCAGCTAGCTCTTTCATCTTGCCAAGGCCGAAACCAAATCCTTGTCCTTTTCCTTGTGTCATAAATTTGATGATTGGTTAATGTGCTTCAAGTGCCTGCCATACAGAATGCTTTTCAAGAAAGCTTCCTAACGGACTATTTACTATGATACTGAGAGTCTACCCCAAGAGGCGTATGAGGACTCCATTTTCTATGTGATTTGTGGAAATTCCCCCAACATCTTTACCTCTGGTTTCAGTAATAAGGACCAATTGTCTTCAACTTTTTGCTGAATGTAATAAATCAGATTAAAAATATCAGTGGCCGTCGCATTGCCCGCATTGAGGATAAAATTGGCATGTTTTTGGGCCACTTGTGCTCCTCCCAATTGGTATCCTTTTAATCCGGTTTGCTCAATGAGCCACCCTGCTGTTCGAGGCAGTGGATTGCGAAACACGCTGCCGCAGCTGGGCCAATCATAGGGTTGTGTGCTCAGGCGATGATCCAAGTGGGTTTGGGTGGTCGCTTTCACTTGCGCCGCAGATTGACCCGACTGGAGCTGAAAAACAGCCTGGATAACCGCTTGGGGCTGCCGCTGTAAAATCGAGGAGCGATACTGGAACGCCAATTGCTCCGTGGTGAGGACTTGGATAGAGCCATCGGCTTGCAGGACATGAGCCTCCAGTAAGCACTCTGCAATACACCCGCCGTGTGCCCCAGCATTCATGACCACAGCGCCTCCCACCGTTCCGGGAATACCTACTGCCCATTCTAAGCCGGACCATCCCTGCTTGGCGGCTTGCCAGGCCAGGCGGGGCAGGGGTTTTCCGGCATCCACAATAATTTGATGGGTCTCTGGATCCAAGGTTTGTTGTCGTAGATGGCGTGTGGAGATCACTAACCCCGGCAAGCCTTGGTCGCTAATCAGTAGATTAGACCCTGCCCCTAAAAAGGTGATCGGCAACTGTTGCTCCTGAGCCCAGGCATAACTAGCTTGCAGCGCCGTCAGATCCTTCGGTGCAATAAACCATTCCGCAGGGCCGCCCACTCGAAAGGTTGTCATCTCCGCCAAACTCACCTGAGATTGGATCTCGCAACTGGCTAGGTGGATGGAGGAGTGAGTCATTGCAAAACAACCTCAGCAGAGGGATGGGGGGCGGAGGATTGATAGTGCGCTAACACCTCGGGAATAATCCGGTTCAAATCTCCTGCTCCCAAGAATAGAACGACATCACCCGATTGCAAGTGGGTCTGTAAAAAATCGACAACATTTGCGAGGGTGGGCTGAAAGGTGACATTGGCATGATGGGCTGCGATCGCATCCATCACCCCTTGGCCATCAATCGTTCCAGGATTGACTTCCCCGGCACTATAGATATCGGTCACCACCACCAAATCTGCATCGGAGAAGGACTGACTAAACTCGGTTAAGAAGGTGGTTGCTCGACTATAGCGGTGGGGCTGGAAGACGGCCACAACTCGACTTTGAGCGTATTGAGCGGCGGCCGTTTCTGCTTGGAGTTTGGCGGACGCTAGCGTAACTTGAATCTCGCTGGGGTGATGGGCATAATCATCGATACAGCAAATACCTTGTGCTTCTCCATAGATTTCGAAGCGGCGTTTAGCCCCTGAAAACGTACTCAGGATATTGGCAATCTGGGAAAACTCTAGGCCTACGTAACGACCAATAGCAACAGCCGCCAGTGCATTACTGAGGTTATGTTTTCCGAGCAGGGGAAGGTCTAAGGTCCCTAAGCAGTCTCCTCGTTCCACAACCTGGACCGTAGTCCCTCGACCAGAATAATCAATATCTTGAACGGTGTAATCTGCGGATGCACCTGACTGCAGGCTATAGGTGATCATGGACCGATGTGCTGGACGCCAGAACCGTTCTACAACCGTCGGACAATCGATGGAGACGATAAGGGTGTGGCAGTGATCCACAAATTGCTGAAAAATATCAACGACTTGATCGAGAGAGCTGTAATGATCAGGATGATCCAGCTCAATATTGGTAATCACGCCAATATGGGGTTGAAACTTAACGAGAGAGCCATCTGACTCATCCGCTTCGGCAACTAAGTAGGCACTGTCCCCCGTGCGGGCATTTCCACCCCAGGCTGCCACTTCCCCGCCCACAATAATCGTGGGGTCGAGGCTGGCTTTAAATAACAAATACCCCACTAGGCTGCTTGTGGTGGTTTTGCCATGAGTACCAGCGATGGCAATACTCTGGGAGAATTCTTGAATGAGAGCGGCCAGCACATCGGAACGATGAAAAATAGGGCAGCCCCGCTGCAAAGCGGCTTGATACTCGGGATTATCTTCATGAATGGCCGTTGAGCAGATCACTTGGGGGGGAGCGGCAGCCCCTTGGATCAGCTGTTCAATATTTTCGGCCGTTTGTTGCTGAAATATCTGAGCCCCCAACGACTCCAGTTGTTGGGTGATGTGATTAGTGCGTAAGTCAGAACCAGAGACAGGGAGTTGCCGTTTGAGCAAAATATGGGCCAGTGCAGACATGCCGATGCCGCCTATACCGATAAAGTGAATAGAACGGCCACTTAGATCGACTGCACTTTGCATTGTTGCGTTTTGCTCCTTCACTACCCACACCTACTTACACGCGACATCATAGCAGGAACTCTTCAAAATGCGAGTCTTTCCTCCCATACAGCCAATCCTCAGCAAATTGATTAAATCTTGAGTTTTAGGCAATATTCAGACTTCTGCCATCAATATTCAAATTATGAATTCAGTTTGCGACAGGATGAGGACTCATATGTGGATGCCAACACTTTTTCAGGCTATTAACACTATAAAGTTTTATGAGTTTTACTCTGCAAGATTTTTAATATTTATTAGAACCGTTGCGTCAATTTCAGCCTGTCGTGCAAGCACCGCAGCTGAGGCAGTGCATGCATTATGGCCTGCAATGATTGTTTGTGTAACGATTGCTTGTCCAACGATCACCGCTTTACTGGTGTAGGAGGAAGCACATAGAGAAATGATGAGCGATCCAAGATTAAGAGATATCAAAATTATCTTAGTTGAGCCAGCAGGCCCTCTAAATGTAGGCGCCATTGCCAGAGTGATGAAAAATATGGGCTTAGGTCAGCTCATCTTAGTGAATCCTCACTGTGATCCAGTGGGAGAGGACGCGAAACGGATGGCGGTCCATGCCGATGACTACCTCACCCAAGCACAAGTTGTAGAGACGTTATCCGAGGGGTTAGTCGGCTGTGAGCGCGTCATCGCCACCACAGCTCGATCCCGCCGCCTCCAGATAGCGACCCATTCCCCTCGCCAAATTTTGCCGTGGCTCTTAGAGGGATCTGCTGCATTGGTATTCGGCCCAGAGGACCGGGGCCTGAGTAACGATGAGTTATATCATGCCCAGGCCTTTCTCCAAATTCCCACTAGCCCTGAGTATGCAGCGCTTAACTTGGCTCAGGCCGTGACGATCTGCTGCTATGAGTTGCGTCAGCTGGTCCTGGAGGATCTCAATCCTTCACCAGAGACATCTCTCCAGCCGCCCGTTGAGGCAGGACAGCCCCAAAATCTGGCTCCCTTTCAGCAGCGAGAGGCGTTTTTTCAAGCGCTAGAAGCCGCTTTATTGGAGATTGGCTACCTGTATCCCCATACCGCCAAATCACGGATGCAGAAACTTCGACAGCTCTTTAATCGCAGTCATCTATCGGCTCAGGAAGTGGCCATGTTGCGAGGAATGATTCGTCAGCTTCACTGGAAAATTCAGCCAAAATGATTAAAATACTCGTATCCTTGCATAGACACTGAATCGGCTAGAGACTTGAAATAAGCCTCCAGCATTGTCCATTCGGTCAGACAATTGTTCCAGTGTCATTGCGCGCTATTTCATCTAATCTTGTTCAGGAGAAGGTAGTGTTACAACACGCCAAGCGACCTTTGACTTCTCGACAGCAGCGTCAATTATGGCAGCAGCGGCGCAGAGCGCATCAAGCCCGGCGAGCGATGCGTAAACAACAACTTCTCCGGCAGCGAGTGCAAGCGCAGCCGCCACGCCGCGCTCATCCGGCTCGGGATCGGCAGGTCTTGCCAACCACGACTCCGGGATCTAGATCCCACTCGTTGAATCAACGACAACGGTCGGTTCGGCCATCGCCCTCTGTGTCCAGCAGATCGGCCCCTCTACGGCGGCCCAGACGGTCATCCAGACGTTTGAGTTGGTTTTCGTACCTGGCACGTTTGGGGATTGTCGGCTCAGGGGTCGCTGCGATCGCAGGCACCATTCTGACTCTCCTTGATCCAGCGCCATCCTCACGCCAGGCGGCGTCGTCCTCACTGATCTCGCCTGCTGCCAGCGTCTCAGAGACAACCTCAAAACAACAAGTTGTACCCAAAACCTTTGATGCCCAGCCAGAGACACCGACCTCCCTCTTTTATCGCTGGTCCCAGGAGCCACGATTAACTCGCCTGATCCGAGAGGGACAAGAGTTAACTCAGATTAAGCAACAAATCCAGCAATGGTCTGCAGCCCAAACAGGGCTCACCCCAGTCATGTTTTTCCTCAATCCAGAGACTGGAGATTATCTGAATATCCAAGGGGAGCACAGTGTTTCGGCGGCGAGCACCATCAAAATTCCCGTACTCTTTGCTTTTCTGGAAGATGTTGATGCGGGGAAAATTGATTTAGAAGAGCCCTTGGTGATGCGCAAGGATCTGGTGGCCACTGAAGCTGGGTCCATGCAATATCAACCCGTAGGCACCCAATTTTCGGCGCTAGAGACGGCAGAATATATGATCGCGATTAGCGATAATACTGCCACCAATATGCTGATTGATCGCTTAGGCGGCATGGACAAGCTCAACCAGCGATTTCGATCCTGGGGATTGAAACATACGGTACTCCGAAACCCCTTGCCAGACTTAGAAGGGACCAACACCATTAGCCCTCAAGACATGGCGGCCTTGATGCTGAAGCTGACAGATGACACCCTTCTCTCCGCTGCCAGTCGCGAGCAGGCTGTAGCCATTTTGCAGCAAACGGTAACCGACACACTGCTGCCCCAGGGCTTGGACAACGATGCCACGATTGCTCATAAAACAGGGGATATTGGCTCTGTCGTTGGCGATATCGGCCTGATTGAAATGCCCAATGGTCAGCATTATGTCGCCGCTATCTTAGTGCAGCGACCTCACAATGATCCGCGGGCTCAGGAACTGATTCGCAAAATTTCCAAGCTCACCTATCGCACCTTTCGCCAGGCTCCCCCCGCTTCATCCGCTGCCAGTAGAGAATCAGGAGACTAGAAGATGGGGGAAGCAGCAGCGGTTAATGGAGAACCGCTTGGTCCAGAGCCTCAGGTGATTGACCCCAACCAGCTGCAAGAGTACTCCGATGGCGATCGTGCCTTTGAGCAAGAACTGTTAGAGTTATTTGTTGAGGATACTCACCGCCATTTAGTTCAGTTACGGCATGCGATCGCAACTCAAGCCTTTGAAGCTGCGCGACAGGAAGCCCATCATATCAAGGGAGCGAGTGCCCATGTGGGAGCCATCGCCATGTCTAAGCTCGCCGCAACATTGGAAACTCACGCCAAGCAACAGACCGCTCCCGCTCCCTTACTAGGCCAATTAGAACAGGCCTATCAGCAGGTTATGCAACAAGCAGAGCAGTGGGGGCAAGACTGAACAGGACTCGGCTAAGCTAACTACAGCAGTTAGATTTCTCAAATTGTCACGTTGAGAACATCAAGACAGACCTCCCCTAACCGTGTTGCCAGCAGTGTGCATCTATGAGATTTATCGATCAAGCCGAGATATGGGTCAAAGCCGGTAAAGGGGGAGATGGCATGGTGGCCTTCCGACGGGAAAAATATGTCCCTGCTGGAGGACCTGCGGGCGGCAATGGTGGACGAGGGGGATCCGTTGTTTTTCAAGCCTCTAATCATCTGCAAACCCTACTAGATTTCAAATACAATCACCAATTTACGGCTGCAGATGGCAAACGCGGGGGGCCTAAGAATTTAACCGGGGCCTCTGGGCAGGATCGCCTAATCGAGGTCCCTTGTGGCACAGTCGTTTACCATGCTGACACCTTGGAGCTGTTAGGCGACCTAACGACGGATGGACAAACCCTGATTGTGGCCCAGGGCGGCAAAGGTGGATTGGGCAACAAGCATTTTCTCAGCAACCGGAATCGGGCACCAGAGCACGCACTACCGGGTTTACCAGGAGAAGAATATCGATTGCGGCTGGAACTGAAATTATTGGCGGAAGTTGGCATTATTGGTCTCCCCAATGCGGGCAAATCCACCCTGATTTCGGTGCTGTCAGCGGCTCAGCCCAAAATTGCCGACTATCCCTTCACCACCTTAGTCCCTAACTTGGGGGTCGTACCTCGGGCCACTGGTGATGGCACCGTCTTTGCCGATATTCCAGGCTTAATTGCGGGTGCCCATGCAGGGGTCGGCTTAGGCCATGATTTTCTCAGACATGTCGAGCGCACCCGATTGCTACTGCACCTGATCGATGCGACAGCCAGCGATCCCGTTCAAGACTATCAAACTATTCAGCAAGAGTTATCAGCCTATGGCCAGGACCTGTATCAGCGCCCGCAACTCTTGGTTCTTAATAAAATCGATGCTATCGAGCCAGAACGACAGTCTCAATGGCAAACTGAACTGGAACACATCAGCGGGGGGCCAGTTTACTTGATTTCAGCCGTTGCGCAACAAGGGTTAGACACTTTGTTACACCGCGTGTGGGACGTGTTAGATCATCTCTCTGACGAGGTAGAGCCCTCCATACTGTCCGATTCAGCCTTATCCATCCCAAGGGAAAAATAAAATTAGACGGAAAGAGCGTGAATTGTCAGTCAATCTGGGAAAGATTAAGTAATAATACGGTATACATGTCATAGCTCGGCGATTATCAACCCCTGGTTGAAAGCGCTGAGTCAAGCTAAGCATTAAGACACGGGTGGCTTCTAGGGTATGCAAGACGTTATCGCGACGGATCAAAATCAACTATTGCTGATCGATGATGATCCAAACCTGATTCTATTGGTGAAGGATTATTTAGAGTTGCGCGGATACGAAGTAACAACGGCCAAAAATGGCCGCGAAGCATTGCGGGTTCTGGAAAAAAGTATTCCCAATCTGATCATCTGTGATGTGATGATGCCAGAAATGGATGGCTATGCTTTTGTAAAACGGGTGCGGGACAATCCCCAAACCAGCTATTTGCCGGTGCTGTTCTTATCCGCTAAGGGCCAGATTCAGGATCGAGTGACTGGTTTAAATACGGGCGCAGACGTCTATATGATTAAGCCCTTTGAACCCGATGAGCTAGTGGCTCAAATTGAAGCCTCCCTGAAGCAAGCCTCACGGATGATGCAGAAGCAAGCCAACTCCTTAGATGGAGAGGTCTCCGTTCAGGTGCCCTTTGATGTGGATCTAACGCCGACGGAAACGAAGGTGATTCAACTGGTGGCCAAAGGGATGTCGAATCGAGAGATTGCCGATGATCTGAGCGTCAGCCAGCGGACCGTCGAAAGCCATGTCAGCAATATGCTGGGTAAAACAGGCTTAAGCAACCGCACAGAGTTAGCACGATGGGCCATTGAGCAGCGGATGGTTTAGGAAGGGCGCGATTTTGAGCGCTCCAACCATAATAACCACAGCATTAGGGTCAAAATTCCCAGCTGCAACATTAAATTAGGCAACGTGGTGGCAATATCCTGACCCGCCAGCACCTGGAAAAAGAAAACCACTGCACCGACCAAGGCTGACCCCGCGAAGGCCACATAAAAAAATTGTCGTACTCCTCGATAGGGAGCCTTCAGTTCTGCCCGCAGTTGCTGCAGCTGAGCATCGTTTAAGGAACTGCGCGAGGGCTTAGGTTGTTCAGGCATAGTCGCATTCTAATGGATCAGCAATTTCCCCAGGCTAGAGCTTGGCCACTTCCTGGGAAGGTGAGTCTTCCGTCGGCGAAGCAACATCAGCCTGAGGGACCGCTGAGGTCTGCTCAATCATCTCGACCAATTCTCGTTCAAAGGTTAACTGGGCTCGGTTGGTGCGCCCACCGATATACAGCTGGTCATCTGCCGTTAATAGCCAGATTTGGGAATGAGACACGTAACTCATAATCACGCCAATCATCAATAACCCAAACCCACTGTAAATCCAGGGAATGCCAGGGTCGGCCTTAATTTGCAACCCTGTGCTCCCCACTAGCTCCACCAATTTTAAGCTAATTTCATTCACGTCAACGGACATCCCCGTGCGCACTGTGGAGACCAGCTTGCCGGATTCATCATAGACGACGACAGTGCCCTGTAAATCGGTTGTGAGTAAGGTGACGCCAGCGCTGAGGTCCGGTTTGGTTGGCACCCATGTCCCCCAGATTCGGCCACTAGATACTTGCAAGGGGGCCATCGGCAGCTGTAATACGGGGCTATTGTTGAGCTGTACCCGCACAGCGGCAATGGACCAGTCGGCTTGATACAGGGTCACGCCCTGATGCTTGAGCGGTTGATTGACATGAATGGTTTGCCGATCCAGCTCATGCTTGTCCTCATCGACGATCGATAAGTCCGAATAAAATTGGTCAATTTGGCCTTCAGGGGTGTAGTCAATCCAGAATCGATTCACCTGTACAGACCAGTCTGTTGGAATCTGCGCCCTTGACAACGGCCCAGATTTAACAATATTGCTCACCTTGGCTGTGGTGCCGCTGGGAATCATCTCTTGGGCCATAAATCCTGTTAAGGATCCCCAAATGGATCCTAATAGAATCAGAATCATGCTGGCATGGACAACGATGGGGCCAATCCGCCCCGTCATGCCTTTACGCGCATAAATACTCTGGTCCTCCTCAAAGACTTTGTAGCGATTCTTGTGGAGGGCCGTGAGTAACGAGGCTTTTTGGTCGGGATCCAAGGTGGTGCTCAGGGCCAGCTTTTCAAACTGACGCGGCTTTTTGTAAAATTTCCAGCTGCGAGCGGCTTTCAGGGCGGGCAGCTGACGCATAAAGGTACAGGCCGTTAGACTCGTGCCGAACAAAATCAGCAGCGATAAAAACCACCAGGTTCGGTAGACATGATCTAACCCCACGGCGAGTAAGACTTTCCAAGTCAAAAACCCAAACAGTGCCGGATCCTCAGGGTAATTGGCTTGGTAAAACTCTAGGGACTGGCCTTGTTCAATCACCGTACCGGAAATGCTGAAGAGTGCGATCGCAAGTAGTAAGACTATCGCCAGTCGCAGATCCGCTAAAACCGGGACTAAAACTTTTTTAAAAAATGTGCGGAATTGGTCAAAAGTAGAGGTCATGCCGTTGGAGTCTGAAGTCTAAGTAGGTTTAAACCACTGCGCTGGGGAGGACATGGGTTAACAAGGAAAATACGCCAAAGGCAACCAGTAAAACGCCACTTGCAGGCGTAATCCAAGCAGACCATCGGCGAATCGCCAAAAATCGTTTAATCGCTGCTGTAAACGTCCCAGCAATAATCAGTGGAGTGGTATAGCCTGCCGTGTATGACAATAACAGACCACCGCCCAGAATAGGATCTTGGGTACTGGAGATCCAGGCCAACAGGGTCGCTAAAACCGGCGTACTACAGGGAGATGCCACCAAGCCAAAGGTGAGGCCGAGCAGAAAGGAACGCACGCCTCTGGGCAACTGCTCCGAGATCAGATCAGCACCCGAGAAACTGGGCAGCCGCAGCGGTAACGCTTCCAGCAAGTTCAGGCCCATCAGAATCGCGACAATACTGACGACGATGGCCAAACCAACCCCCACCTGGCCATAAACTCTCCCCAACAGCGCGGCACCAATTCCCAAGCCCGCGAGTGTTAGGGCCAATCCTAAGCAAAACCAGATAGATTGGGCCATCGCCTGCCATCGATTTTCCGTCTCATACCCACCGATATAGCCAACGGTAATCGGGAGCATAGAGAGGGTACAGGGAGTCAGGCTCGTCAGTAGACCCGCTAGAAAAATCACCCCCACACTCAGAATCGTAAGATGAGTGAGCTGAGTCGAGACGATCGCATTGGCGAATTGCTCTAGGTGATATAGCTGAAGTTCTAGACTTTCCAGCATAAGTGCTTAACCCACAGGTGTTCGTTACTGATCTTAACGAAGTCTGTGCTGTCGGCGTTGTTTTAGTCGCTCTTTTTTAGCGGCCAGCGCAGCTCTAGCGGCAGCTTGTTCCTTGGGAGGGCGCGCGGACTGTGATTTTCGGAAAAGGTGGCGAAGGAAGTTCGGGGTTCGGCGGCGCTGAGCCAGGGCGTCTTTGCGAGCGTGATGCGGGGATGCCAGCGGTCGATGCCTAGCGGTAGAAACGGACGAGTGATCTCCCACCAAGCGAATAAAGGACGGGGTCTGTTCGGAAGAATGGGGGATGGCGACCACTTCTGCACTCTGGCTTTCGCGCGCTGCCCGAATCAAAAGACCAGCAATCAATAAACTAGAAATCATCGAGTTGCCGCCATAGCTGAACATCGGCAGCGGTAACCCCGTGGTCGGCAAGACCCCGATCACAACCCCAATATTAATCAAGGACTGTCCCACTAGAAAAATCATGGCTCCAATGGCAATCAGGCGGTGAATCGTATGGGTCGATTTCATAGCAACGCGTAGGGCTAAAATGCTGTAAACCCCCAATAGGAGCAAAAAGCAAAATCCCCCCAACAAGCCAAATTCTTCAGCAAACACCGCGAAAATAAAATCGGTATGTTGAATCGGTAAATAAGATAGCTTCAATTGCGATTCTCCAAATCCTGAGCCGACGATGCCACCTGAGCCAACGGCCAACAAGCTTTGGTACAGTTGATAGCCATCTCCTAGGGGATCAGCCCAGGGATTTAAAAAGGACAGGATCCGCGCTTGTTGATAGGGGTTACGGAAAACACTTAGGGCTGCTAAACCGACGCCAGCCAGGGCAGTAAGCACTAGAGATTTATAGCGGAGGCCCGCAGCTAAGGCAATTAGCCACAGCGTCATCCCACATAACGCCGTGGTACTCAGGTTTGGTTGCACCAAAATACCCAAGAGGGCCAAACCAAATAGACACAACCATCCGACTCGCTCGCCCATGGTGAGTCGAAACCAGCGATTAAACACCAGGGCACTTTGCAAAATCAAAAAGGGTTTGATTAATTCTGAGGGCTGCAGCGGGAAGGGGCCAATATCAATCCAGCGGGTTGCACCATTGATTTCCATCCCCAGGCCAGGAATCTTGGTGGCAAAGATCAGCAGTAAAAACAGAAAGAAGCCAATCGCCGCTCCTTTCATCAGCTTTTGCAGGGGCGTATGAATAGCAGCGCAAAAGCCAAGCAGCCCTAAAACGACGCCTAGGAGTTGACGTTTGGAATAATAGAACCCATCCCCGGATTCAATCACACCGGCATAATAGGAGGCTGAAAACAAGACCACGAGGCCGATCCCCAACCAAAACAGGGTTAACCAATGCAGTAAACGAGCTTCGGCAGCCCATAATTCTGTGGAGTAGGGAGGGGCGGGGATGAGGCGGCGTCTCTTCACAACCAAAAGGCCCTAGCGATAAGTCGAGGCCAGTATAGCAGACCCTTACAGGAAGTGAAGGAGGGTGGAAGACTAATGCGACTCAGAATCTTGAAATAACGGCGTACTGAGATAGCGTTCGCCAAAACTGGGTTGGATCATCACAATCAGTTTGTCCTTATTTTCGGGGCGCTTAGCGACTTGAATCGCTGCACATAGCGCTGCACCAGATGAGATCCCAGACAGAAGCCCCTCTTCTCGGGCCAATCGGCGACCGTATGCGATCGCATCTTCATCCTTGACCACGACCACTTCATCAATCAAATCGATATTCAAGACGGGGGGAACAAACCCAGCGCCAATTCCTTGAATCTTGTGAGGACCTGGCGCCCCTCCTGACAGCACAGGGCTGCCTTCAGGTTCAACTGCGATCGCATGGAACGACGACTTGCGCGCCTTTAAGACTTCAGCGACGCCCGTCAGCGTTCCGCCCGTTCCCACGCCAGCAATCAAACAATCGACTTGGCCATCGGTATCAGCCCAAATTTCCTCAGCCGTGGTTTGACGGTGAATTTGGGGATTCGCTGGATTGCGAAATTGCTGAAGCATGTAGGCATTGGGCATCTGGTCCACTAACGCTTGTGCCCGTTCAATACACCCCCGCATTCCGTCAGTGCCAGGGGTGAGTTCCAGCTGAGCACCGTAGGCCTGCAACATGGCTCGGCGTTCGGCGCTCATAGTGTCTGGCATGGTCAAGATCAAACGATAGCCCTTGGCCGCCGCCACCATGGCCAGGGCAATCCCGGTATTGCCAGAGGTGGGCTCCACTAATACCGTAATGCCAGGATGAATCAACCCCTGCTTCTCAGCCACCGCAATCATATTGCTGCCAATGCGATCCTTCACGGAAGACGATGGGTTAAGGCTTTCCAGCTTAAGTACTATTTTGGCCAAACAGCCTTCCGCTTTGGGGATGCGATTGAGTTGAATCAGGGGAGTGTTGCCAATCAGCTCGGTAATGTCACGGGCAATACGCATGATGAACTTCTCTGCTCAAGAATCAGATAGACAAAGGAGAGGGCAGGGCACAGTGCCGTTACCTTTTAAATAGCTTAGATGTAATACATCAGGTTGGCTTGCTGCTTTGCATCTCTGCGATCGCAGAGATCCTGTAAGGTGCAATTTTGAAAAATTTTATTGACCGCTTGATCGGCATCTTGCCAAATTTCATGCACCACTGCTTTCTCGACTGTCCAATTCTCTGGAGAGGTGGCAAGGGTCTGAGACTCTCTGCCTTCAATACAGTTAATAATTTCCAACAGCGTAATCTTCCAGGGCTCACGCGCCAGCAAGTAGCCACCGCGCGCCCCGCGCTGAGAACAGACTAAACCAGAACGGCGAAGGGTGGCGAGGAGCTGCTCTAAATAGCGATCAGGAATCTGCTGCTGGGCGGCAATCTGACGAATTTGCAAGGGATCACCTTGCTGATAGTGATCAACTAGCGTGAGCAATGCTAAGACTGCATACTCACATTTACAGGACAACTCCACAGGGCAAGACCCACTTAGGCAACAACAGTCGCTGACCTAGTATACTCCGGTTCTCCGTCGGAGTTTGTGGATTTACTGGGATGGATGGCTAAAAGCCATGAATCCTTGAGCCTATCCTAATTGAGGCTGATCCCCAACCAGTCATAGAATGCCACAATCCCATACTGATAAGCAGCCCAGATCTGTGCCCCTGCAAAAGCAGAGAGTAAAGCGCCAAGCACCAAATACGGACCAAAAGGAATTTTCTGAAAACGGCCAATCTTACCGATCAACTGACCGCCGCCACCGATAATGGTCCCGGCGAAACAAGCCAAAAATAGACTTAAGAGCATATATTTCCAACCGAGCCAGGCCCCAATCATAGCCATCAACTTGCTATCTCCCCACCCCATCGCCTGTTGTCTAAACAGGAGGGTGGCTAGGACCAGAATCGTGTCAATGAGCCATATTCCAGCCACAGCCCCAAGGAATCCAACGGTCAGGCCTTGCGCGATCCCAATCGGCCCAGCAGCATGCCAGCCCAACACACTTTGAAATACTAGGCCAGAGAGGACGCCCAATTTCGTCAAGGGATTGGGCAAGATCATCACATCCAAATCGATGAGGGCGAGGGCAACCAACACACTCACGAAGAACCAATAGCCTAAGGTGCGCAATTGATAGCCAAAGAGGATGAAAATCCCCAAAAATAGCAGCGCAGTGATCGCTTCAACCAGGGGATACCGACTCGAAATCGGGGTTCGACAGTATCGACATTTGCCCTTAAGCCATAGCCAACCTAGAACAGGGACATTATCGTAGGGTTTGAGTGGCGTCTGGCATTGGGGACAGCGAGAGGGCGGGTGCAGCAGAGATAAATTAGCAGGTAGCCGATAGATGACGACATTTAAAAAGCTACCAACTGACGCTCCCAGGCTGATGACTAGCCCATAAATCAAAATTTCTGCCCAACTCATAGAACCATTGCAACGACGAGGGTGACCTAGCCTAGCTAGTCATTACCCGCGATTGTCTCCCCTGGATTTGACCTGGGATGAAAGCCGAATGACCACTCATCTCCTATTGGAGGATACCCAGTTTTAAGGGCATTCTGTATCTTCAACCGGGGAGATGTCCTCTGCTTGAATTTGAGCAACAGAAATAAAAAATTCCTGAGGAAGTAAAATCGGTTGTTCGGAAAAAATCAGCTGGCCTCGCCCTGTATTTCGATCCATGGCAACACCAATCGGAGGTTGAGCATCAACGTGAATTTCACAATAGGCTTGATAGGTTTCACGTGCAGATGCCAACATTAATTCTGGGGAAGGAAGTTCAATCGGATCAGACTTTTGAGTTGAAGCAGGGGGATTATGAACGTAAGTCACTCGAATATCCCTGTATTACTAGGTTGAATTACCTGTAATTTGTAGCAAGAAACCCTTCTTTCAGCAAGCGGAACAGTAGAATTGCTGCCCAAAAAATAGAGGGTTTTCTCAACTTTTGTCTCCTCCGAACTGCCAAGCAGAATGGAGATATTGTGATTCAATGAGTGAAGAAATTCTATGTATGGGTTCCCAAATCGCATCGCTATAATGGGTCTTCATCAGGAATGCATCCCTATTTGAGGGTGTAGGGAAACGTCACCGTCCTACAAGGCAATCGATCAAATATCTCCGTTTTGAGTTCAGAAAAACTGACCTTTAAGAAGGGTAGTGAAGGCAACCATCCACTGAATTCCCTGCTGATTTCTAGAAAGAAGACTTTACCAAAGTTAGTGAAGTTGTGCATACTGACCTCTAAGTCTTGGATAAAACGCAATCATGAGCGAACGACGAATTAGACCTAAATCCACCCAACGGAAGTCCAAAAAAAAGCAGCCTCGTTCGTTGCTGCTGACGTTAGGGGGGGCGGCTTTGTTAGTGATTGGCGGCTCTGTGGCGTTTTTGCTTCTCCAAGGCGATCAAAAGTCAGGGCCGTTGCCTTTGGGGGCCAAGGTGGTTCCTCAAGATGTGATGTTAAGTGTGACCCTGTCCACGGAAGCCAATCAGTGGCAGCAACTGGCTAAGTTTGGCACGACCACCAGCCAAAAAAGTTGGGGTCAACGCATCCAAACCTTCGAGAATCGGGTCCTGGAACCCTATGGCTTGTCCTATGCCGACAATATTCGGCCCTGGTCGGCGAATCAAGTGACGATGGCGCTGTTGCCGCCTACGGTTGAATCCGTTGAATTTCAAAGCCAACAGGCCACGGTTTGGGTGGTCCCCATTCGTGATCAGGGACAATTCGAGCAGAAATTTAAACAAAAACTGCTGACTTCGGCCAGCCAGGTGGATAAACGGACTTATAAACAGATCGATATCCATGAATTTGATGCAGAGGATGGTAAACGGTATGGCTTTGCCACTTTAGAGGATCGCTGGCTTGTGTTTACGGAGGCAGATACTCCGATTAATGCGGTCGTGGATACCCATAAAGGGAAGCCTGCTTTGGCGGATGTTCCTCGGTATCAGGATGCGCTCAAAGAGATTGAGAGCGAGAATGCGATCGCAAGGGTCTATGTCAATGTCCCCATTGCTGCGGCCCAAATGAGTCGGGTGCCCTTATCTCCTGCGAGTAAGGAGCGGATTCAAGATGTTCAGGCAATTGGGGCCACAGTGCGTTTAGTCGAAGATGGTCTGCGCTTTAAAGCGATCTCTTGGCTCCATCCAGAGGCCAAGGAAACCTTAAAGGCGAAAAATGAGGCGAAGGATATTGCCAAAAATTTGCCGCAGGATACCTTAATGATGGCTTCGGGGGGCAATTTCCAGCAGGTATGGCGGGATTATGCCCAGGGAAATATCGCTAAGCTGGTGTTTCCCCTGAACCCTAAAGCGTGGAATGACGATTTAAATCAACGGACGGGGGTTGATTTCAACAACCAGTTTGTGAACTGGATGGATGGTGAATTTTTGAGTGCCTTAGTCCCCAGCCAAGACCCAGAGGGCCAAGGCGTTGGCGTGGTCTTAATGGCTAAAGCCAAGGATCGAGCCACCGCTAATCAGGCCTTTCAAGCCTTGGATGATGCCATGCGCGATCGCTTTGACTTTTTAGTGGCAGAATCCAAAATTGATAACAAAACAGTGATCACCTGGAAAGTGCCGCCGGGACTCCCCATTGCCAGTCATGGCTGGCTGGATAATGATGTGGCCTTTTTGACCTTCGGGGCTCCGATTGCCAACCGTTTGCTGCAACCACCCAAGGAAAATTTGACCCAAGCAGCAGGATTTAAAGCGGCAACAGATTCCGATCTCGATCCAAATAATGGTCATTTCTTTGTGGATATGCCTCGCATGTTGGGCCTGCTAGAGACTAATCCCCTCTTGCCCAAACTGACCTCCGAGACCACTAAAGTGATGCAGGGGATTGAGACCATTGGCGTCACCACCGCCATTCAAAATGAATGGAGTACGCGCTATGACATTCATGTCAAACTAAAGAAAAGATCTTAAAGCAGTTTCGCCTTGGTTAGGCACAATTCACTGCGGGTCTGCCATCAAAAGATTGGAGGTTCCCTATGGCTGCTAAGTTGGATGACGCCACGATTCGTGAGCGAGCCCAGACGCTCTCAGATTGGCATACGGATGGTCAGTCTTTGCAAATGACTCGCAAATTCAAAGACTTTTTGGCGGCGATGGCCTTTGTCAATCGTCTGGTGGACCCGGCAGAAGCAGCAGGCCACCATCCCGATATTTACATTAGCTATAACCGAGTCGACATTACCCTGACCACCCATGATGCCGGGGGGTTAACGGATATGGACTTCCAAATGGCGCAAACGATTTCTAATTTGTAGGCTGACTAACGACTGCATGCAGGAGATCAACCATGCTCAGCTCCCCTGGCAATCCGAGCTATGGGAACAAACCTTAGGGTGGAAACCCACGACTGAACAACCGCAATACCAACGGCTGTTCCAACTCGTATTACAGGCCAATCAACATCTCAACCTGACCCGGATTACAGACCCCCACCCCTTTTGGGAAAAGCACTTGTGGGACTCTTTAGTGGGCATTGCACCCTGGTTACCGCGCCCAGCAGCCCCCCCACTGTGGTTACAAGCCGTAACCGATCGGGTTGAGCCTCCGGCAACGCCTCTTAAGACGATCGATATTGGCACAGGGGGTGGATTTCCAGGACTGCCGGTTGCGATCTCACAACCGACCTGGCCCTTAACCCTATTGGATTCAACCCAAAAAAAGCTCACTTTTTTAGCAGAGGCCATTGCAGAACTGGGATTAGAGCGGGTGGTCACCTGTTGCGATCGCGCCGAAAATCTGGGCCAATCTCCCACTTATCGAGAATCGTTTGATCTGGCGTTGATCCGAGCGGTGGGACCAGCCTCGGTTTGTGCAGAGTATGCGCTCCCTTTGTTGGGTATGGAGGGTTATGCAGTACTCTATCGCGGACAGTGGACTCTGGAAGAACAACAAGGATTGGAGATGGCGCTACCACAACTAGGCGGAGAGATGGTGTCTGTGCTGTCGGTAGACTTACCGCTCTCACAAGGGGTCAGACACTGGGTTTATCTGCGAAAGGTCCAGCCAACGGATGCAAAATTTCCTCGTCGGGTAGGGTTACCTGCTCGCCGCCCGTTGTAACACCATATCTGAAAGCCTATTGTGCTTCCTGAGTAAATGCCAGTCTGAGTTCCAACACTTCATTAGCCTTTGAATCGATGGCTTTAGTCTTAAACCAGTTGTCTCACCACCTGCCATCAACATGACCATCAGCCTCTGGTGTATCTTGGTCGCACTGCTAGCACCATACATTCTGTCAGTACTCGCCCGTTCTGGCGTCACCAAAGCTGACTATGTTCAAGACCCGCGCGCCTTTAACGAAACTCTCACCGGATGGCATCGTCGTGCCCATCTTGCCCAACTCAACGCCTTTGAAACCTTTCCTGGATTTGCTGCTGCCGTGCTCGTCGCACACATAACCCAAGTCCCCCAAATTCAGATTGATATCGTTGCCTCGGCCTTTATTCTGTTTCGACTCTTGCATGCCAGCTTCTACATCACCGACAAACCCAACCTCCGCAGCCTCAGCTGGCAAATGGGCATGCTCTGCATCGTCAGCCTCTTTGTCCTAGCAGCAATCTCCCAGCAAACTTAATACTCCACCAGACAAACAGCATCTGATCTCAGACCGACCAAAGCCTCCTTGGTAAAATGCTCGTATTTCAATCTAAAAGCCTTAATACTGCAGCATTATCTCCCCTTAGCCATACTCAATTATGCTCACCCAGAATCGGCAATCGAGTCCAACCAGGCGACCCCACCCCTTCAGTCCCTACCGCCCCCAATATTCACCACTCAGCTGGATCAAAAGGAATTTCGTCGTTACCAGAGCCTTTCTGGGGGCTCTCACCATCGTCCTCAAATCGAGGCGGCAAAAACAGTCCCTCCCCTTTGGGGCTTCCGTGGAAATTACCGACCGCTGCAATGCCGGTTGCCATTATTGCTATGTCTATCCCTCGGACTGGAATCAAACCCAACGCGTCCAAGGATATCTGCAGCTTTCTCCCACGGAACATAAAGCCAAAGACCACGCCATTTATCAAACTCTAGACCAACTCTCGCGCCAAGGGATGGTCCTGGCTACCTTGGTCGGTGGAGAGCCCACTCTAGCTCCTAGAGTGATTCAATATGCTGCCCGTAAATTTCCGGTGGTTTGGGTGGTGACCAATGGCTCTGCCAAATTTCCTAAAGTGCCGCGCTCGGTGGTTTATAGCGTCAGTATTGATGGCCCCCCAGACCACCATAATCAAACCCGAGATCCACTAGGGTTCTTTCAGAATCATACCTACCAAAATCTGAACGGCATGGCGGCTGCCATTGTTCGCAATATTAATGAATCAGAGCGCGGTGCTTATGCCCACATTACCCTTACCAAAGCTAGCCTTCCTCTATTTCCTGAAACCGTGAAATGGCTGGTCACCTCTGTCACCAAACTCAGAGGCATTATGGTATCTGGTGCCGCCACCCATTCCCCTAAGGATCCGAATACCCTGACGCTAGCGGATCGGCAAACTATGAAGGAAATGATTGCAACAGCGGCGGCTCAGTATGGCTGGGATTTGTTTCCCTTCAACCAGCCTGTGGTTAATTCCTACCTATTTGATGCCCCCTTTGTGATTCAAACCCCCGCTCAATGTACCGTGGCTCGACGAGTCACGAGCTTGGGATTTGACGGCCAAAGCGTCGGGAAATGCATCCTCCGAGACGCTACAGACTGTCAGACTTGTGTCTGCAATCTAACCGGGTTAATGCGGGGGGTGGCCACGGCAGATCGCCCCAGCTTGAAAGGTCTATATCAAGCGTGTCTAGGCTAGCGTGGCCTTGCTGAGATAACTTTGGTAGCGCTCTGGTAATTGCTCGACGCCCACCTTGCCCGCCCAAAACTCCACCATGGTTTGACCAAAGGCCCAGGCATCTTCCTTAATCGAGGGAGCGGTTTCCAGGAGTAACGGCCACAGGGCCAAAAAGTCAAAGGTTGGATGCGTATCGGGTTCGGCCAGCAAGGTAAATAGCTCATAGCCCATCTGTAATTTCCCCATTACCACAGGGGATTGTTCTATCGGCAACTGGGTTGCCAGGGCCGTTGCCAAGGCCGGGGAACCCGTCATCATTGTCGACAGGAACCCTAAGATGGGACTCTTGAGCAAGGCCGTGAGTCCTTGAGTTGTGCTCATTTGGGAGGCATACTGGTTGATGATTTTGGCGGCAGTGGTGATACGAGCGGTGCGATCGCGCAAAAATCGTGCCATCCGGGCCTGTTTTGCTGGGTCAAAGGTATTCACCATCACTTCGGACAGTTCCGTTTCTCCCCAGGCTGACCGATCCTGACTTGTATCCCCTGTAACCATGGGCAAAATTGCCGCCGACACCTCGCCCAAAATCTCCTGGCGATAGGCAATCGCCTCTCGAATCGAGGTCTCCTTCAGTTGATCTCCCGACCGCCAATCATAGGGCGGCGACCATTCTCGAATCGGTCGGAGCCGATCCACCTGAGTGACAATGCTAATTACAGGCAGATCATCGGCTTGGGTTCGAATCTCCTCTAAAAGCGCTAGATCCATTTGTAAAGCAGGATCGGTGGCAGGCGTAACTAGCAACAGCAGATCGGTCTCAGCAGCCTTCTCAATCACCGCTTGCCGCAGATCGTCACGTCCGCTTTGCTCATAGCCCGGTGAATCCCAGAGAATCAGGGTCTCATCTAAATCATTCTGGAACGGGTAAGACTGCAACGTGTCCGTACTGGGCAACACATCCACGGCTGCTGTCTGTCGGCCAAACAGCGTATTCACCAAACTGCTCTTACCCGCTCCCGTTCGCCCCACCAGGAGGACATTCAAGGGAGCTTGCGCCACAGCCTCAGCAGGTGCGGCTGCTGTAATAATCTCTTGTAGGGTTTGCGTCTGGACTCCGGGTAGCTTCGGCTCCAGGCTTTCCAAGGTGCGTAAGGCTTCGCCGCTGTAGAGAGCAATAGCTCGCTCTCCTAGTGCCTGCAAAGTGGTCTCTCGGACAATCTGCCCTAAATTGGCCAACAACTGTTGATTGGCCTGGTTCCGATAGGATTGTGTAGAGGTACGGGTTAAGGCCACCACCGGGTTAAAAATCCACCGGGACCATTGCCAAACCTTCACCGCCGTGCGAGCGGCAGGCTCAAGTTTTCGATAGGTTTCGTAGGTTTCATAGGCTTGTCCCACCGTCACTTGGCCAAGGACAGGGGAGAGCTTTTGCATCCACTGATCGACATCGTCTACGGTTCCGCGCAACAGCCCATAAGCATCCGGCACATAGATATTGAGAAAGGGCCGTTTAACCGTGGGGTAATACACATGGGCAACTGCCTCAATCAAGCTTTGACAGCGGCTAAAGAACTGTGCCCAGTTTTCCCAAGGTAAGACATCCTCTCGAGCGGCAATCAGAAGGGTTTGAATCTCCGCTTCGGCTTGTTCCCGGAGCGGCTGTCCCGTCAGAGTGGCTTCAGCCTTATCTTGAATAAACGCTCTGGCTTCTGCGGCAATTTGCTCCGGCAGCCGCAGCCAGCGTACCAGCAAATATTGCCAAACTAAAAACACCACAATCACCACAGCCCAAATCCAGCTCAGTCCCCACTGATGGATTTGCAACGCAGCCGCAATCCCCAGAAACCCGAGCACGCAAATGACGGGTAAGGCCAAAATGATCCACTGCCAGACCTTGAGACGCATCATAGGGCGAATTGACGGGGTTAAAGAATGGTCTATCTTTGACGGACGCTAAGCGTCTTCAGAATCTTGATCAAAAGAGAGACCATTACCCAAAAGGCTCGTATCCAATTCCATCCGCTGTTCCATCTTTCGGAGGAAGTAGCCGGTCATCATGGCGGAGGCCAGCAAGCCTGCCAGATTATCGCGATCGGTTACCACTTGAACACTAAAGGCTTCACTCGGCAGGACACCCACCAGTCCCTGAACATTTTGCGAGATGATTTGTTTGATCTCAGGGCTGACGGACTTGGCAACTCGGGCCAGAACTTCTGGCGGCTGATTTTGTAAATATTTGATTAAGAGATTGGCCTGGGCCTCCTCTGAATCACTCATAATGAAGTTGGCGTTTTCGGGGTCAAAGGCCATAAAGTACCCTCAGAATCTGCTTGCTTTTATTGTGTCACCACTTCCCCTAGTATGCCCAGTTTCTCGATGGAGAGAAGCCCGAACCTCAAGGTTGTTTGATCAACACTTCATCCAGAAATCAGAACTTTATGACTGGGTGAACAAGCGTTCTGGTTTCTTGACGGTAGTATAAACGATTGTAAACTTATTTGGCGAGTCTCAAGACTTGGCGATGCCTGCTTCGATTGCCAGGCTGGCATATCCAGGAGATTGGCCCGTTTCCTCTCAATTCTAAATCGATTCCCACAGGCGAGGACGAGGCTGACCTTGGAGACGTCCATGCGTCTCCTGCAGCAATGCGGGAATATTAAGATGCTCAGGACAGCGGGGTAGGCAGTCCCCACACTCTGTACAGCGATTCCCTCGTCGCCCTGGGAACCAATGCCCCGCATTCTCGAACATGCGGTAACGATAGCGGCCAAATTCTTCCATGTTGTATGCGAGTGTTAAATTCCGTAACCGTAAAACCTCTGGGATATTGATATTTTCTGGACAGGGTAAGCAAGCGTAACATTGCTGACACGGGTTAGGAACCGTTTGGATTTGAGTTTGAAGTCGGTTGAGAATGGCCTGTTCTATGTCTGTTAAGGGATGAATTTGATCTGCGATCGCAAGCGGCCAATCCAATTCCTCCGGTTTTGCTGCGCCCACACTCAAGGTCGTCACCGCTGGCTGGCTGAGCAAAAACCGAGCGTTGATATGCAAGGGGGCCAGCGGCTGACAGAGGTCTTGTAGCTGTTCAGGGGGCGTGTATAACAATCCCCCTTTATCCGCAGGTGAAATAATAAAAATGCCCATCTCTTTCTGGTTGGCCAGTTCAACAGCGGGCGCGTTGCGCTGAAAGAAGACGTTGTAGTGTAGATTCACAAACTCAAATAAATCCGTCTCCAGGGCCGCTAGAATAAGCGCTAAGGAACCATGGGTGGAAAACCCGATATGACGAATCCGCCCCGCCGCTTTGGCTGCCTGAACCGCCCGCATACACCCCTGCGGTTCTTGTACCCAGGCCAAGTGCTCTGGAGTATTCAGTCCATGAAGGGCTAAACAATCCACCGTCTCCAGTCCTAGCCGTTCCAAGGACCGATCGATGGCCTCCGCCATAGCCTGGGCATCCGGCTGGGGCGTAATTTTGGTCGTAATGTAGAGGCGATTGGCGTCCGGCGTTTGGTAGGGTTCCGGTAGCCAACAGCCCTCCTCCCGTGCCAGCCCCAAAGCCTGAATCATCTGCCCTAAATAGACTTCGCTTTGCCCGTATCCTTGCGCAGTTTCGATATGATTGATGCCGAGCTCAAAGGCCCGTAGCAGCGTTGCTTCGGCGTTCTGAGCCGACTGCAAATATCGCATGGTTCCCAAGGAAAAAACCGACAAATGCAGATGGGTTTTGCCAAAGCGGCGATATTTCATAGGGCGCTGCTAGCGATTAGCTGGATTCGGCCGATGGTCCACTACCGCCTTGACTCTGAATAAAGTCTTCGGGACGAATATTATCGATAAATTCGCGGAATTCTTCTTGTTCTTGCAGATCAGCTTCTTGATCAACTGCAATGGAGGCTTCGGCAACCACTTCTTCTAGGACCCAAATCGGGCAATCCATGCGTAGCGCTAGTGCGATCGCATCACTCGGGCGGGCGTCGATTTCTTTCTTCTCATCTTCCTGCTGCAGGGTCAAGACCGCATAAAAGGTATTATCTTGCAGCGAATGGATCACCACTCGCTCTAGGTCAATGTCCCACTGATCCATGCAGGTCACGATCAAGTCGTGAGTCATCGGACGCGGTGTCCTGTGACTCTCTAAGGCTGTGAGAATAGCCCGAGCTTCCGTTTGACCAATCCAAATGGGTAAAGCGCGACGTTCCGATGCATCTTTCAACAGAACGATAGGCATTCGCGTTGCGGCATCCAAGGCAATACCAGCAACATTCATTTCAATCATGCTTGTAGACCCAAGGAAAAGATGGCCATGGAGGATACCTTCTCATGTAAACAAACACCATTAAGGATTCTCTATAATTTCTTTAAGGCAACTTAAAGCTTAAAGCATCAGCTAAGCCCCTTTGAATCCAGGTGATCTGAAAAAATAAGGTTGGAATTCTCCCTCCCGATCCTAGCCAAGGCGATCAGAATTTGACAATGTAGGAAATACTGATGTTCATAACGGCTCGATCAGCACGTGTTTACAGGACTTATCCAAGGATTGGGCTATCTTCAGCCCCAAGGCCAACAGCAAATACTGGTAAAGTGCGAAGCGGTCCCGTTTTGGGATACTCTCGCCATCGGCGATAGTGTGGCGGTGGATGGCGTCTGTTTAACCGTCGAGACGCTCGTCGCCCAAGGCTTTGTGGTGTCTGTTTCTCCCGAAACGGTGCAGCGCACCACTCTCTCTCAGCGGTTGTATACTCACCAAGCCGTGAATTTGGAACCGGCGCTCAGCGTAGGCGATCGGCTCGGTGGCCATTTTGTCACGGGCCATATTGATGAGGTGGGAGTGTTCCAAGAACTGCAACAAACTAAGACCTCCTGGGAGCTGAGCTTTACAGTACCGGATGCGATCGCACGCTTTATCATCCCCAAAGGCAGCGTAGCCATCAACGGCGTTAGTCTTACGGTCGCTGACTGCGACGACAACGGTAATCACTTCAAAGTAGCCGTCATTCCCCATAGCTTTGCCAACACAAACTTACAAGACTTAAACCCAGGCGATCAGGTCAATATTGAAACAGATGTGTTGGGCAAATATGTGGCCAAACT
Source organism: Acaryochloris sp. IP29b_bin.148 (assembly GCF_028285565.1). Classification (GTDB taxonomy): domain Bacteria; phylum Cyanobacteriota; class Cyanobacteriia; order Thermosynechococcales; family Thermosynechococcaceae; genus Acaryochloris. The sequence goes on from NZ_JANQOY010000147.1 coordinate 35,985, forward strand.
CCTGCGTTTACCAGGGCATTCTTCCACCACCACCGATCCGCTGCCCGAAATAACGACCGAATTTCTGACTACCCACGGATTCGGCAACTTGTAAGGTCTTTCCTCGTCATCAATACCGTTAGCAATTGCTCGGGGACTGTACCAAAAACAGACCTCAAAATTCCGCATTTCATCACCTTATGAGACCATGACACCCTTTCAAAGCGCAGTCAAAGATCTTCTCTAGTTCGGTGACTGGAAGACGTCGAGCCATGCTACCGAATCTACCGACTCACCGTCATGGTATAAAATTCTCGACGTCCACAGTATTTCAGTCTTCTTCATTATTTGATCAAGCATGAAGCATCAAAGAATGGAATTAGTGATGATAGTAACGTTGTGGCTAGGTTCACTCACCTTGATCGCGACTAGCACACTGTCCCCATTTGCCTTTGACTTTCATGCTTTGAACATTCGAGAAGCCACAATATCAGCGATTAGTACGCCAACGAATCCAATCGATATATTGGCAAACCTGATCCTCTTTTTTCCCTTAGGATTCAGTAGCTATGCACTCACGCTCAGACGTCCTCATCACAACGCCTCTCTATGTCTGACTAGCGTTGGTTTGATGAGTGTTTTGATATCACTTCTGGTTGAAATTTTGCAACATTTTCTTCCAGCTCGATATCCCACCTTATCAGATATTATTTGCAATGGATTGAGTGGCTTTTTAGGCGGTTTATTTGCCTGGCAACTCTCATCACCTGCAAATAAAATTTCTGCAATTAATCTCAACAAGAAAGCCTGCATCATTGGATTTGCCGGGTATTTCACATCGGTCTATTTAGGGCTATTTATATTTGCTAGCCAAACTCAAATCAGTAACTGGCAAACCTCTTATCCTTTGACCATTGGCAATATTGCAAGCGGAGACAGTCCATGGCTAGGTCAAGCATCTAATATTTTTATGTTCGATTCAGCCCTAGCATCAGAGAGCATTGAGCAGTTACTTGACTTCAAGCTCGATGCAAATAGTTATGAATCCCTAGCGTTCTATTGTCTATTGGAGGAGGATATCCAGACAGCCAACCATCATTTACCTTCAGAGATAAACTTATGCGCCCCGTCTTCATCTGTACAAGATAGAGACAATAACCCTTGGTATTTAATCAACAATAATAAGGTTGACTTTATCAGTCGTATAGAAGCCAATTCAGCTTTTACATTGGCACTCAAAATCAACTCTAGAATCAATCCTAGATTCGGCACTGTTCTAGCAATTGCTGACGATATAGATCGCGCAAACCTTATTTTAGGTATTCAAGGCGAACAACTCACGTGTCGAATTCGCTTTCCATTGTCTGGGTTATCAAGCATCACTCCTGAATTAATTTTAAATGACTATACTCAAAATTCCATAGATCAAACTTTCGTGATTGTCTATGATGGTGTTTCCTTCCAAATTTACAAGGATAAGATCAACAGCAAAAGAGGAACCTCTCTCCTCTCCAGTCTATATTTCTTCCAGCCTCTATCTAAGATTTACTCAGAATGGAGGCTAGAGTTATTTAAATTTGACTTATACAAATGGTTATTTATTTTCTTCACTTTTGAACCAGCAGTCTTCTTGTTGGAGCTACTCAAAAAAACAGGAAACATTCAATCATCCCGAGAAAATACCCAATATGTGATCAGTATCTCAATACTCGCTTTTCTCATTTCTAGCGTATATACTAATGGCCTCAATATTTGGTTATTTGATTGTATTGAGGTGCTAGCCATTATCTTATTCTGCTGGGTTGGCACCAAGCTATACTTCGTCACTCTAGAAAAGTATCAGCTTTAGTGATCTACTCTATTTCTTCTTGCCATTTTCACCTAAAAAGTGGCGAGCTAGTGACTCAATCTATAGACCGATGAAAACCTCAGATCATCAAAGCTTTTTTTATCAGCAGATTTATCAGTTAGTACGCAAAATTCCTTCTGGAAAAGTTGCCACCTATGGTCAACTTGCGGAGCTACTCGGCAGACCTCGTCATGCCCGCCAGGTTGGCTATGCTCTGTATCGAGTGGCACCAGATTCTAATATTCCCTGGCAGCGGGTCGTGAATGCTCAGGGCATGATTTCCCATTCACCTCAACGTCAGGGAAGCGATGACCTCCAACGCATTTTGCTGGAACAGGAAGGCATCACCTTTAATCACCAAGACAAACTGGATCTGCGTCGCTATCGTTGGCAGCCAGATCTACTGGAGTGAACCTCTGGGGTCCAAAATATCGCGTAGTGTGTCACCCAACAGATTAAAAGACAGTACCGTCAAAATAATCAAAATAGCGGGGGGCCACACCAGCCAAGGTTGCAAAATTAGAATAGAGGCATTGGTCGATAGAGACAGCAAATTGCCCCAAGAGGGATCGGGTTGTTCAATTCCGAGGCCTATCAAGCTCAACACTGATTCCGCCACAATAAAACTAGGAATGGCTAGGGTTGCCGAAATAATCACATAGGTGGCTGTTTGGGGAAGGACATGGCGGGTAATGATATATAGCGGTTTAGCTCCCATTACCTTGGCTGCCTGAATAAACTCTTGTTCCTTAATCGACAAGACCTGACCGCGAATCACTCGAGCTAACCCTGCCCAACCCACAAATGAGGTAATTAAAACAATCAACAAAAAGCGCTCGCTACTGGATAGACCGGGCGGCAAAATAGCGGCCAGTGCCACCAATAAATACAGACCAGGGATGGTCATTAAGACTTCCACCAAACGCATCAAAATGCTATCAACCCAACCGCCAAAATAGCCTGAGATACCGCCGACTAGCATACCCAAAGGTAAAGAAATGGCGACCCCCACTAAACCAATACTGAGGCTAATCCGCCCCCCAAACAGAATCCGGCTAAGTTGGTCACGGGCTTGGTCATCAGTACCTAAGATATTGAGATAGCCTGGGCCAGTGGTGCCAAACAAGTGGCGGTCAAAGGCGACACCTGGAAATACTGTAACCTGATCGATTTTGGGGTCGGACCAAGAAAGCTGAGTCGGTAGAGGGAGCTTTAATTGCAAAAATCGATAGTTCCAGCCTTTGACAAACAGGCGAATGGGGGACGGTTGGGTCCGATCCACTTGCAAATCTCGGATGCCGGTTTGCCAAGCTTTAGATTCCTTATTTCGCCAGTCGATGGGTTCAAGGGTAGTGGGATAGACATGGGGACCCATCCATTTCCCATCCGCATTGTTCCAGTAAATCTGAGTGGGCGGCAATAAGGCCCCATTCACTTGCGGTTGACAGGCCCCAGTATTAATAGTTTCTGTGTCACAGGGGGCATAGGGAGCAACAAAGTCGGCTCCAATCACTAATACGTAGAACGTTATTAGAATGGCGGCTCCAAATCGAGCCAATTTTTTCTGGCGAAGCTGCTGCCACCAATTCATGATTTTCCGTCCTTGGTCCTGAAGACTTCCACATTGTAGGTCCTCGCATGATTAACCCACGCCAAGTTCTCACTCGTTCATCAACGTTGAAGACGGACGCATCCAACCGTTGGGGGAGGGGGCCTTAAACATAGGAGAGTAAGCTATGGAGTCGCTCAATGTTGATAAAACGTTTCACACCCACGTCCCCCAACTCAACGCATCTACTGAGGAACAAGCAAACCTCCTCGCATGAAGTTTACTATTTAGCGGTTGGCACCTCCCATGACTGGGAGGTCGGAGGCCCCATACAAAAACTGAGATCTGGGCGCAAGATCTCAGTTTATTTACCCAAGCTGAACTTAAGTCTTAGGGATTCTCAGGATTCTGCTTCAGCATATTCATAGCCATTTCTAAACTGACTTTCAGACGGTTCACCGATGCAGCCAAAACCCCAATTTCATCATTAGGCTTATGTTCGAAATCAGCATCCAATGTCCCAGTACTGACATCCCGAGACCACTTCGACATTTTAGTTAAAGGAGAAATAATTGAGAATTTCAAGAACAAGTTGAGAATAATGGCAGCGATGATAAATCCCGCAGCTAAGATGCCGATGACTAATAGTTGCAGTCGTCGAGCTTCTGCAAACACTTTGCTAGCAGGAACTTGGATCATTTGGGCACCCACAATTTCATTGAGTTCCCAACCGAACCCACCTTCCTTGCCGTAGGTTTTAATCTGACTCGCAGGCGCTCTATCGGGAGTGCTATGACAAACTAAGCAGCTCTCATTCTTAATTTGTAAAGGGCGGGCGATATAGAATAGGTTGCCTGCCGGGACCTTGCGGAACCCAAATTGTTCTTGCAAGTCGGGCTGGTCACGAAATCTCTCAACAATTTCAGCTTCAAACTTATCAGCCCTGTCACCTGGGGCTGTAGGATTCAAGGTCGCCTCTTTGTAAAAGAAATCGCTATATTGCTCCCGACTTTGAAGATTGTTAAAGACTTCATTGGCAGAATAGGCAGGAACGCTAGTTTTAATAAATTGACCGTCTAGCTCTAACTCTGGAGATAGTTTTTTGATTGTATTTTGAGTAACGTTCCTGCTGGTATATTCCCGTACAGAAGTCATCGTTTCAATCAGCACTAAGGCTTTATCCTTAACTTCTTGCTCGGCATTTTTTTGTAAAATGTTGGATAAGAGTAAACCATTAATGAGAACAATAATTAGAAAAACCGAAAGCAAAATAAGATTTAACTTAACGCCCAACTTGAGATTTTGGAACATTTTATAATTCCTTAACTATTATGTTAGATGAGTCTCGTCCTTAAAAAGAATGAAATGATTCAGGCAAATTTTAAGTACATGGGGAAGTAATCATTTCTTGCTGTCGAATAAATATTGGCATATCTAATCTATTTTTCATACCACGGTAGAGATTGAATCTATGCTGAGATATTATTTCATTTTTTCTCTATATTGTGATACTTTGAAACAATTGATATGACTAGGTTCAAGCTAATTCTAAGCTTAGCTTAGCTATATTGACTACGACAAGCTCAGTCAGACGCATTTTAGATAATTTTTTTTACAATCTTGAAGATGTATTCACGTCGTTTTTTCTTAATTGTCTTATTTCCAGTTTTATGGTTGTTAATCGCCTGTAATCCTACTGAGAATTCAACCTTAAAGAAATTGGTGGTGGGTGTGGTGAGCTATGGCGAGGGAGCTCGCTCACTAGAACAATATGCTGAGCTGAAAGACCATTTAGGGGCTGAGCTGAAAAGCCTGGTCGAACTCCAACCGGCCCTGAATGAGATTCAAGCGATTGATCAAATCGAAAGTCAGAAGTGGGATCTGGTGTTTGCACCGCCTGGTCTCGCAGCTATCGCCATCTCTCAAGCCCAGTATGTACCGCTTATACCCCGTACAGGGGGGGATCGCGGTCGCTCCGTTATCGTTGTTCGGGATGATAACCCGTCAACGGCGATCAAGGATCTTGCCAATCAGACGGTCGCCCTGGGGCAACGAGGGTCAGCCACAGGATATTATTTCCCAGTGTTTAATTTGTACGGCTTAACCCTCACAGAAATTAAGTTTGGTTCAACGCCAAAAGAGATTTTGCGATGGGTTGATGAAGGTGAAGTCATTGCTGGTGCTTTATCCTTAGCTGAATTTGAACGGTATCGTTCTGAGTTTAAAGACACAACATTTCGGATTTTGCATCGGGATTCTCATTCTGTCCCTCCCGGTTCCGTTTTAATTGGTCCTAAGGTTAATGCTGATGTACAAGATAAACTGCTGGATGCTCTAGAATCGGCTGCGCCAAAGACAAAGCGATCAGTAGGGTATATCTCAAATGCCAATCCCCCTAACTATGAGTACTTAATCAAGGTTGTGAAGCGGGTACAGCCGATTGCTGAGCGCATTCGGGAAAAGCCTGCCCCAATATACGAAGCAAAGGAGTCTCCTGCTCCTACACCATAGGCTTGCTCTGGGGTTCGACTATCAGGGGTTGATTTTGGCCGCAATAGTTTAAGGCAATCTAGCTGTTGGACTGGGATCGATGACAGCCACAGACCACGTACCAATGTTTTGCCAAGACTGACTTAAGTTTTCTTGATCAAACGGTGGAATCAGGCGTGTTAAGACGCGTTCCATCAACGGCATGCCGCCCAGTTGATAGAGAATCTGACCACATTGTTGTGCGATCGCAAAATTACGTCCCCGCGTATAGGTCAATCGAGGTTCTCCCACCGCACAGGATTCATCTTCCGCCAAGCTCAAGCGTAGCAACTGCATAATGGCTCGGCTCACCGTCAAGGAATCAAAAGCAGACAGGCGAATATCTTGAATTAAATTCGGCGTAAAGCCCTGATCATAACGTTGCAAAATTTGCCGAGCTTGCTCTCTTGCTTTTTTATCTTGCTCGGCCAGGTGCTTCTGTTCCGCTAGGGTCTGTTGATAGTCATCATCCGTGATGACTTCAATCTCGACAGAGACCGCATCTGGATCATGGGAAGACTGGGACATCGCTCATTCCCGTTACATTCTGTTCCATCATGACATTACCCTAGTGCCCCTGCAAAAGCATGAAGTCTTCGCCTCAGCCAATGTTGCACTGGTGGCGAAAAAGAGCCATTGCAGCGCTGGAGATCAAAGATCAGATCAATTTCTGAAGCTTAAATCAACGGGGCATTACAGACTGTGCAGATGGTAACAATTCCCGTAGCTGTGGACTAAAATTGAGGCATTATCATCGTCAAACTCTTGATCGGGAGGATACCCTCTATGCCTTTAGTATGGCTATTGTTAGTTGTGGTCTATGTTGGCGGCGGCTGGCGCTTTTGGGCAGGGTTTAGACAGACGAATTTCACCTCCAATCGCCTCTTTCTGACCCTGCTTTGGCCTGTGATGTTAGCGAACAAGTCCTATCGACAGAATTTTGTCAAAGCGCTCAAAGGCTAATCTCTTTTCCCTTATTCAGATGCCCACCTTATATTCCTGAGTCACCCTATGGCTAAAAAACAGCAGCAAACGAATTTGTATACCAGTTTGCCCCAGTTAGCCAATCCTGATGATCAATGGCAGGAGCAAATCCAATCGGTGACCCAACGGTTTAATCGCGAGTATGAACAGGCGGCCTTTGAGCTGCCGCCAGAGGTGGAAGCCATGCCTGTCTTTCAGGAATGGAATGCGGGGCGTCTGCAAGCCAGAATTGCCTCTGAATTTTGGCAGTTTCAGAAACCGAAGAAAAAGCAACACTGGCTGGATATTGGCTGTGGGCTTAGCTTTTTGGTTTATCCCTGGTTTGAGTGGGAAGCCTATTTCTATGGTCAAGAGCTGAGTAAGGTTGCCCAGGAAGCCGTCAATAGCCGAGGACCGCAGTTAAATTCCAAGCTCTTCAGAGGGGTAGAACGTGGTCCAGCCCATCACCTGAAATATGACGACAACCAGTTTGATGGCGTGGTGGCCACTGGCTTTAGCTGCTATTTCCCCCAGGACTATTGGCAAACCGTACTCACAGAAATCAAGCGAGTGCTTAAACCTGGAAGTGTTCTAGTCTTTGATGTGATCGATCCAGAGAGTGAGTTGGCCGATAACTGGTCTATCCTGGAAACCTACTTAGGGGCAGAAGTCTTTCCTGAGCCTTTGGAGAACTGGAAAAGCTTGATCAAAACGGCAGGGGGTAAGGTAATGAAGGCGGAGAGTCAAGAGCTGTTTCACCTGTTTAAAGTCAAGTTTTAGACAGTTGCCCCATACCGCTGGCGTCACCCAGACGATAGGATGTTCTCTGTTGAGTGGAAGGTGGCCGTGAATATCTTAGTGATTGGCAGTGGTGGTCGCGAGCATGCATTGGCGTGGTCCTTGTTGCGATCGCAAACGGTACAGCAAGTCTATTGTTTACCCGGAAACGGCGGTACTGCGACCCTTGCTAACTGCCAAAATATTGATATTTCTGAGCTAGACTTTGCTGCCATCGGTCAATTTGCCCAGGAACACGATATTGCCTTGGTTGTAGTCGGGCCAGAGGCACCCCTAGCCGCAGGCATTACTGATGCTTTACAGCCTTTCAAAATCCCCGTCTTTGGTCCCACCCAAGCGGGTGCCCAACTAGAAGCCAGTAAAACCTGGGCCAAGACTCTGATGACTCAGGCTGGCATCCCCACTGCTGAGGCGCAAACCTTTACCGAGGCTGATGCAGCCCAAGCCTATATTCAGGCACAAGGCGCTCCCATTGTGATCAAGGCCGATGGTCTGGCGGCGGGTAAAGGGGTGACCGTTGCCCTCACCTTGGATGAAGCGCTCAACGCCATAACCGAAGCCTTCTCTGGCAAATTTGGCGAGGCGGGTCAAACCGTCCTGATTGAAGAATATCTGACCGGGCAAGAGGTCTCGGTGTTAGCTCTGACCGACGGCAAAACCATTAAACCCTTGATTCCGGCGCAGGACCATAAGCCGATTGGAGAAGGGGATACGGGTCCAAACACGGGCGGCATGGGAGCCTATGCTCCCGTTCCCTGGGTGACGCCTCAATTGATGCAGCGGGTTGAGGTGGAGATTCTTCAGCCGACTTTAGCAGCATTACAAAATCAGGGAATTGACTATCGAGGCGTGGTCTATGCAGGCTTGATTATCACTCCGACAGGTGATCCTAAAGTGATCGAATTTAACTGTCGGTTTGGTGATCCTGAGACCCAAGCCGTTTTAAGTCTCTTGGCCACTCCTTTGGATCAGCTTTTACTGGCCTGCACCCAACAGACATTACGGGAAACCGATATTCAGTGGCAATCAGGATTTTCTGCCTGCGTCGTCTTGGCATCCGGCGGTTATCCTGACAGTTATCAAAAAGGCTTTCCCATTTCCGGTATCGCCAATGCCGAAGCCCAGCACGTGACTGTCTTCCATGCAGGCACCCAACTCAAAGGCCAAGACATCGTCACCAGCGGGGGACGGGTGCTGGCGGTGACTGGACACGGGAGTACCTTTGAAGCAGCCTTGAAAACTGCTTATCAAGCTATCCCTGCCATTCAATTCGAAGGGTGCTACTATCGCCAGGATATTGGTCAGCGTCAGATCAATATCAACCTGGATTAGGCTGAGCGATTAGAAGGGAATGTCATCGTAATTGGGCTCTGCCTCTGCTTGGGGCTGGGGTGGAGCTGGGATAGCTGCAGGTGCTGCAGGTGCCGCAGGTGCTTGACTGGCCGGAGCAGGGGAGGCGGCTGGCGTGGCACTAGCGCTGATGGACATATCGGTAGTGTGAATCCGAGAAGCGGTCAGCTCAGCTTGCTTCTCCTTAAAGCCTTCCGGGCGATCAATCGTATTCATGCCCAATCGGCCTTCAATAATGACCTGATCCCCTTCGTGGAACTGTTCTTGAATTTGTTGGGCCAAATTTCCCCAGCCCGTCACTTTGATGGTAGACATGGGATCGCCCGACCGTAAAGCGGGAAACTGCACCCACATCTCGGAGATGGCAGTTTGTCCATCTTGGGTATATCGCAGTTGAGGGGCTTTGGTAATCTCTGCCATT
>NZ_JANQOY010000150.1 GCF_028285565.1 Acaryochloris sp. IP29b_bin.148
CCAACAATACCCGTTACCATCTCTTGCACCCGACCGTCGGGGTAAATGACAAACTCAAGGGTTTCCATGCTTTATGCACCACCGAAGACTATATGAGCGAGGACAGATCCAACCTGCATCAGCGTCGAATCTAGTTAGTAAGTTGTCGTAATAAACCGTTATCAATTTAGGACGAATTATAACAAAAGTTCTTGGTTGCAAGAGCAATCACTTGAAATTAGTTTCTAGGAAGACTCAAAATGCGTCAAGCGTTGGGTTGTAACGTTTTATGGAGACTGCAAGTTGCTTAGCGTCTAGCGTCTCGCCATTAATCATGATTGTTTTTGGTTAGCGTTTTGATGAGTGGGATCGTCCTCGATGAATCTCTGAAGTGCATAACAGAATAAGGATTCGACGCTTTTTGGCGGGAGGATGCTATCCCCTAGCAAAGGGTATATTTCAGGGGGAAAGTAGAGCGTTGATATGTCTTTTTCTGATAAGAAAGATAAAGAAGTGTCTTTCTCTTTACAAAGAGGTACAAATGAATCCAGGCTATGGTCCCTTCTCAATCAAGAGTGCTTGACTCACGGTTAGAAGGATTTTTGCCAGCTCACGATAGGCAACATCTTCATCTCTAGCTGAAAACTCGCTATGGAACAGAGCAGAATCTGACTGATCCCCTATCGACTGTTTAAGAATTTAATTTGTTGTGAATGAAGCACTGTTGCGATCTCAGATTATCGATTCCTGCACCCAAAATGGCTACAGGGCGGCATGAATGCTATTGAGTTGCGATGCTCGAAGAGCGGCCTTCGAGCATCGCAACTTAGGCTTCTGTTAAATTTTTAAGCTTTTGAGAATAATTACAGCTCCCACAACCGCAACTATTGCCCCAGCCCATGTCCCCAATAGACTACCTATAAGGGTATTGGCCAACCCCTCCGATATACATCCCCAAGCTGCAAGCCCTTCACAAGTTTGCGATAACGGTTGTTTCTCTCCAATTTGGTATCCAATGACTAAGCCCGCTAGGCCACCTACAACACCATTTGCTCTGAATAGCCAAATTTGCCAGCGATATAGTTTGCCTTGATTGCGAAACCAAATCTTCCCCATCAGCCAACTTACGATTATTCCGACCCCCACAATCCACATCAACACTGCCAACCAAAACCAAGAATTTGTAAAAACCATAGTTCGGGTATCGTGATGAAGAATAATAGATATGCAGAGGTTGGAGCACAAGTACTATCGAACTGCAATGGCGTTGCGATCACAATACTCTGGCTATTTCAAGCAGCGATCGCATTTAACCAAAGTCAACCAGTGGTATAAAGGGTTGAAGATTTGATATCAATACGATCACTCTTGCTGTCGAAAGACTTCATGAATCACCAGCAACAGACGGTACTGTCGCCGGGACAATTGGGATAGGGAAGCCCAATCCATCAATGTGGGCTAGATTCCGCCGCACATAGCCCAACTGCTGACGAATCCCTTTATGAATCAGCTTGCGGCTCGGTTGACGTTTCTTGGCAATCGCCAGATAGGCTTTGCGGGCCAGTTTACGATAGGTGCAAGGTTTGCACTTGAGTGACAGCATGACTTGGGAATAGAGGGCATCGAGGATGGCTTCACTCGCTTTGCGGGTATCATTGAGCAGCTCTAAGTCTTTCGGATAGCGAATATCGGCTGGTGCACAGGTCGCGTCTATCAACAATTGGCCTTGGTTGGGAGGCGCAGGAGGCTCATCTTCTTCGTCGTCAGAGGGAGGAAGATAACTCAGGGGACATCGCAACAGGAGAACCCTCGGAGGCTAGCACTGATTCCACTACTGCATCGTTGACTTGAGTCAGCAGCTCTAGGTTCAACTGTTGGCGAAAGTGAACCAACATGGAGGCATCAAAGGGAGCACTATCTCGATAGTCACTAAACCCCAGAAAGTACTGCAAGTAGGGGTTCTCTCGAATCTGTTCTACGGTCTATGCGTCGGATACACCCAGTTTCTCTTTGATGATTAAGGTCCCTAAGGCCACACGAAAGGGTTTAGCAGTGCCCCCATGCTTGGACTGAATTGCTCTGCATACTCTGACTTAAAGCTCTCCCAGGGAGTCAGCTCGGCTAGTTTTACCCAGCGGTTCTCGCCTGATAGTTTGCCACCGAAGGACAAGTAGAAATTCTCAAAGGACAGTTGAGCGGGGGATGGGCGACGATACATCGGGTTGTATGTGCAAGAGTTTGGAATATTTTGAATGATTTTCCTTGCACTTCTCAAGTGTTTTCAACACTTGGATACACTGGGATGATTCGGATTTAGACTTTCGAAGCAAACCCTAGCTAGTACTTCATCCAGCTGTAACCCTAATTCTTCAATTTCTAGACGAGCACGACGAAGATTACCCAACAGATATGGATTAATAGACGGATCGGGCATCGATGGTTGGTTATGGTAACTCAATATAGGTATGCCCCCGGCTTTGCCGGGGAGACTCTCGTAGGTTTGACTGGGTGCAAGGTAGAAAATTCTCCTTGCAATTTTCTCGCAAGGAGCAAGAAATACCACCTAAAAAGCTAAATCATACGACTTGGGATTGAAAATATCACATTGCATTAATTTTAAGCGCCGTCAGAAAGTTGTTAAATTAGGAAGTAATTTAACTCAATATCGAGACCAAAAAGAGTACCAAAAACACCATATATACCCCAAACACACCTGTCAGGATCATTCCAGCTGTCGACCGGGGTTCCTGATTTGGAGTACCTTCGGGCTTTAAAAGGCGATTGAGGATATAACGAAATTTGACGTAATATATAAAGCCCCATAAAGGCGTTTTTTGGATCAGATAGATTTGCCTATCTTGATCTAGTGCCGCAGGCACGTAAAACTGGGCGAAACGGATCTTAGTTTTGCGCTGACACAGTTGGCGTGCTTCTAAATCTACTTGGTCGGCAATATAGGCTACCAGCACAGCATTACCCGATTGAAAGCCTCTAGGCAACGGTGACTGATTTGCCTTCTGGGCCTGCTGCATTAACGTCAATTGATCGGTTGCCATGACCTGAGCATTGAGGAGGGGAACCCGGCGGACAAAGACGGTGTAGTTTACCCACGTCAACAGGCATTCCCAATTAAACGTCCGACGTGCCGCAATAATCGTGTCTGGCATCACTTCTAAAACGCGGAAGCCAAGGCAGCTGAGTTCTTGTTGTTGAGCAGATAAAGGATGGTCTGCAGTCATAACGAGGTTCCACAAAGGTCAATGCTGACCATCAGTGTCTCATCTCTGGTCATTAGGTGACACCCTAATCGTCTGAGTTATGATTGCTTAAATTTTTGTTGTGCCAATGCTCGAAAATTTTGCTCGGCAGCAATTTCATCCTGTTGGGCTTGTTCTAGGAAGTGGTATAAATCTTCTTTGTTGACCCAATCGAAGGTGGGGCTGCGATGGCCGAAGGCCGGACAGAGCCCATCGCATTCCTGATACGCTTCTCCCTGCAGTTGAAAAATCCGCCACACCTGCCCGTTATAGCGCCAAAACTCAGGCACCCCCATCGATGCATACAACCGATCTTTGGCAATATCCGTGTTGGTAATGTCCACTTCTACCACCAAATCTGGTGGTGGGTCCTGGGAGAAATCAACCTTCCGTCCTGTCACCACTGCTTGATTTTGAATGTAATAGGCACAGTCGGGTTCAGACCCTCGATCTAGATCTGGGCGATCCATGGTTGTGGAACCCATGGTTTTGATCTTCAGGCCCATAGCCGCCACCAAAATCACAATGAATCGCTCAATTAATCGCAGAGCAAATTCATGATCTTCTAGGGGCATCACAATTTCTAGAGTTCCTTGATCGTAGGTAAGTCTAACCGCTCGACTATTGGGTAAGGCATGCAGAATTTGCTGATAGGCGTCCCAAGTCAAGCCGCTAACAGTAACGCATTTTTCTCCAAGGGCTTGATGCTCAACTGGTACGCCTGTTGTGACCATACTTGTGACCCATGAGTCTTACCTCATTTTAGCTGACGGTCCCAGAGAGCTTGAGACTTCAGCTATAAGCCAAAGGTGACTCTATTTCAGAATTACAATTCTCAAGAATCTACTCTCCCACCATTGCCAATGCTTGATTAATCACCCGATTGCTCAAGTACATACCTGCTTGCTTCAGATCCGCTATCACTGGACGAGCAGCTAGAATATATCCCCGTTGTTTCGCCACCAACACCAAACCCAACGTTCCTCGAACTGGAATACCCAGTTGTTGGGCACAACGGCGACCTGCTAAGTCATCCACAATAGCTTCGGTACCAGGATACAGCTGCGCCCAAGCCAAAACGGCAGATTCACCTGGATCTAGTCGGCAAGCACGAACAGCTTGGGGGGTTATGGGAGGCTTAACTTCAACCAACCAGTCGGCCTTCTGCAAAGCTAGACAGGTCGGGTCGGCATCGCCATATTGCCGAATTTCTTGGATCACCACTTGTGGTACAAGCACCTGGGGATACAACTGCTGAAGAAGGTGTAAGTAATTTGCAGTCGATAAGAAAATCAAAGGCGAGGCATCAATGACAGGTGGCAACTGTGAGGCTTCAGCCAAGCGTTAACTCCTGAGCCAAATCTTCTAAATCGACTTGAAACACATCTAGTTTTTCATGGGCCAATCGTTCCAGGAATTTTTGACGTGTCATCCCAGCTAACTGTGCTGCTTTTCCCTGGGAGATCTCGCCACGGGTATACCAGTAGATCGCGGCTGCTAGCTGTAATCGCTGAGCTAGGTCTGTAGAAGCGTCGTCTGGATTCTCGAATAAGTCATCCGGGATATTGAGGGTAACTTGAGTCATCGGAGTGTCTTCTATCAATCTAACCATCAGAGATCTGAACGCTCACTTCTGTGTTAACACATCATCCATTAACTGAGTGCGGTAAAACAGAATGCCACCTGTAATAACCCACGATACTGAATAAACCCTGATCCTCCAGGGCAACCTTGATAGCCATCAACGCGTTAAGAATGGAAAGCTCACTCCCACTGATGAGCATCCATGCGGCGAATATGCTTGCCCATTACACGGTAACCTCACAAGTTATAGCACCAGATTGGAGATTGATAGGAGATGGCTTCAGGTAAAGAGCGATAGCTTCTTGAATACTCTCTATTGCTTCAGCTTGCGTTTCCCCACAAGAAACACAGCCGGGAAGCTCGGGACACCAGACAGCCCAATCATTAGTCTCTGGATCAAGCTCTAGGACTACTCGCCACTTCACATCAACCAGCTCCAAAACGATAAGCGTGATATTTGTAGTGTAGCCGCAGGATAAGCGGCCTTGTCTCCATGGCGCGGGCAATAACTTACAATATAAAGCAGGTAAGTGACTATCGAGCGTTCGTGTGCACGCATAGGTTAGACGTGCTTATAGTAGATAGTTTAGGTTAGCGTAAGTCTTCCTCAGATAGCTGGGCAATTTTCATTAAAGCTCTCAAAGTTCCAATTTTTAAATCTCGATTCTTGTGAACTGGGATTGATAGAATTTCACCGACATCAACTTTTGCATAAATATGATGACTACCAGTTACTCTTTTCAAAATCCAACCTTTTCGCTCCACAATTTTGCAAAGTTGTTTACCTGAAACAGATCTCATACAGCAATTTCAACTATTTGATCAGTTGATTGAGTCACCTGACGCTCATTAGCAACGTCAAGCCAACCTTCAATAGCATCTCTCAAATTGTTGATTACTTCATCTTTGGTATCCCCTTCAGTAATACAACCAGGAAGTGCAGGAACTTCTGCCCAATACCCTCCTTCTTCTGCTGAATGGATAACTGCTTTAATCTTCATTAAATCACCGATTTAGTAACATTAATAGGACTTACATCCTGTACATATAAGAACCATTATTCATTAACATAAATACGTTGTTTTAGCCTTTGGCAGATATTCTATATGAAGCTAAGATTGGTGAGAAGGAAGAAGGAAAATCAACCTCAAAGGCCTAGAAACTACTCCAGCTATTTTGGCTTTTCTATCAATGCAATTATTCTTGATTACTGAGATAGAAATCTTTGATTTCACCATCTAGTGCCATCGTACTAACTTCAATTATTGCTGCTTTGCCTTCAAAATGAAAAACTCCATATACAAAGTCAGCACAACCAACTAAAAAAGGTAATGCTCCTTTAGGTAACTTGTTTTTAGGTTGTATGTACAGCATTCCAGCATTAGCCTGAGTGTCGATCCAGAATTCATGTATCAATATTTTGCCTTTATTATCAATAGGAAAGGTAATCCCATAAGACATTAAATTTATTTGAATAGTTTTATCAATCTGGGACTTCAATTCCATATCTCCGACTTGCTTCCCGATGGGTGTGTCGTCGTGGTTAAGCTCGACCACGAGTCCGTTGTCGTCCGCGACTAGCGACTGCAGATAGGCGATGGCGTTGCTGGTAGCCAATGTCATGGATCGGCCAATCAACATAACTATAATACAAAGGCAAATTTCCTCTTAACACGAAAGAAATTTGGCTTGTCTACCTCTCTCTACCAAGCCTGTTCAATTTGCTAAGCCTTTGCTGACGGATTTCTTCGTCAAATTTAGCCAGTACTGCATCAAGCTGTAATCCTAATTCCTCAATTTCTAGATGAGCACGACGGAGATTTCCCAACAGACGTGGATCAACGGACGGATCGGGCATCGATGGTTGGTTGGTCATGGTAACTTCCACTCGGTCTTAATTTCTTGAATACTTTGTTCTAATGCTGGCAGTCTAGCCTCTGTCTTTGAAATAATCTGCATCACTAGCTCTAGCATATCTTTTGGAACATGAGGCTGAATGTTGAAAATCCGAATTTGCAGACTTGAACATTGGGTAAATCGCTCAGGCGCTTGCTCTGCAACACTTTGCAAGTCGTTAAGAGAAACAATGGTTCATTCGGTTTCATCGAATGTGTTGAACAGGGCAAACTCATGTGCCCAATGCATATGGCCCAATCGCATACTTTTGGGCAACTGTCTCATCGAAAACAACGAGTATGTCATCAGACATGGCCCACAGCCTATCAGATAAATCCATATATTGCGAAGCCGATAAGTAAATATGGCGGTGGCATGAAAATGACAGGCGCAAATCCTGAGGGTAGTATGTGCGAAATGCTTCGTCATCGGTCACTGATTCTGACGCCCACGACCAAAAAACATCGACAGAAGTAATCATTGATCCAATGAAGGGTCGCCAATCAGATGTGGCGCTAACATCCCATTGACGACTCGTTGTGACTTCACACTTTGCTTCGTGTGGGAAAATCCCTATGCCGTATTGGTAGAACGTGCCATCCCAGAAAAATGTCCTAAAGCCATCATCACGCGTTTTAAATTCAAGTCCGTAATCGAGGAAGTGGCCAATCTCAGGTTGGTGCAGATAGCATGGCTCATCAGTTCCGTATTCAATTTCAAAATAGGTAACCCGTTGGATTTCTAAGCCAACGAGTTTCTGAGCAACCGCGTCATACTGGTCACGTGTTCTGATATTTTTCATGATGCATACCACCATGTTGAGCAGTGCTTTACAGACAATGAGGCTTGGCGCAGCCAAACGAGGCGGCTGAAATGCATCCGCTCCAATTAAACGTTAGGTGTCGTACCGTTAATCTAGTAATCATGGACGACCTTTTGCCGATATTCATCACCCAAGTCATCTTTGTCTACTACCTCGATCTAAAAAGAATACAGCACAACACCTATAGCAAGCCACGATATCGAATAAACACCAAAATTACAGCCCACGAACCCAAGGCCACTTTGATTGCCACCAATACATTAAGAATGGGAATCACACCGCCACTGACCAAAGCACCAAGATCACCGTGGGGTAATTCAAAACCAACCAACGTGATTGCGGCCAAGACCAAAAATATCAGAACGGAGATCTTCTCCCACATGGCGGCTCGCCAGCGTTGATAGATCCCCTGCATCCACTTGGAAGAAGAGGTAATCGCGATTAGGCCAATGGCTGTACCGCCCGCTACACCCGCCGCAAATCCACCACCTGGACTTAAATGGCCGCGAATCGCTAACTCAATACTGACCAAGGAGGCAATCGTTGCTCCTAAGCGAGCAAGAACAATCGAAGGTTTATCCGTAAATCGATGCACCTTTGTAGAGGGCTGCTCATCCGATAGGAGAAAGCGGACGCCCATAATGGCGATGGTAAACACCACCACTTCGAAGATAGTGTCGTAGAGGCGATTCCTGAAAATAATGCCCGCTAAGGCATTGGGAACACCACTATCGTCAACGACAGCCTTGACGATGGACAAATCAGCCACATCCAATTCTGGATTGGGCATTACCAAAATTTTGACATAGAGGGCGAGTCCCGCCAGGATATAGAGCCACTTCATACCTTGACCTCCGCTGACTCAGCCACCGTCACATAGGTCAGGGCCGTTGCGGGTGATGTCAATTCTGCTGCCATAATTTCGTACAAGCGGGGGATGCGGATTAGGGCTTGATCCTGCGATTCAGTAGGCAGCTGGGGCAGATAAATGGCATGCACTTCCTTTTTATTCAAGGCTTGGCGGAGGTCTTGGTCATTGGGGTAACTGACCAGCTCTAAGCGCATATAGTGCTTAGAAAAGACAGCCCGACAGCTTTCAATCCAAGATTGAAATTCCTGGGGCTCAAATGTCTGGAGAATCCCTAGACGCACAACTAGGGAGGACCGAACTGCTACCGCATAGAGGGTAATGGCCAGCATCGTGCCGACGAGAGCCTCTGTTAAAGCTACGTCTGCTGCCCCTAAGACGGCATAGACCAAAGCTGCCACTGCCCCCAAAATGCCGCGAATAATCAGGGCATGGTAGGGATTGACCTGCAGCACCACCATCGTTGCAGTCAAAGGCAGCAGGGCAATAATGATGTAAACATAACTATCTTCCATTAGGTCTCTGCCTCCTTGGGACTACTTGAGCAATAGGCCAACACATATCCCAGCACCGTATTCCAGATGGCTAGGGACAAAATGGCCAGCACCAGCAGGGGCCATTCCCGGGGAATTTTGAGTAGCAAACCGATGACAATTAGCATCGACCCCAAGGTATCGGCCACAGAGAGGCTATGGAGCTTATACAGCACCGAGCGGTGGCCAACTAAGGGCCAGGTGCCCCAAAACCAGAAGACCATGCCCATGCCCATACAGACATAACTAATTGCGTTAATCATCCGTCACTAATCCGTTTAATAATAT
>NZ_JANQOY010000196.1 GCF_028285565.1 Acaryochloris sp. IP29b_bin.148
GAGACGTGAGGTTATTCCACTTCTGTGCGGAGTGATTAAACGAAGATACCGCCATAATTTCCGGGTATAGGCATTGCTAGATTTGAAAATAATTAAAGCTTGATTTTTAAAGTGATTTTGTAGTATTTGATACGGCTCTCAAAAAACAAATTAATTCAGGCATTCCTATTTTTTGTAAATACAAAAACCCCATTAGCATCGTCGTGGTTTTCTGTTTCACAACTGTTCAGACAGATGGAAAGAGAAATCGGGGGTAAACGGATAAAATCCTACTTAAAACCATAAGAAGTTTGCTTTCAAAGGCTTTTACACCCAATACAACCTGTCTAGATCACGGTTTTGAGGCAAAACTAAGTCCTGCCTAGTCTCTTCTTCTAATTCAGAATCCAGTCGTTTATAGAGTTAGCTTAAAGTCTTACACTTGGACTTATCCTATTGTTTTCAAGATATGAATTATTTTTACATCTTAAAAAGGTAAACAGAAGTAATTAGAGTTTTTTTGTTTAGCAAGTTTGTTTAAATAGATTATTTTTTATACTCACTTCAAATCCTATCAGCCTACCTATCCTCAAAGCATTGGAAAATCTTTAGCAATGATGGGACTTTCTTTCGGTTGGCGTTAACTAATCGAGGTAGACCCGGCCTCCGGCCCCTTGTATTATTTTTGGCTTTGCCGCCACGCTTGGGGGGAAACCCCATGAATTCGGCGAAACTGACGAATAAAGTAGCCCACATCGGTGTAGCCAATTTTCGACGCAACCTGTTTGATGGATGCATTCGTATCCAACAACAGTTGGCGGCCTTGCACCATCCGGCGTTCAATAATCCACTGTTTAACAGAACGGCCTGTTTGACTATTGACCAGGCTGGTCAGGTAAGCCGGAGAATAGCCAACCACCTGGGCGACGTCCTGAAGCTGAATCGGCTGCTGATAATGGTCTTCAATAAATTGAAAGATAGGATTGAGTCGAGGACAATCAGGAAAAATACGAGTGGGAGGAGATGCTTCTAGAGATTGCTGTTGGAAGTTGGCATGGCGCTGCAGACGAGTTGCGATCGCATCTAAAAACTGTCCCACTGTACAAGGTTTGGTCAAATAGTCATCCGCCCCCAGGTTCATGCCAACGCGCAGTTCAGCCATGGTTGCCTTTGCCGTCAGGAAAATAAATGGGATGCCCGCCGTATCAGCGCCTTGTCGCAGCTCAGTTAACACCTGATAGCCATCCATATCTGGCATCATAATGTCACAGACAATCAGATCCGGGTGGTGGGTTTGGGCCAACTTTACCCCATCCCAGCCACAGCTGGCCTCTAAAGCACCAAACCCCTCAAAGGCTAAACTGCTGAGGAACACCCTGCGAGTCTGGGCCTCATCCTCAATAATGAGAATCGTCTGGGTCATCGCTCCAGCTTCCATCAACCTGATCGTGGTTTCTGACGATCGCACAACCGTTAGTTAACCGCTTTATGGAGAGCGTTTTGGTGTAATGGATAACAGTTGGGAGCCCAAGGCTCACCCGCCCACGGCCCGTGAACTGGAACAGTTACGACGACAAAATGAACTGATTCTCAATTCCGTGGGGGAAGGGATTTATGGCCTCGATTTAGAGGGAAACGTCACTTTTGTGAATCCAGCCGCAGCGGAGATGATCGGTTGGCAAACCGCGGATCTGATCGGCCAGTCCATGCATCGGGTCTTGCATCATTCCCATCCCGACGGCAGTCACTATCCCCGCCAGACCTGTCCGATTTATGCCGCCTTTAAGGATGGGGTCGTTCACCGGGTCACTGATGAAGTGTTCTGGCACAAAGATGGTACCTCCTTTCCAGTGGAATATATCAGTACCCCCATGCAGGATGAGCAGGGACAACTCGTGGGGGCGGTGGTCACGTTTCGGGATGTTTCGGAGCGCAAGTGGGCAGAGCGGATTCTCCAGCAAACCAATGAAGCCCTGGAGCTCAAAGTCCAAGAACGAACTGCAGAGTTACTTCAGGCTAACCAACAACTACAAGAACTCAGTGAGTTGAGATCGCGCTTTGTCTCTATGGTCTGTCATGAATTTCGCAATCCATTGAATAATATTGCGCTGCTCGTTTCTTCTCTAGAGCGTTACCAGCAGCGTCTATCGGCCCATCAGAAGCAAGAATATTTGCAAGCGATTGTTGCCAATACAGACCGAATGACTGCCATGATCGATGATATTTTAGTGATCGGCAAAATTGAGGCTGATCAGTTGGCTCCTAAGTCTACTGAGATAGATGTGGCCCAGTTTTGTCAGGATTTACTGAAAGAGCTGCAACCCGCCACCCAAGGCCATCAGCTAGCGTTTACTTGCGATCATTCAAAGTTAGAGGCCGTCATTGATGAGCAGTTACTGCGCTCAATTTTGATCAATATCTTACACAATGCCATTCGCTATTCCCCGCAGGCAGGTTTGATTGAGTTGAAGTTAGTTCACGAACCACAGCAATTGACCTTCCACATCATTGATCGAGGATTAGGCATTCCCAAAGTCGATCAATCCTTGTTGTTTGAACCCTTTCATCGGGGCAAGAATGTAAGCAACATTCCGGGCACAGGTCTAGGACTGAGTATTGTCAAGCAATTTGTGGATTTATTGAATGGGACGGTTTCCTTTGAGAGTGTAATAGGTGTAGGCACAACATTTATCATTCAGCTACCGGTGAATATAAGCCAAGCCATGTACTAAGTCAAAGCTCCCAAAATGATGATCAATAGCACCGAAACATATTTTCCCGATCATCGGGATGTAGACAGCCTATAAGGACGCCTTCAGGAACTCTCACTTCTATACAAATATCAATAATGAAGTCAAAGAAAGAGCGACCATGCCGATATTTTTTATTATCGATATCGTTATAAATGTGGATATCATAGCTTCTGTCAGAGGCTTTATAGGTCCTGAGATCCCAACAAAGCATTGAATGATTATCTCCTGCACCGAAGAAATACGAAGAGTTCAGAAAATCATGATTTTCTTCACCTTCTTCAAGTCCTACCAAAGAAGCACTTCTCCAATCCATTTTTTCTTCATGATAGTCTCTTGAATCATCACGCGGACAATCAATAAATGTCTGGCTATTCTTAAATACAACCGAACCAAACACCTGACAAAAACTTTTAAATTCTTGAGGTAGTATAACTTTTGTTCTAGACTCAAATTCATTAAGCTCACCAATTGAAGAAGTCCGTGGCTTCCCGACTATTGAGAGTTTCTCAAATAATTCGAGCCACTTTTTATCAATACCTTCTTGTTTAAAATTCATAAGCAGTGATTTTCAAGGTGCTGCAATTCAAGAGCCACTTCCATAGTGATATCATCAACGCAATTCTCTAGAAAGATTTTCTGATACTTCAAGTTATCCAATTCAACTATTTTCTGGCAGAGCTAGAATCTTATCAGCAACGTATTCAGTCCGAACCTGTGACCATGGAACCTATCAAGTGCGGACTGGACTTCTGTCAACGTCTTGCAAAGGGGGTGATCAAGCATGC
Source organism: Acaryochloris sp. IP29b_bin.148 (assembly GCF_028285565.1). Taxonomy (GTDB): domain Bacteria; phylum Cyanobacteriota; class Cyanobacteriia; order Thermosynechococcales; family Thermosynechococcaceae; genus Acaryochloris. The sequence goes on from NZ_JANQOY010000196.1 coordinate 3,518, forward strand.
TGCGAAATTTAGGGGTGAGCTAACAGTATGGTTGCCTAACTATGGCTATACGACGATCTGACGCAATCAATCTGGATCTAAACCATAACAATCGGCCTATGCTAGGCTCAAGATTGGAGGACTAGCATGACATTTGCCAAGACTCAAACACTCACGTTAGAAGAGTTTCTTAAATTCCCAAATCTGGAACAATCGCCAGCTTGGGAATATGTCGATGGCGAGGCAGCTCAAAAACCAATGCCTAAAGTTCGACACTCTTTATTGCAAAAGCGGCTATTGACTAAATTAGATAATTTAGAGGGCCGTTATCTGACTTTACCTGAACTGCGCTGTACATTTGGGGGGCGCTCAGTAGTGCCTGACCTTGTGGTGGTGTCTTTAGAGAAAATTAAACTGAATGACTGGGGGGAGCCAGAAGATAACTTTACTCAGCCTCCAGATTGGTCAATTGAAGTTCTTTCTCCCGATCAGAATGCCAATCGTGTGATTGATAATCTGCTCCACTGCATACGCCATGGCGGTCTCTTGGGCTGGTTAATCGATCCAGATGACTATTCTGTGCTGGTATTAACACCTCACAAAGAGATAGAAATCTATCGGGGTGACCAACAGCTCCAAGGTCTAGATGGAATGAATTTAAACCTGACGGCAGAGGAAATATTTAGCTGGTTAAAGCTCGGCAAGAATTGAATCTTCTTGATGACACTCACTAACCAAATCCTTGCTTAGATGATCCTAGTGTCCAGATCATAATCTTTCCATCCCTACTTCCACCTGCTAGAAAATTCCCAGAGGGATGCCAGGCTAGACAAGCTGTTCCTGACGTTAAAGGCTTCAGCGTTTGGCTCACTTTTTTGGCCTTATGCCAAAGTAGAACACCCCCCTCATTACTCCCGGAAGCTAAAAGTTGGGAGTTTGGCTGAAACGCTATTGCCTTTACAAATCCTTGATGCTCCGCCAACACCTCATTGCTCCATTGGTTCCCCTTTCGCTGCCAAACGGTAATCCCATCCACACAGGCTGCTGCTAATAGTGGGGAACTGGAATCAGACCAGGCAATCGAACTCACCTTTCCTGGAAATCCCTGCATCAGCCAAGGCGGAGGTTGCCCCCACGCCAGTACCGAAAGGGTGCGATCCAGATTGCCAGAGGCCAGGTACTGCCCCTCCGCAGACCATCGGCAGGTAAGGCTCGCTCCTGGCACCTCAAATCGGACAGGGGGATTCTCTGGTTTCTGCACATCCCAGACTTTGACGCCGCTCTGACCACTGACGGCTAAATATTGTCCCGTAGGATGCCACGCTAAATCTAGAACAGTGGACGTTTCAAAGTCTAGGGTTGCCATCAGCTTTTGGTGGGAGAGATCCCAGATTTGCACCGTACGGTTGACGGGAATCGCCAACCACTCCTGCACCGGATGCCAGGCCAACTGCTCGATCCAATTGGCCCCATAGGACTCCTTAAACACTAGCTGAGGAAGGTCAGATTGCAGATCCCACGCTTGCAACAGGCCCGCTTCTCCTCCCACCGCCAGAAATTGATGATTGGCAGAGAAACCCACGCAATCACAGGTGCGATCGCACGCCCCTTGCAACTCAACCCGCTGCCGGTTAGGGCGATCTGAATCAGTCCACAGCACCACCTCTCCCGCCGCCGAAATCGCCGCTAAAGTGTGGCCATCTGCCGTCCAGGCTAACCCCCGCACATAGTCAGAGAGCTGATCTATGATCTGTAACCGAAACTGCGCTGTACTCACACTAAACAGGCTTGGAAAGAGGCTACTACATTCCCTAAGTACCCGGTTAATACGGTAACAGGGACAGCGGAAGATAAATTAACCATAATGAACCTGAATATAGTGTTTAGCCACTATCAACTTGGACTAATTGATGGGGGTGACCCCCCAACTTTCAATAATCAATACTCATGCTAGTCGTAAATAGCCTCTGTAACGACTGATACAACTGATACAGAAGAGACTTGATGATTGATTAAACTTGGATGCTAAAGATCTGTCAGGCAGTCAGCTTTACGACTCCCCTCTGGATCTCAGAAACGTCATTTCCTGACCGTAAACCGTGGGACGTAGACGCTGTTGACTTTTAAAGCGATTGGGGGCAAGGACTCATCAATGCCCCCAGTCGTTTTAGCTATATTTCAATATCAATGGCCAGCAGCGGCTTAGTTATTGGAATTGACCTGCTGCCTTAATTCATTAACACTTTGGGTCATCGCTACCAAAGCTTGCTGCATACTTGCCATATCAGCTCCCTCCGGAAGAGCAGGATTGGTGCCGGGTGCATTGGGCAATGGGAACGGGGGAAACGGAGGAAAACCTCCATCAAAGATAGAATCAACCTCCATCAAGCTAGCACCAGTAGACGTGGGAACTGCAGTAAAGAGTTGATCAAACTCTGTTTCGCCTGAGTTCGGTAAAAATGTGCCTCGATGTTCGGGGGTGAACAGTAACTGGCGATTGAGCAATGCCGGGAAAGGAAAGGGTTGTCTTACATGGATTTCGACATACCCTCTAAATTCAACAGCATCTACACTGGGGTCTAAATTTATAATATCAGGCTGTAGAATAATCAATCCTGTGTCATTGGCTTCAAGGTCGAAATTATAGCCATTATCTGCATCCAAACTACCAAAGTTGTTGCTACCCCCCGTATCTTCAATCACAATCAACTGACTTGAATTGAGTGAAGGGGTTGTAGCAGTGAATTTCAATCTGAGCTGAATATCAGAGTCATTGGGATTAGAAATCGTTAGAAAATATCCCTGAAGAATTTTTCGATTTGAGTTAGCAATATTACCCTCATTTGGCGTAATATCCTTGAGAAGTAATTCGAATGTTGACAATAGCATAGAGAGTCTCCTGAGATGGATGAATAAATGAGTAAGGCAAACACATCAATTCAATGGATATACATAGAGATATGATTTTCTCTAGAAGAATAGATGTGGAGGACTTTGAACGCGATAAATATCAATAGACCTAGAGAATGTCCAAGCCAAATTCTGCAAAAGGACCTTTCTTATCCCGATATAATTCGAGATAAGATCAGCAAAGCCATCCTATTCCTCAAGAGAAGGATAGGTATTTTTAGCTTGTATTTGCCTGGGTGGCCTTGCAGGGATCAAAGACCCCAATCCTGAGGCTTAAAATTCCAAATCTAAAGCTTATTTGACCAGATTTAATTTCCAGATGCCCTATAAAATACTTCAGGTAAATCTGAAGATTTTATGCAATTTATTTTGTGATTTTTGTCACTGAATATTTCTAAAATAAGTGCAATATATTTATTCGAGTGAATATATTTTTTTGCAATATCTCTTGCGTCGATTTAGCTCATTTTTTATTTAGAAAGCATGGGTCAACTTAGCCGATGAGATATGGCCACTAGCGATCGCGGCCCTCCAGTTTATTAGGGATTCCTTCACACCCTCCTGGTATGGTTGCCCTGGTTTTATGACCGCCCCAAGCACAACAGTAATAGCGCTGATCTTCAGATAGTCCTTCCGCTCTGGAAAAATCTGCATTTTCAATCACGGCTCCTGTCTGAGCGCCAGTTTTGTAGTTGGGAGGATTCATGCGATCGCGAGGTGTTGCGCCTTCCGCCGTTCCGTAGAAAAAGCGAGTTCGGGCAAGGTCTGTTTTGGCTAAATTGGCTCCATATAAAATACATCGGGATAAATTGGCCCGACCTAAATCGCAGCCTTGTAAATTGCTGTGTACCAAATTGGCTTCACTGATTTCAGTCCGCCGTAAATCGGTCCCTGACAAGTCTGTATTGGCCAGCATGCCCACCAAGTCAATCACTCGCACCCCATACTCTAAGTCTTCCTCATATCCCCCTAACCCATCGAAAATAGCGCGGCCTAATCTGCGATCACGCTTCAAGGGGGTTAACAGCTTAGAACTAGACAAAAACCGAATCACCTTGGCCTTACCTTCGGCACTGAGTCCCGTCAGAATCGCCGCAGTCCGTCCCTCTGCGATCGCCCGTTCCGGGGGCCAATCTTCCAGCAACCCCTCTTCATTGATCACTAGATCAGAAATGCCTTGGAAATAGGCATCAATCGTTTGTTGCTGGGTAATGCGGTTTTGTTGTTCTGTTAATTCTTTAGAGATGACATATTGTCGCCACGCCACATAAAGGGCCAAAAAAGCAACTAATATCTGTCCCACCGCCCCAAAGGAGTCTGCTAAAGCTCCCACAGCCTCCCAATTGACAGACCGCTCACCCAAGAGCAGGCGCGGTAACCCTGTCAACTGTACTACGCCAATCAGGGCAATCACACTCAGCAAACCGGCCAGAATCAGTTGCTGATTGCGAACCGAAACCCATTCCTGTAAGGCATCACTGAGTGGAGGCCATAGCACTCGCAAGGACAGCCACAACACCACCACTGCAGCGGGCAATCCGATCCATGGATTATGCAGCAGTAGCCCAATAATCAGGATCACGGTGGCAACTCCCGTGATCAGTTCTAGAGAAGATGAGGAGACGGGCGATCGCAAGTTGGCACTGGCAGCCTTTCTAAAATTCATCAAAGTAGCGGGTACGTCCCCTTTCCCATTCACGCCCGATAAAGAACGCTCTGCTTCGGTTGCCTGTTCAGAAATTGGCAGAGACCCTGTATTCTGCTGTTCCTCTGGATTGGGCGTTGGGGATGATGGCCGAGTCATGGCGTTTTAGAGAAAGACGACGAATACCGCTTTTATTTAATCGTAGTCTGCCCGAATCATGCAGATTGTTACCTTTTGACACGCAAGGTCATGTCCTTATCCCACCTATAAATTTTTCCGAGTTACTCTGCCCAGCCTGAGTTTTGGAGGTTTTACAATGGTCGTACGCCACTCAGTTTCAGAGGACAGTCCTGAAAAGGGGTTAAGTAATTCACCTCACAAAATCTGAAAGAACGAGGACCTTTTCAGATTATTGGTTCATTTAAATGGGTACTCTACGGACATTAGTTGATGCAAGATGTGGGGTAGTATCTCCCCTTATCACCAACGGTTAAATGTTAGCGAGTCAGTGTTTCCGGTGTTTAAGCTACTGCGATACTATTCCATCACCAGTTTTGCGGCGTTTGTGGTGGCGATTGTTACCTTGAATCAGTACACGAGAGATCGTGCTATCCAGAGCTTAGTTAAGGTCACTGAGAACAAGAATGTTGCCCTGACCCAATCCTTTGCCAATACCCTCTGGAAGACCCATGGGGCCTTCCTCAGCAATACTCGATCCCTGAATGAAAAACAGCTAAAATCCCATCCCCAAACCCTGAAGCTGACGGAGGATGTCGACGCTTGGGCCCAGGGACTCCCCGTGTTGAAAGTTAAGATCTTTGATCCGCAGGGGCGAACTGTTTTTTCCACCAGTGCCAAGCAAATTGGTCAGGACAAACGTAAATCGAAGGGATTTCAGACGGCTATTCAGGGCCAATCTCGCTCGTTCCTCAATCATAAAGACACCTTTACAGGTATGCAGGGCCGGGTGAAGGATCGCAACCTCCTGTCTAGCTATCTGCCTCTGCGACCCGATGGCCCAGAGAGCTCCATTGAAGGGGTATTTGAGCTGTATACCGATGTCACCCCGCTGTTGAAGCAGGTGGAAACAACTCAGCGCAATATTTTGTGGGGAACCAGCGGGGTGCTTGGGTTGCTGTATGCGGTCTTGCTTGGGATTGTGTATCGGGGCGATCGTATTATTCAAGAAAAAAATGCTGCTGCCGCTGCTGCTGCCCGAGCGAAAGACGACTTCTTGGCGATGATGAGCCACGAAATTCGCACGCCGATGAATGGCGTAATTGGAATGACTGGGCTGCTGCTGGATACGGAGTT
>NZ_JANQOY010000220.1 GCF_028285565.1 Acaryochloris sp. IP29b_bin.148
GAGAAAAGACCATGGCAGCAATATCAGCAAAAGATGTGAAAGAACTGCGTGATAAAACGGGCGCAGGGATGATGGACTGCAAGAAAGCCTTGCAGGAAAACGATGGCGATAAAGAAAAAGCCATTGCCTATTTGCGGAAGAAAGGACTCGCCTCCGCAGGTAAAAAATCTGGGCGCTTAACCGCAGAAGGATTAGTGGATAGCTATATTCACTTCGGTGGTCAAATTGGTGTCTTGGTCGAAGTCAACTGTGAAACCGATTTTGTTGCCCGCAACGAAGCCTTTAAAGAGCTGGTGCAAGATATTGCCAAGCAAATCGCAGCTTGCCCCAATGTCCAGTATGTAGACATTGATGAAATCCCTCAGGATTTTGTAGAAAAAGAGAAAGCGGTGGCGATGGGGTCTGATGCCCTTAAGGGGAAGCCAGACAACATTAAAGAAAAAATTGTCCAAGGGAAGTTGGATAAGACCTTAAAAGAGCTGTGCCTCTTGCACCAACCCTATATCAAAGATCAAAGCATTACAGTGCAAGAGCTGATTCAGCAAGCGATTTCGAAGCTGGGCGAAAACATGAAGGTGCGGCGCTTTGACCGCTTTGTCTTAGGCGAAGGCATTGAGAAAGTGGAGTCCAACCTCGCTGAGGAAGTGGCGGCCCAAACCAAGCCCAAAGCTGAAGCTAAACCTGCTGAAGAAAAACCTGCGGCGAAAAAGACTACTTCTAAAAAGAAAAAAGGCAAGAAAAAGTAAGGCGAAAACGATGCGATCGCATCCTCCGCGATCCTCGCTTCCACCCTTTTGGGGATTTTAGCGGGTAACCATGGTTTCAGACATTACACACATCCAACAGAGTCTCGATCAACTCATCCAAAAGACAGCTGAATTGGCCCATACTGCCCGTGAACGGTATGGACAGTATGTGGCCATGCTGGGACCTGCTGTTTCTCAAAAACTAGTTTTGGCCAGCTACCATTTGTGTACACAGGAGTATCCCGGCGCTTTTTTACAGTTATCTCTTAACCAACAACAAACCCTGCAACAGGGGGTGCAACAGTTCGGTCAAGACTTGAAGGAATCCTTAACTGCGGCTTTACAGCCCCTCAACACCTGGGACAGGGAAGGAGAAGGCACCCCTGAACAACTCATAACCCTATTGCAAGACATTGAGCAATCCTTTCTAGATGTTTTGCGCCAAATTTCACAACAGACCAATCAACTGTTGCAGGACCATCAGATTATCAATATTAAATCCATGGAGCTGCTCTTTGATATCGCCAGCAAAGCAGCAGAGCAAGGGCGTCCGATCACCAGCGCCCCGCATTTAATTAAAGCTCTGATGGAGGAGGAGGATCAAGATGAATCATCATCAGAGGGCACATCAGAGCCAGTCGTGGCGATTTTTCTACAACTCTCTGATTTAGAGTTTACAGATGTGGAGGTCATGAATGAACGTCATCAGCTACGTCAGCTGTGGCAATCGCTCAAGGCTTTACAAGATGCTTATGAACAAAAGCAGCGAGAAAAAACTATCGCAGAAGCCACTGCGGCTTGGCGGGCCAGCTGGTTTCCTATCTCCACAGACGAATAGCAATTACAGCGCGAAGAAATGGTAATTGACGTTTTCTCCCTCCAACCCTAATGGGTATGGAGGTCGTGCTCCGCTACACTCCTAGCCAAGTTTTAGCTATAGCTGGAGTACTGCGAAGTTTTGTTGATAGTGCTAGCGCCACCTTCAAATCTCTTCCAAAATTCTGACAGACCTAGCAATATATATATCTGTCTGAAAAAGGGGAGTGGAGTACTTGTATGATGCGCTTTAAACGACTATCGCTATTTATAAGTGGAACGGCCATCCTACTGGCTGGACTGGTGCCCGTTCAAACCAGCCAAGCTGAGCCGACCTATCCCACAACCGTTCAGGTCAAGCCTGGAGGAGCCAGTATTTTTGCCCAACCCAAAAGTTCCGGTGAGGTGATCGGTGAATATAAAGCAGGCGTCATTTTAAATCCCTCCTTGAGGGTGTATAGCAATGAAGGTCAAATCTGGCTCAAAATAGGTAGTCACTGGGTGCCTGAAGCATCTTTGAAGATCCTGGAAGGTGCGTCCTCTCCAGAGACTGCTACATCAGCACCGCCCTCCACCTCGAACTCTGCGACGCCGTCAGAATCTCCCTCTGAGCCTGCTACCGCAGCATCGCCATTACCCGATTCAGAGTCTGTCTCAGACTTGCTACCCCCCCAGTCAGCTCCATCGGGCCAACCGCTGCCTCCCCCTACCTCCTCTAAAACACGACTAGCAGTGGTGACGGCATCCGAACCCGATATTGCCATTAATGTCCGGGAGCAGCCCAGTACCGCTTCCAAGGCGGTGTTAGCCGTGAAACCTGGTGAACAAGCCGAGGTTCTCCAACAGCAAATCGGAGAAGATACCTACACCTGGTACAAACTCAAATTTACGGCCCGGAAGGCTGAAGGATGGATGCGGGGAGACTTTGTACAGGTGAAGTCCAACTCGTCCACCCCATCTAATCAGTCCAATAATCAGTCCAACCAGACCTCGCCTTCCCCAGCGCCATCCTCTCAAAATCCTGGATCGATCACGGCACCGTTAGGGGTCACCATTGTTTTACAATCTACCCCTGGTAAGCAAACAGATACCGCCTATCAAGCCACCTCAGGACAAAAAGTCGAGATCAAGCAGATGGCAAAGGGCGAGGATGGTTTGGCATGGTATGCAGTTCACCTTGCCGATCGGCCTGAGGCTAAAGGCTGGGTGCGGGGCGATCAGGTGCGTCTCGTCGTCAACTATGCAACGCCTAGATCTGCCAAGTTGAGTGCACCCGCAGGGCAAATTATTGCATTTCATCCACAACCGGCTTTGCAAAGTGCTTTATCGGTGCGAGGGGTGTCTGGAGAACAGGTGGATGTCCTCCAACAAACGAAAGGAGAAGACGGCTATGCTTGGTATTCCGTCAAAATTTCGAAAAAGCCCAGTGTCCAAGGCTGGATTAAGGGAGAATATCTACGGTTGGGGCTTTAAGCCATAACCCGAGACCGTACTTCAACGGATGCCGCTATTGATTCATCGACAGTAAAATTTTCTGGCTCCCCCGCTGTTGAGCTACAGAAAAGGCATCTAGTCCCTGACTGAGGGGATAGATGGCTTGAATCAGGGATGAGACATTGACCACACCTTTGGCCAAGATATCGAGTGCTTTGGCAAAGGGGCCACAGCGAGAGCCTATTAGCGTAATTTCATCCACCACTAAGGCGGAGGCATCAATGGATAACCGCCCCGCATAGGTGCTTTTGAGCACCAAGGTGCCACGAGGGCGGAGGGCACGCCGTGCCGACTCAAACCCTTGGGGATTTCCCGTACATTCCACGGCAATATCAAAGGTGCGATCGCAAACGGCATCCGCTAACCCAGTAGCAATGCCTTGGGCCGTTAAGTTGGCAAGCTTAGCAGGATGGCGACCGAGCACTAATAGCTGACATCCCGTCAAAGCTAAGCTTTGAGCCACTAATTGGCCCAGTTTGCCATCCCCCACTACCAACACCCGATCTTGGGGATGGATAGGAATCTGTTCTTGGATTTCTAAGGCAGCAGCCAAGGGTTCCGTGAACGTGGCCGTTTCTGTCGTCAGCGCATCGGGAACCCGATGGAGATTGGCGGTGGGTAGCGTTAAATATTCAGCGAAGGCACCATGACGGTTAACAATGCCTAGTACGGTTCGTTGCTGGCAATGGGTCGGTTGCTGGCGACGACAATAATCGCATTGACCACAGGCCGCATTGATTTCACCCACCACTCGTTGCCCCTGCAGATGCTCAGGACCTTGAACAACCTCTCCCACAAATTCATGACCGATGATGCCCGTATAGGGGTAATAGCCCTTCAGCAACTCCAGATCCGTATTGCAAATCCCGGCCTGGAGGACACGCACTAACGCTTCATCCGTTGCAGGCTCAGGGATAGATAGATCATCTCGCAACTTCAATTCTTGATTTTCTAGCCAAAGCCCTTGCATCGGTTGCTCCTTTTACAGCCTTGTATCTGGTCAAAGTGATAGATAGCGATGATTTGATCAGGTAGGGGATCATTGCGGCGATCAACCGCAGTCTACTTCTATTGAATATTAAATATATTGAACTATCACCCGATCAGATAGACGGCTAGTCAACGTACGACCTCACAAGAATTGCTGTGATCTGAGTCTCTGGTAGAGTGTGACCAAGCTTTGCCATTTCTGTGAAAGAAGTGATATACCTGAATTGTAACTCTTCCGGTTTTATGAGGTTTAGACGGCATTATGAAGCGTCAGCAAGTCGCATCTTTAATCGCATTGTCCGTGGCGGCTGGTGCAATCCTGGCAGTGGGCAGTCAACCTGCTCAAGCTAGTGAGCAGCGGTTTAGTTGTGGCCAAAGCGGTGGCACTCCAGCCACAATGGCTAAAACGAAGCGCGGTTATGTGCCCGTCATTCGATGGACCTCAGATTACTTTGGTTCCTCTGGCTGGTCGCCACAAGCGCGATGCACAGAGGTGTCTAATCGCTTTGAAGCCTATCACAGGAATGGTACCTTAAAGTTCTTGACAACGGGGCGGATGAATCGGCAATCCGTTGTCTGTGTGGCTAGTCAAGACGGCGGCCCTTGTAGCGGGCTGTTGTTCACCTTAAAGCCAGGTAGCAACCCTGGACGGACACTACAACGGTTATTGGATGTCCGATACCGAGCCACTGGCCCCTTGAACGAGTCAGCTGCTCGCGTCTACATTAATATGGAAGACTTCTTGGATAAAGCTCCCGTGGAAAAGACGGCTCCTGCAGAACCAGTAACGCCTGAGATCTCCAATCCACCTCAATCCAAGATTGATCCAGCGAAACTGCAGTCTTCCCCCACCGCGACAACGCCTTTAGGGCTTTGGTAATCCCTGGCAAGCCTTATCAGCTATATACGGCTCTGACTCCACTCAATCTTAGGAGATTGCAACCTGTAATGCCCTCCTGGGCTGATTAGGGTGACGTCCCTTGCCAGCATCATCAGCGTCAGAACTTAATGAACTATGGAGGGATTTGGATGACCCTAAAGCCATTGTTGATGACTTCGTTAGTCCCAGGCCTAACGACTCTGAGAGTGTTCTGGAGCAGCAACAGGGGACATGCCCAGGAGCAACGCTTTAGCTGTGGTCAAACACAGGGATCTCCCACAACATTAGCTCAAACCAAGCGGGGACAAGTCCCCGTCATTCAGTGGACATCCGATTATTTTTCTGGCTCAGGTTGGACACCCAGTGCTCGTTGTCAGCAGGTATCAGATCTGTTTGAGCACTACTACTGTCAGGGAACTCTCAATTATTTAACAACAGAACAGGATGCAGAAACGCGTCAAAATGTTGTTTATGTGGCCCCTGCTAACCAAAAAAGATGTATAGGCACTTTATTTACCCTCAAGCCTGGGAGCAACCCCAGTCAAACCTTAAAGCAGCTTCTAGATTTACGGGTAAGGGCCACTAATAAACCGCTTAATGAAACGGATGGGCGAGTCTATACCAATGATCAGTTTTTGGCCACCCAGCCATTGGTTGCTCCCATAGAGGGAGGGGCAGAGAGTCCCAAGGCCCCGTCGTCCTCTGTAGAGGAGATTTGGTAAGCCTATTTGATATGCTCATGCCGCTGAGCCTTTACCTTTCTTTATGCACTGCGAGTTCTGTCGTCACATCTATGCCAGGGGCAATTGAGCGTGCCGAATGTCCACTGGTAACAGCACTCCCATCATCCACGATTTCTGGGTTGATGGACAGCGACCTGTCCGCTCAGCAGATAGCCTGGCTTCGTCGTCAGGCACAAGTGATTACGGTCACGGTGTGGGTTGATGACCGTTGGAGTTCAGGGATTTTGATTCATCGTCAAGGTCAAACCTATACCGTAATCACCAATCAACATGTGGTGGATTCTGGTCAGCGTTTGCAAGTCGTTATGTTTGATGGGAAACGATATCAAGCCCGTCATCAACGTCATTCTGGGTTCAAAAGTGACGATTTAGCTTTGCTGAAATTTCAGAGTTCCGAGGTTTCTTATTCAGTAGCAAAAATGGGTTCGGCTTTGACGTTGATGACGGGAGCCCCCGTGTTTGCATCAGGGTTCCCGGCCAAATATGAGGTGAGTTCTAAACCCAAGTTTCGCTTTACGACGGGCCAAGTGTCTTTGGTCTCGTCCAAGGTGCTGAAGGGGGGCTATCAGTTGGGATATACCAATCCCGTAGAAAAGGGAATGAGTGGAGGGCCTGTTTTGAACCGCTGGGGACAAGTGGTGGCCATCAATGGTGTACATGCCTATCCTCTTTGGGGGAATCCTTATATTTTTATGGATGGCTCTAAGCCGGATCCAGCCTTATTTAAAGTGATGAAGCAGTCAAGCTGGGCTATCCCCGTAGACCGTTTCTTGCGGCTTGCACCTGCGGCTCTGAAAGTGAGAGGTTAGACTGGGTAGCCCTTTCAACCAGCCTTGAAGGACTGTGAAATACGATAGAGTGTCGCAATCCACATATCGGAAGGCTCGCTGTAATACTCAATCGTATCCACCTGGTATTGAGTACATCGATCGGGCTGGGTAATTTCGATGTGGTCACCGGGTTGCACCGGTAATCCTTGAGCCGTCATGGTGTAATAGCCTGATTGACCAACCATCTTATTGATAACGAAGTCTTGACGAGCATTTTCGTAGCAATACGTCTTGGAGGCGCGAGTAAAGTGATGGATCAAGATCATAGTTGACAGTCTAGCTAGTAGGACTGGGCAAGATGATGCGTTGTTTTGGCAATTGTTTGATCTTGCCTGCACGTTCTAATTCATTGAGTAGGCGTGTAGCGGTAATTCGATTAATCCCTGTTATTTCCGCAAATAACTGGTGGGTCAGTCCTAAATCGATCAATTGACCGTGTTTTACGGGCTGACCAAAGCGATTACTCAACCACTGTAAAAAAATTAGCAATCGCTGAGGAGATCGTTTGTAACTGTTGATACGGAACAGTGTTTCCATACAGCGAATATGCGATCGCATGACCTCGACCAAGTCCTGATTAAACACAGGAATCGCCTGCACTTCAACATTGCATAGACTTTCCATTTCAAAAGGCGTCATATTGGAGAAACGTCGTCCAATACAATCCCCTGGTCCCCATAGTCCTAAGGTGACTAAATCACCGTCTTCATCCCAAGTACAGGTGCGGACCAACCCCTGCTCAACCCGCCACAAGTAGTCTGATGACTCGTGAGGGAGGATTTCTCTTGGCTTTAACGCCAAATGGGGAAGCGAACAGGTGGACGTAGCATGCAAAGCAGTCATGAGCTGATGTTTAGTAAAAACGTAAAAACAAGTAAGTTTTCCGTGTCGGTCACAGTCAACCCAATTTAAAGTAGAGCATGTAATGGCTTCTCACATGCTAGTTTTAAGCATCAACAAGAAGCATGTCAGTCTAATTTCTAGACAAAAAAAGTTCACTTAAGTGGAGCTTTGGGGAGGTAATGTAGAAATTTAGGGACTATTTGTGGAGTAGAGCCTGTCTGTGTCCTCATGAGGTTAGGATCACTTCAGTAGTCGATACGTTATTACCAAACTTATTGTGGATTGTATCTTATAGTCAGATATAGCTGAACCCTCTTTCCCACATAGCATCCAATCGATGCGAACTAAAATAACTCCTGTCATTTAGTTTATGGGAAGAACTCATGGCAGGTTCAATAAATGGTTACAGGCATTGACTTTCAGGTCATTCCACAAAATCTGTAAGAACGAGTCCCGTACTGAGCTATTTCACAACTTGTCTATTAAATTTGGATCGGCAATCACGAGACAAGTTTCTTGAGCCTGAGTCAGCATCTGATTAAATGCCGCTTTTTTCTGACCTTTGTGGTCTACAATTTTTCGAAGAATAGACCTCTTGCATAATTCAGCTAACGACATGGTAGAGGGCTAAAAATTCAAGCTAGATCGTGACATTTATTGAGGAAGAACCACATCATGAAACGAATATTGCGAGAAGTCTAATATATCCACTTATAGGAATTAGCCAAAAGAAAATGGTATTCCTACGTTCCCAGGTTTCTCCATTCACACTGTCCTGAGCCTGAGTCATTGTCCATTCCATCAAAAATCGAGGCATGGAGAATAATCCATACATCGTAGGACGCACAATGGCATGTCTCAAGTTGTCATCTTGGAAACGTATTTCAACACTCGCACCCAAGATCTTCACGAGACTCAACCATATACGTCCTGCTACCGTTGCATGAAAGGTCCACTGTTGTGGACCAAAAACCTTAAATTTTAAGGTGCGGTTTTCAGCATCCCAGGTGGAATTGAAGGTCACACAATCTTCTGGCAGAGGATTCCCATCCATGTAAAAAATACCTTTTAAGGCATCAGGCAGATTTGTTTCTCGACCTATTGGCATCCAAGTGTCAATATTCTTAAGTTGTCGTTCCTCGAAGGATGTTTGTTTGAATGTCATGGTATTGGCTTACCATTGATGAATCTTGATCGATGTCGCTTAGATATTGCGCTCAAGGTCCTGTCAGAATCCTGCATTGACAGATTAATCTCCTGAAAACTTCCCTAACACCTCAAATAGCCTCAATAGATCGAAAAATTCTGTATTTTGACGACAAAAGGTGGATTTTGGCCACTCCTTATGATTAGCCTAAGATCATATTAATCATGGGTTCATCGCTGATAGATGAGCATAAGCCTGATATAAAAAGACTTTAAACTGGGTGGTTTTTTTAGCTAAATTGGCCAACTGATAGGGGTCTTAGGCAACTTTGTGATCTGCTGAGCTTCTTGGGCTTAGGGAGTTGAGGGGAATCCATAAACTGATGCAGATATGTCATATGGCCTCCAAATACCCCCAATTTCAATGAAACTGGGGGTAAAGTTAGCGGTAGCGGTTAAGCTTAAAACTAGTCAACAGTACCCGCTTGAAGGCTGAAAGCATTGGTGAAGATTTCTTGGTTAGCAGCATCAACAGTACCAAAGGCAGCTGACCCCCCAGGGCCAGAAGCAGCCGCACCAGTAGAGCTAAGCAACTCAGTATCAGACTTGAAGGACGTGGCGTTGATGTTGAGAGTGGTAATGGCTCCACCAGCCACTAACTCTTGCTGTTGATCAGATAATTCAGTAAATAATTCAGACATGGTTTAACCTCAAAGGATAGATAAGAAATGTTGTTTCTATACACAGTAGAACATCAGAGTTCGAGTCGTTCAGTGATGTCTGAGTTCTGTCAGAGTGATTCAGGACACGCCTAACCACAGATTACGGACTGGCACCCGCTTATTGTGGGATGGTGCCCTAAGGGTGAGACATTAGTCAGGGAAGCCACACCGCCACGGGATCACAGAATCGATGGTGAATCAAGTAGTGGCGAAACACATGGCGACTAAACAGAAAATCGCCGGACACCAAAGAGGCTCCTCTACTGCAGTAGATCGTCTTTTTGATTGAGTTAGAGAACAATCCAGAGATCTGGGTCCTGCTGCATTCCGAGCCAAGCGTTAGCTGTTAGTCCAATAGTTTTTCCAGGCAAATACTGATGCTCTGGGGGATCGCTGCCTTGCCCACCATCAGGCGTAGGATCATAAAGAGCGGCCTTTAGGAGTTACTCTGAATTCCTAAAAGCCTTTGTAGGCAAGAATTATCAGCAAAGTGGGCGATACTGGATTTGAACCAGTGACCTCTTCCGTGTGAAGGAAGATTCACCTATGGCTGAAATCTATATTTGATAGGTCTTGTAAGCTTTTTGTAAAATCCCTCCGGCCAATTAATCCGGCCATAGAGGGTTGAAACTATTGATTTCTCGTTGTGCTGAATACTTGATTTGACATCTATCCACCCCACCAGGCGGTGATACCATTCGTTGCTTAATCAGACAACGCTTGAATTGACTTTGCATTGGATTCAACAATCTTTTCTATGCGGTCTAAACGGTCAGTTGTTCGTTGCATGAACTCTCGATGAGCATCAGCCATCGAAGAAACCGCCTGGACCATCCCTCTGTACTGTCGTTGAGTCTCAGTGATGCCCTGATGCATTTCAGTGATGTACTGCTGGTTGGTCTGTATGGCTATAGCGTTTGCCTCAATAGCAGCCTCTATACGGTCAATCCTTTCAGCTGTCATTTGCACCTCCCATGAGTTCTCGTTTTGCTGCATCAGTAATGACACGGCGAAGCCATGCAGAACGGTTAGGTAAGGCACGAACAGCGGCATCCACATCAACAGGCACTCTCGCCATTAGTGCCGTCGCTCCTAATGGCTCTGTTGTATCGTCCATGCGGGGTATCGATTTTAAGTTGTTAGGGTTGGGATTTGGATTACCCATAAGCTATATATCAGAAACTACTGTATACAACAATATAGCTGCCAGGGGTGACCATTGCAATGGGTACCTAACACAAACAAAAAGACTTGTCAGCTAGGGAAAGAACTAAAAGCATCTGGAAAATTCTAAAAAAGAATTGTGATGAAAGTTATTAGACCTCTTGCATAATTCAACTAACGATATGCTAGAGGACTAAAATCCGAGTCAAATCGCTGCATTTTTCTCGTCAGTAGCACATCATGAAAAGAATATTTCAAGAGGTCTATTGTTACAAAGGAAATAATTGCTTGCAATGGAATATAGCAAGGATAAAATTCCATTTATCTAGGAGTGCAGAAAATAAAAATTGAGAAAATTGATGTTTGATAGAGGTACTCAATAGGGAAAATTGACTATAACTGAGTACTTTGAAGCTGAAGGAATACATAATTTTAGCTATAAGTACCAATTGTTAGTCAGAAAAGTAGGTGGCGAGTTTTGGGGTACATATTTGCGTTTATTGTATTCATCATTCTAGGTATTGCAGTAGCAATTAGTCAGATGATGAGTGTTGGAAAACTTGAAAAAGAAAAACTGATACCTGTCTTAGACAGTCTATATGCCAATCCTAAGACAAACCAAAAACATCAGCTATTTATAGCGAATCTGAAGTATTTAGATGAATTAATAAAAAAATATGAGGGTGATAGTTTCTCCTATAACCCCAGTAATGTAATAGTGGAAAAACTATTTAGACACATCAATAAATACCCTAATGATAGACTTGGACACGAAAGATTTATGGAGCTAATCAGTAGAGCCAAACAACTTTCTTCAGAATACCTATTTCAAAAATTGCTATTTCAGATAAAGACAGATGCAACTCCTTTAGACCATGAGAGACTTTCAGCTTGTGTGATTAAAGCCCGTTTTCTATCCGAAAATCTTCTAGAACCACTATTGGATTATCTTGAACGCGACCAAAACAACCCTTTAGTACAGCAACATTTTTTGCAAATGGCAATGCAAATTATGTTGCTTTCTGAAACAAAAAGACAACGTATATATAATATTTCTCTACAGATTCTAGAAAGGAATCCACACAAAACTTCAGCAAAGAAATTTGTCCTTAACGTTGGTAGATGGCACTTTGGTAAGTCTAGAGAAAATGGTCGGATAACTATTTATGATGAGCAGCGAATTCAAAATGATATTCTTGCACGAATGGCATAAACAGTTCATCTTCACGCTGTATTAGTTTCTGTTGATACCATCATCGTGTCAACACCATTTTATCTTGGAGCATTCCTGTTCGATGTACAGATAAACCCCCTGGCGAAAAGAGGAGTCATACCTATCGAATTTCTCTCCCAGTTCCAGACGAAGGTGAAACCAAACTTTTTGTTTGGTATCTCCGTACGTGTAATGACCAATCAAGTAGTTGATGAACTTCTTAATTTCTGAGCGTTTAGGATTTTTCCCTAAACATGCGTGAGCAGCCCATTTTTGTTTAGGCTCATGCCCGCCATTCCTATCAACATATTGATGGTAGGCCCAACCAGGGTGGCGATTCTCTTCATAAGCCTCACGTAGCAATTCCGCATAATTGTCTGCATCAGATAAACCATAACTGTACATAGTTGATAAGCCTTTAATTTCATCATTCCAACGAACACCACTAGTCATCGAACGGTGTTTTATTTTGTTAATCGAAAATTAACATTATCTAATCAGAAAGGCCATTTATTTTGAATATTTCTTGTCGCTTACGGCTTTAAACCAAAGCGGTAAATGCTTTGTGATTGCCGATTTGAAAGCTCTAGTACAATTGGGAAGTAACAAATATTTGAGTGATTCCTATGCACAACTTTAATAAAGACAATGATATGAATTTGGCTGAGGAGATTGAAAGCTGTGATTCTATCATCGCTGCAAATGAGGTAAGGGCTTTAGCTGGAGACACAGAAGCACTAGAAATAGTACAGATTGCTACGGAGTGCAAAAGAGAAGCAATTGAACACTGGGAAAAAACTAGAGCCGATTTAACAAAAAGAAGAAATAAAATGCTCAAAAATCCAGAATTAATTCCAGCTATGCAAAGAGAAGCATGTAAAGATGCAATAGAGCTTTGTGAAAAGCTAAAAGCTCAGCACAAGACAACAGAGGGAGGTGAAAACTTTGGAATATAGCGGTATTTATTCAAAATCGTTTGAAGAATTGGAATGTGTCATTGATGACTACATTAATGGCTTGTCGATTAGAAAACTCTCCAGGAAATACGGTCTAGCTGAAAAAGACCTAAAGCGTGATTTGGTTTTTGAGTTATCTGAGGGCTATGGAAGAAAAATCATCCACAATGACCTTGAGAAACTAAACGCACTAATTTCTAAGTTCTATGATTTAGCCATGGGTGGGGATGTAAAAGCAGGAACGCTGCTGACGCGCTTTTTAGAACTCCGCCAGTTGGTTTCTGGTGGGCGAAATGTTGTTGACTGTATGAGCGAGCGGTATTTTTTCAAAAAGTACAACACTATGATGCGCGAAAAAATCTAGATACCTAGCATTGAGCATCTTCATTTGTGACTAGTTCTATAGGTGTTTGCTCAAGAGTGATGATATTTGGCTGATTTTTCGTTGTTAACTTCCGAGCTTTATAGCCAATTCCCACTTGTTCTAATTCTGGGGCTAATTTTTTAATCTGCATTCCCAAAGAGACATAACTTTTCGGCCAGAACGTTGATTGGCGAATCTCAGGCGGCGCTATGTCGGTCAACACCGCCAGAAGCTCTGTGGCGGTTCCTTCCCATTTTGCAAAGCCGTTCTCATCTTGAATTTCAAGAATAAACCTCAGAACCACATCTTTGATGTATTCCGTTCTTTGTGATGGAACCTTAGTTCTGACTTTATTCAGCGTTGCGATAGTTTTCAAACATCTTTCTTGGCATGCTTGAGCCTTATCTAAGATTGCATTAAATTGTTTGATGTTTGGTTGCTGGGCAGCCTCTTGCACCAAACTGTGAAAAAGCTGGTCGAGAACTAACACTTGACCGTATAGTCGTTCAGAATATGCGCTCTTGTCGTCTTTTTTGAATTTCTCTATTTCCGCCTCTACTGATTTTTGAATCTCCAGGGCTTGTTCTAGGTTGGGTTTCTGCTGATTAAGAGCCATGAGGGAATAGGCGGTGCTGAGTGCTGGGGATTCTATCTTGGTGAAATCGGCCAATTGTTCACCGGGTATTTGCACCATTGGAGATATCCCCACCGGGCGGTGATGCTGTTTTGATTTTTCAGTCTTCTCGGCCTCTAACATCTCTCGCTTGAGTCTTTGCTGTTCAGCTTCTCGCTTAGCTTTCAGGTTGCGCTCTCGTTTACGCATTGCTTTTTTAGCCATGTCTTCCTACCTAAGATTTGGTGATTGGATGTGGTGATACGGAGTTGCGATCGCAATCTTGATACGGCCTAATTGACCTATACCGCCTTGAGGATGGGCCGCACTTCCAAGTGCGGCTGCTATATCTTTGATTTTTAATTTCTAAAAATTAGCCAACAAGCCAACAAAAATCTTGTAAGGCTTGCCAGTAGGTGTTTTAGACCTGTTGGCCAATAGCCAACATTTAGCCAACATTTTAGTCAACAAAACTCTGTAAGTCCCCTCAGTATTGACTTTGAAGGTGTTGGCTAGGTAGCCAACATTCTCCCAACAAGCCAACATCCTTGGAGATGCTTGAGCAAGACCCATGTGATTTTGTAGATTTTGTTGGCTAATTGTTGGCTGAGTAGCCAACAAGGTTAAATGCTTACTCATCATGGGGTCCAGGGTTTGTATTTTAATTTTGTTGGCTAAATGTTGGCTATTAGCCAACAGGGTTAAATGCTTACTCAGAAAGGCTTTTATAGATTTTGTTGGCTTGTTGGCTAATTTCTGGGATTTGAATTTTAAATTTAGGGCTATCCACAGGCTCACCATTGTCAATGGCATGACCTAGACCCACGAGCTGGGCCATAAACTCTCGTGCTTCTGGAGCTTTGGGTCTAGGCCGTCCAGACCACTGAGTAACTGTTCTGGCATCTACCCAGTCACAACCCTTATAGCGATTCACGAATTTAAGAATTCTAGTCACCTGGGGATTATTAGAAGTACCAATCTCGCAATAGAGCATCCTGGTTTGGCCCATCAGCCATTTGGTGAAGTGAATGGCATCGTTAAGGATATCTCCGCCAATAGCATCAACAGGTGGTGAATTATCCAAGGTGGAGTTTGTGATATGAACAATAAGAGCAATGCGGGCGGCGATTTCCTTGAGCTTGGGATAAGCAGCTCTCAAAATTCCTGAAGGTTCCTGCTGAATCAGTTGGCCTATTTCAGCATTCCATTGGTTCCATAGGGGCTTAGCTTCAGCAGAAAGATGGTAGGTTTTTGCTTCACTCTTGTTCAGGTCTCGATAAAGACCCTCCAGCAGTGGAGATATGTTTATCCTTGGCCTATCTGAAATACCGGGCGGGGTTGTCATAGGCAATCTTGCCCATATGAAACGTGCCCAAAGACCATCCTCTGATGTGGAGTCCTGTAGAACTTGTTTTTCAAGAACTGATGGTTGAATACCCCCAACAATGCTGATGGAAGTCTGATGAAGAAAGATGGGGTCAGATGTCTTCCGATTAACCTTCAAAGCACCGCCGCCGTATAAGGCTAACCAGCGTTGTCTATCACTCCCCTTACCGTTTCGATAGGCATCCATCGATTTGAAGAATGCAGCTAATTCATCTGTATGCACTAAATATCCATCATCAGGGTATTTACTATTTGAGTCGGCTATTGCTTCAATCGTGAAATCAGAGAAATAGATGTCTTTTACAACTGGTGGTGTTGGTTTCGATTTACCTTTCTTTTCATTCTTTGTCAGTAAATTCCATTCTTGCTCCTTTATTTCGTAAAGGGCCTTCATCGCTTTGAAACTGTCGAACTCTTCTTTTTGAATCGACTCTAAGGGTTTTATCAAACCCTGAAGGATAGGTGTTTTTAAGGTGCCTGATTCTCCAACTAGTCCAGCCCATAAGATGGGCTTTGCGTAGTAATCAGTAACGGGGTCTATGGCTAACTGAGTTCCAGCCTTAAGTCTGGAGGCCAAAATTGGCAAAATACCAACGATAAACGCTTCTACAGGTAAACCAAGACTTGAAGCAAGATTTGCTAAAGGTTTGGATAATTGTTCAGAAAATAATTGAGGTGGAGATGCGTTGCCCTCAGATATGAGGGTATTGAGTTCTTCAACAGATTGGGGGTCATCATCAAAGGATTCTTGCTGCTGAGATGTGTGTTCTAATTCATCCCCAGGTTGGGATTCATGAGGAGATTTACCTTTCCAGCCGTTTTGTTTAGCCAGGTGGCCCAAAGTAGCAATAGTTATTCCTTCACCGTTAAAACTGTCCCATTTCTCCTCACAAACCCCTGGCTCATAGTTATCGGCCAAAGATGACCATTTATTCCATTCATCCAGCAAATCCTCATCAACGGATTTCAAGGCCATACCTACCTTGAGCCAGACATCATAGTCATCTTGAGGTGGAATCGCTGCAAGATAGCTTAGTGCCCGTTCCCTATCCTCCTCAGTGTAATCTTCCCGGCCGTTGGATGATTCTGCATCAAAATGTATTATTTCCTTTAATATCCACTCAGGGCACTCAGCAACTTCAACTTCATGGGGGGATTGACCAGGGCGCCATTCGTAACTTCCAGTTTCTGGGTGAACACCAATAATGACGGACTGACGACCATTCCATCTGAATTCAAGCTGTTCTGGCTTTCCTGAGTCATTCTCAAATCCGGTCTTGATAACCCTGGATTTAATGTCAGGCCACCGTTCTTCTCGGATGAAATATAGAAGTTGATAACGGCCAGGTTTTCCACTTGTGAACCCTACAGTTTTGGGAAGAGCGCTATCAAGTTTTTGATGTGATAATTCTTCGATTAGTAAATCACAGCTATATCCATCATGGTCGATGGCGAGTATCCCTCCAGAGGGCTTTCCTGTCAGCAGTCCTATTGCCTTAAATCGAGAATCATCATTATATTCTTCAAGCAATTCTTGAGCAGTTAAAGGGGTATTTTGCCAATTCCTGGAGATAGGATTTTTCTTGTCACCAATAGGTGTATATCTCCAATTAGAGGGTAATTGGGTAATTCCTTGGAATTGTTGACCAGATTCCTTGCTGCTATTGCATTTTGCAGCCATAATACAAATACTCCTGGTACTTCCGTACCAATAAATTTCTAAAATTCTTTTGATAATCCAAGCCCTCTGAAGTCAATCGCTTCAAAGGGCTTTTCCAACGGTTTAGGCAATCAAAAATAGGGGTTTCTCAGGGATTTTGATTTCCCCACGTCTTAACGTTGGCCGTTCAAAACCAGTGGAGGTAATCCAATACTCTCCATGGGTTGATACTTGATTGGCTGTATCAGCGAGAGAATCAATCCACTCTGGAGTATTTCCTAGAAATATGGCAAAAGCTAAGAGATTCTCGTCATCTAAGTAATGCCACCATTTCCCAGCGTATCTGTGCTGATTATCTTTAAGTCCTAGATGGGACTGAGCGGCATCAATATCCATGCCCCATAGAGTCTGTGAGACGGCCCTATAGATATGCATGAAAGTTTTCATGTCATCAGTAAGCGGACCCTCCCGTGGCAAGCTGTTGATGTAAGCTTTCAAGCGGCTCTTTGCGTCAATAACTCGTTGCTTCAGAACTTTGTTAGGCAGTGGTTTGACCCGTGGTCGCTCGTACCGCCCGGTCTTCCTGATGACAGGAAGGACTTCAGCCGTCACCCAATCTTGAAATGCTTCAGCAATAGGTTTCCGAGATTGAAAAATGACCTGATACAGACCAGATTCAGTGATGGTTAATAGCTGTTGCTCACCTCCAAGGGTATAACCAGTAGTTATACCCTTTTGGTTGTCTCTGAGAGTTTGAGCAACCTTAGAAGGATTACTCAAACCCAGTACTTTGCAAACATCAGCTAGAACAAACAGTGGATTATCCCAGGTTCCGCCAATGCGGATTTGCTCACCGTTAAAACTCGCGATGGAGGGTTTCATCTACTCACCTCCTGTAATTGCTTAGAAGATGCTGCTTGAGCTTTAGGAGCCTCTAAGCTGGCAAGATACTCCTCCACCAGGCGGTTATGTTTTTCACCAGGCCCGTTTCGTAAATAATCGCGAATGAGGCGTAAATTCCAATAAACTTTTCGCCCCCCATCGGGATGTTTCCACCAGTACAAAGGGCTTGGTAGAGTTTGGGTTAAATTCCCTCTAACGTGTCTATTGATACCTTCTTCGGTATCAAGCTCTGGACCGCCAATAGCAGGCCAGTTATATAATTCATTTGTCATTCAAAAACTCCGTTTTTGTATGGTTATTGAGCCTGGGGGTGGTCAACTTTGGCGAGGTGACACTCCCAGGTTTTAGCTGTAGAACTCAATACAATAGGGCCGAATAAGGCTTTATTGGTTGGTTACATGATGTAACTTTAAGAGGAAAAGCTCAGGCTGCGAAAAAAACGAGGCTGCTTAACAATTAGCAACAATAAGGTTATGCCTCTGGGAGTATCCCCATAGACTCTGGGTCAATGAAATTCCCATTTCTATTCCTAATTCCGTATGTCAGCCAGGCTCCTTCAATAGGTTTGGAATTGAACAGTTTTTTCATCTCTTTGTGAGCTTTTCTGAATTTTTGGAAATATGGCTTTATTGGTGTTTTATATCGATGTGGATGAATAGCAGCATACCAAAATTCAAATAGTCCACTTTTGAGCTTTTTCTCCAGTAGTTCTTTCTCTTCTTTAGGCTCTAATCGGCCATCCATTAATTTTTGCTCTAGCGTTGAGTGCTTACGCCTTCCGCCTTTATGTTTCCTTAGTTGGTCTGTTGGCTCAGTAGAAATGTCCAATAAAAAATCATGAACCGCCATGCTGTGGCAAATTCCAACAAACAACTGCCTAGGCGATTCAAAAGGAAATTCTCTCTTGCGCTCAATGGATTTTTCCTTGATTATCTTGAATCCATTTAATTCTTCGGGGTTTGTCGGGTCACCAATTAACAATTGGAGAATAGAAAACAAATAATTGGATTGGATAATGAGAATTTGTTTGGAAGCTGGATGATGACATTCCAGTAGATTTGCTGGGTCTTGGGAGTTGTGGCCCAATTGCACTTTTTGTAGGTAATACAACCTGACAGCTAAAGCTTTCCATTTATTGCGTTTTCTTTCTAATACAACTCTGTATTTGTCCTCATCAATAAGGAACTGATTCCGTTTTTTTCGTTCAGCTTGAATTTCATTAATACTTGGCATTTTGAAGACCTGTTGCACAAGCCAAACTCTTTCTTTAGATAGGTGTTGTTCTGACATATCCTCAAACCTCCACAAACACTGGCTTGGACCGAATCACATGGGCGTAGCTCTCCAGCAATACGCGCTTATCGTGGCCTGATTGTTCAGCAACATCGATAGGATTAGCACCGCCTGCCAGGGCATGAGAGATGGCGGTGTGTCTGGTGTTATAGGGTCTTCTATATTCAATCCGGCATTGCTCAAGAATCTTTTTCCAAGCCCTCTCTCGAAAGTTGTGATTGTTAATTGGTAACCCCTTGGGACTGGGAAACACCAAATCATCTGGATTGGGTTGTAATTCCTGAAATCTACGCTTTAGCATTTCTTGAATACTGCTAGACAGTTGCACAGTTCTAGCTTTCCCGGTTTTTGTGCTTTTTCGTTGCCCTTTGCTGATAGATTCTCCAATCCATACGTTCTGAAAATCTGGCCCTAAATGCTTCCATTGCAAAGCAATAGCTTCACCTGGTCGAGGGGCTACACCCAACAAAAAATGAACGAAATCAGCGTAATGAGAATAATGGCGGTGATTCCTAAAAGCTTCTAGAATCTCTGTCATCTCCGCCTGAGTGAATGGCTTTAGTTTTTGCCTAGGCTGAACTTTAACAGAGCCAGCTATTCCTAGCCAGGGGTTTTCACCTGCTAGATGATGCTTTTCACTAGCCCACTCCCAACAACTTTTCATATCCCCTAACCGCCTTTTAACCGTCCTCTCATTGCAGCTTTCAAGCATCACAGCTTTCAAGTTCTCAGCGTCTTTGCGAGTAACCTCATGGGCTGGCTTATTTAGAAATTTCTTGAAGAGTGATGAAATAGGTGCATAGTGTGTCTCAAACGTACGAGCGGAGATTAACCCATCCCTTTGCTTGTATCTGGCGTATTTATCAAAAAGCTCATAACTGCTTTGGCCATTCCGGCCAATAGTTTTGGGCCTGTATTTGTTCTTTGAGATGTCGTACTGACCGCACCTGATGTCATCTTCTATCTGCCTGGCAACGCCATTAGCGTAAGCTACATTCTCTCTGGTGTGTTCCAGTGTTGGATTAAAGCTTTGGCGACCAAGACCAGGGACATGATACCTAAGCCTTATCATTCCCCGGTCATTCGTGACCTGGACTTTATCTCTACTATTTTTTCTCAAGGGTTAATTCCTTCCGGCCAATTTTTCCGGCCACTTGTACGGCATTAACCAGCTTTAACGGACATAAACTTGATGTGGAAATTCACATAAAGATAGACCTGAAAGCTAGTTATAAAAGCCTTCAAGCCCTACCCGGATTAAGTTTTACAGCTAATGGGCGATACTGGATTTGAACCAGTGACCTCTTCCGTGTGAAGGAAGCGCGCTACCCCTGTGCTAATCGCCCTTGGGCCACTCAATGTAACATAATCACCTCGTGTGAGCAACTGCCAGCCAGTTTATTCAGGCAATGGCAGTAAAACTGCTCTAGCAAGGAACATAGACTAGGACTTAAAAAATCAGCTCAAATAAAGTAGTTTGACTGGTACCAAGTGAGTCATCGAGGCTTTAGCTCTCTCCTTGTTTTGTGGTGGTTGATGAATTCTGGGAAGATTCAAGGAAGACGTTAGGCGTCCAGCTACCGTGGAAACCGTGGGGAATATGATGCTGAAGGTGTAATTTTGCAACTACATGATTCAGATCTTGGGCATCTAAAATGGCTAAATAAGAACGATAGGTGGCGGCATCAAATACGAGAGAGAGTAACCATCCATCATCTTCTTGAGTACTGCCGGGGCGAGGGACAAAAATTGGCTCACCTGGAAAGGCTCTGGGGGCCACACTCCAGATTTGCTGCCCACCAGATTCTTTATCGAGTTTAAGAATGGCTTGCAGGGGACCGTTTTTATCTGAACTATCACAGACACTCATATAGACATAACGATGCTCTTTCCCGACCCATTGGGGATGCACGGAGGGAAATTCACACCCTCTTTCCACTACTTTTCGGTGGACTACGGTTTTAGCAGATAGATCAACCTCAAATTCCCATAACTCTCCAGTGGGGAAGGACTCAAAGTCAATTTGCTCAAGATCTAACTCGTCTTGCTGCTTCTGGGGGAAGAAATCACTACAAACGGATTCAAAGTAGAGTTTCCCGTCTTTTTCCCAGGCATTGCCATGGTGAAATCCAAAGAATGAATCGGTTTCTACTATCTCTAGGTCATGATTGCCATGGCGAGAAATAAGAATAATCTTAGTGGGTTGCTCTGGATTGAAGTCAAAACATTGTTCAATAGTTTTGAAGCCCAGCAAAAAAGGTAATCCTTTGACCTGAAAGGGGTGCTGCACAAAGACGTAGTAATTTTCCGTTACTAACATGTCGTGTAAAAACGCAAACCCTGATAAAGGATGAGAGGACTGTTTTAATGGGTTGCCCTGCTGATCGAGTTCAAAGAGGGTTAAGCTTTGGGACGCAATTCCTTTAACGCCAAAATTAACTAAACGGCCATCAAGGATTCTGGGGTGAGCGGAAAAAGGCTGATCAGCTGCGAGCAAGCCATCTAGAGTGTCGGGGCCAATGGTTTCTAGGGTCTCTGGAACAAGCTGATGGGGATGACCGCCTTCCCACATCGCCCATAATTTATCTCCCCAATAAATCACGCTGGTGTTGGCCGCATTTTTGAAATTGGTGTCAAAAATATTGGCTAGCCATCCTCCCGCTTTCTGGGTGCCAAACCCCCGGTATAGGATTTTCCCAGCAGCTTGTTCTTTGAGATAGCCTTCTGTACGGACGTAGCGATTTTGAAAGTGAGCACGACCTTGTTCAAAGGTGATGGCACAGATCATGCCGTCTCCGTCGAAGGGATGACCGATCTTCTGGCCGTTGACTTCTAAACTCCCAGCTCCGTTCCGAAACAACGTCCCTTGGAGTTCTGGGGGAATGGTGCCTTCTATTTCATCAATCCAGTAACTATATTCATCTAGCTGAGATTCATAGCCTTTGGCCCAGTCTTTGACGAGAGAAGCGTTTTCGCCTAATTGTTCTGATGCAATAGCTGTCATATCAGTTTTATTAAGATTTGTAATAATCTTAGCGCGAAACCAACTATGCCAAAATTGCGGTCGTGCATCAAATGGATCGGGTGCCACTCTCGATTCAAGAATACGGCTGCCCAACGAGCTGGATTGACGGAGCATCTTTGGGAATGGCAAGATTTAGCCACCTATCCCACACTTTGTTGATGCACAATTCTGGGATTCATTGTTCTGAAAAATATTTATTTTTTAATATTTTGATCTTTTAGGTCATCTATAAAATAGCACTACAGCCCATACAAAAAATGTTTTCTAATGCAAAAAATGCAAACTGATTTAGTTGCTTTTAGTTGTGCTTCCAGCTTGACAATTCTTGAAGGGTTCACCTAATATCGATTAGGCTTTAGGCACTCGCAATATTTTTGACTTTACATCCCCTAAGAGCGATACACCCAATACAATCGCTTTGTTACTTACCAATGCAATTGTTGATGCTCCCTGTCAAGTAGAGCCTAAACTTTTTCTGAATCTTGAGATCATTAAATTCATGTAGAGACAATTAACTTCTCCCAAAATATATGCAAAAGCAACTATAGTATTGCTGGACTGACATAGAATCTTTATCTTTCATTTAATTAATAATAAGAGTCAGTGCTGATTTTTTTGATTTGAATGCATTTATTGCATCGTTAATTCTTCTCATCGATCATTAAATCTGCTTTGCATAGGCCAGTTCAGTACGGCCTAGATAGCTATTGGTTGATAACGACTTTTCTGCGTGTCAGATGCTCCAACTCGAAGGGATTAGGGACATGAGGATGAGATCGCACCCCCAATCCCGCCTACATACAACAGAGGACCTGAGGCATGAAAATTTTCAATCATGACATTATGAACTGCACTCACGAACAAGTGCAGGGCAATTATCTTTACTCGGGGCGTGTGCTGGGCCTAACTGCCCCCGAGGATGTCATTCAACTCCACCCAGAACTGAAATCCGAATGGCAGGCGATCACGGAACACTATCGTCGCATTGGTCTACGTCATACTCATCAGGTTGTCTGGGATGTGTCTCTTAGCCGAATTGCTGAACATCCCGAACTAGAGCGATCTGTTTTTTACTTTGGCGATGCGGTCAGTCATGACAGTGCCAACGCCGAGCAGTTTCGACAGCTTGACCAAAGTTGGTACGGCGTGGTCGATTACGTCAATTCCAAGAACAACTTTATGGAACTGGCCCATACCTTAGGGGTCACCGTCCCCCAAACCTTATGTTTTGATGATAAGTCAGCCATCAATCTCGACACTGGCATTCCCTATCCCTGCTATTTGAAACCCTCTATTTCGGTAGACGGCATGGGGATTGTTCGCTGTGAAGATCAGTCACAACTGGTCATGGCATTGCAAGGACTTCCTGACTATATGCCCTTCCAAATTCAAGAAGAGGTCCGAGCCACTAGTTTTCTAAACTTGCAGTACCAAGTGACACCAGACGGAGTAAAGCCATTGGCTGCCTCTGAGCAAATATTAGATGGTTGCACCCATCGTGGTAATCGTTATCCCACCATTCATCAACCTTGGGATGTGGTTGAACCCATGGCTCACTGGATGGCCCAGCAAGGAATGAAAGATATTTTTGCCTTTGATGTTGCCGTTGCCGAAGAGGAAGGTGGACTTCGTTATTTGGCAATTGAATGTAATCCTCGTTTTAATGGGGCCTCTTATCCCACGGGAATTGCCCACAAGCTCAATATATCGAGCTGGACCAGCGAAACCTTTATTACATCTGCCCGTTCTCTACATCAAGTTGACTTGACGGATATAGAATACGACGCCAACTCCAAGCAAGGAATCGTCATTGTGAATTGGGGCAGTATTTTAATTGGCAAACTGGTCATATTGCTGGCGGGAACACCCAAGCAGCAAAATCGATTAAGGGAGCAGTTAAAGCAACGCCTTTGAGTTGTCACCTATAAACTTGGACCGCCCCCCATTTATTGCGAGAATAGGACTGGTCTAGCAACAGGTTCTTAACCACAGATCCCATGTTTGAAGCCTTCTTATTATAGGTTTGTGCATGGAACCCAGTGATTTTTGCACCTATTGCTGAGCATGAATTGCTTTCGCTTTTTGTATCCCATTCTCCGCCATCATGTCTAACCACTACTCCTTAATGATTCATGGGGGCGCGGGTGCCCTTCAACATATTCAAGCTGAGGGCAGTGAAGAAGACTTTGCCCAAAGTATGTACGGAATTTTAGAACAGGGCCGTTTGAAGCTGCAGCAGGGCGCTCCAGCCCTAGATGTGGTCGAGCATTGTGTCAGCTTGCTCGAAGATGATCCGCTCTACAACGCTGGACGAGGCTCGGTCCTGAATGAGTATGGTGAAGTAGAAATGGATGCGGCCATTATGGATGGTCAAGATCTAGCAGCAGGCTCAGTTGCTGGCATTAAAAATATTAAAAATCCTATTTCCCTAGCCCGCCTTGTCCTCAAAAAAAGTGAACATGTGATGCTTATCGGACATGGCGCGATGGAATTTGCGGAATTATGGGGAGTGGAATGTTTGCCCGACGACTATTTTATAATTGAGTCTCGCATCAAGCAGTTCCAAGAAGCTGAAAAAGCAGGCAAGATGATGCTTGATCATGAAGATATTGAGCAAGAACCCCAACGCAAGTTTGGCACAGTAGGCGCTACAGCCTTTGACCTTGAGGGAAATCTGGCGGCAGCCACCTCAACGGGGGGCATTGTTAATAAACGCTGGGGACGGGTGGGAGATTCACCCATTATTGGTGCAGGCGTATTTGCGGACAATGACACCTGTGCGGTATCGGCCACAGGATACGGAGAGCAATTTATGCGAACCGTACTTGCCAAAATGATTTCAGACTGTATTCACTTCCAATCCCTTGCTGCCCCACAGGCTGCTCAGGCAGGGATAGAATACTTAGTGGCCAAAGTCAAAGGCTTGGGCGGCGTGATCGTCATTGATGCGAAAGGCAGGTGTGGTGCAGGCCATTCCACCTCCGGCATGATTTATGGCTGGATCGAGCATGGGGGGGAATCCCATTTTCAGTTGACCTAGAACATCTCTTATGGATACTGCTTTTAGGAACAGCGAGAAAGTAAGCTGCTACAAGACTTGAGCGATCAGGGTGCGGTGACGAGGACTGTTGCAGGTGAGAGAGGGCTGTTGAAAACCGGCCTCAACAAACGCTTGTTGAATATCAAAGGTGAAGTAGTCGTCTAGATAAGGCTCGGTACTCTTGAGGAGGGTCAG
The DNA here is from genome assembly GCF_028285565.1 of Acaryochloris sp. IP29b_bin.148. Taxonomy (GTDB): domain Bacteria; phylum Cyanobacteriota; class Cyanobacteriia; order Thermosynechococcales; family Thermosynechococcaceae; genus Acaryochloris. The sequence continues at coordinate 25,023 of NZ_JANQOY010000220.1, forward strand.
TACATAGGGGGGCAGCTTGCGATGGACATCGGAGTTGGGGTTCATATCCATCACGGCTAAATGCCCTTGGGGCCGCAGTAGGCGATGGGCTTCAGCAAAGATATTACGGATAGCTGTGCGGGGTAATTCGTGGCAGACCAGACAAATAGAGACGAGATCAAAACTGTTGTCCGGTAAGCCAGTCTCTTCTGCAGCACGGTGAATCCATTGCAGGGAGTCGTTGGCGGGGGTATTGTGGTTTGCGATCGCCAAAAAATACGGGGACAGATCCAACCCTGTTAACCGAGCCTCAGGATAGGTCTCTTGCAGCGCTAAGGTACTCAAACCAACGCTACAGCCCATATCCAAAATATCCTTGGGGGCTGTCGAGATTTTCTCCTGCATCACCTGGTGATAACTCTGGCGTAAGCGGCCATCTCCTTTGGCACCGGACTCAGGCCAAATTCGGGCATGGGCAGCATAGGAGGCCACTTCTACTTCTGTTGCTGCTTCCCAACTTAGATTTCCTGACTCGTAGGCATGAAAGGAAACCATGTAATAATCTGGATAGTCCAGATCGGGGGTTTGAATGGCTTGCCGCTCTGCTTCCCACACGTCCAATCCTCGATCCATCAGGGATGAGGCTCGTTTCCGCCAGGGCACCCCAATCGATTCTGCCCGTTCAATCATCATTTTTCGAGCTTGAAATTTGGCAAAGTTAGCTAGCGGCTTGATGGCTAAGAGGCCATTAACAACGCGAGACGAGAGTCGAGGTGCTTGGGGGGAAGCAGCAGTCATTTTTTTTAAATAGGTTTGATATACAGAATTAGCCTCATTATGACAAACAACGCCCCCGAAATTGAGTCAAAACCTTTGCACTAAAACCGCTTGGATTGAGCTGCCGCTAGCTTGAAACCCACCCTTGATGCCCATTAAAATAGGGCGGCGCAGGCTCCAACGCTTGCGGATGCAGTCCCCTATCGGGGTAAGGAAAAGTAATGGCAGATTGGCAGACCATTCCAGGCGGGGTGACCGCTCCCCAGGGATACCGCGCAGCAGGTATGGCAGCAGGCTTAAAGCCCTCAGGGGCAAAAGATTTGGCTCTGATTGTGTCTGATGTCAAAGCTCATGGGGCTGGGGTCTTTACGACCAATCGGGTGAAGGCTGCTTGTGTGACCTATAGCCAGGACCGAATCCAAACTGGTCCGACCGAGATCCAGGCGATTTTGTGTAATTCTGGCCAGGCCAATGCGGGAACAGGCCCCCAGGGAGACGCCATTGCGATCGCACAAGCAAAGAGTGCGGCCCAAACATTGGGACTGACTCCGGAAGCCATTCTGATTGCTTCGACTGGGGTGATTGGTGAACAAATCCCGATTAATAAGGTAGAAGTAGCCATGCCCCAACTGGTAGAGCAGCTTTCTAACCAAGGATCTGATCAGGCCGCCCAGGCAATTATGACCACGGATTTGGTACCCAAAACCGTTGCTTTGGAAACTCACATTGGTGGGCAGTCGGTTCGAGTGGGCGGTATCGCCAAAGGTTCGGGCATGATTCACCCTGATATGGCGACCTTGTTAGTGTTTGTCACCTGTGATGCCCAAGTAGAACCGACGCTATGGCAGCAGATAATTGGACGGGCTGCCGATCGCAGTTTTAATCAAGTGACAGTGGATGGGGATACCAGTACCAACGATATGCTGCTAGCCCTAGCCAATGGCCAATCTGCCGCTCCAGTCATTCAGGGTCCCGGTCCTGAAGCGGATCGAGTGGAAGCTCTGGTGACGGAAGTTTGTCAACAGTTGGCACAAAAGATTGCTCGGGATGGAGAAGGGGCGACTTGTCTAATTGAAGTGCAGGTCCAGGGCGCAACGGATGAAGCGGGCGCTCAGAAGATTGCCAAAACCATTGCCGGGTCGATGTTAGTGAAGTCGGCGGTGTTTGGTCGTGACCCCAATTGGGGCCGGATCGCGATGGCGGCAGGTCGGGCAGGGGTAGATTTTGATGCGACCCAGCTCCATATTCAGTTGGGGGATTTTGTCCTGATGGATCAGGGTGCGCCCCAAGCGTTTGATCGCGAGGCAGCTAGCCAATATCTCCATCAAGATCCGGTGATGATTCGGGTTAGCGTTGGTGATGGAGCTGGGATAGGTAAAGCTTGGGGCTGCGATTTGAGCTATGACTACGTCAAAATCAATGCTGAATATACGACCTAAGGTTTTAATGGAAGGTTGAATACCTAAAAGACTAGCCGTTTTGTATTACGCATACTACAATTAAGTTCTGCTCATTTTCATTGATGGTGAGCAGCCATACCATTTAGTCACACAAGGCCATGCAACCCCATTTGATTGTGCCGGTGGGTACCCAAGTGGTCAGCCGGGTCGATGTTAATACTGAGGCAGGGGTCTGTCTTGCGGGAGCCGTTGGCAAGATTGTCAAAGCCCCCACCGATAACTCCCATTCCTATGAAATTGAATTGGCCGATGGCCGCTGTTTACATTTACAGCGACACCAGTTTAGCCTGCGCAAACAGTATCAGACTCAAGGGTCTCCCGACTTTTTGGCAGACTACAACCTGCAAGATTACGTGATTTATCGCTGTGTGGTCGGGTCGCGAGCTTATGGTTTGGATGACGAGTATTCAGATTGCGATCGCAGAGGCATCTACCTCCCCCCAGCCCCCTTACATTGGTCCCTGTATGGCATCCCCGAGCAAATTGAGGATAAACCCGCTCAAGAATGCTATTGGGAATTGCAGAAGTTTATCTTGTTAGCCCTCAAAGCCAATCCCAATGTGCTGGAATGCCTTTATTCTCCTTTGATTGAAACGGCAACACCCCTGGCACTAGCACTGCTGGACCAACGGACCCTGTTTTTATCCCGATTGGTCTATCAAACCTACAACGGCTATGCCCTCTCCCAGTTCAAGAAAATGGAGCAGGATTTACGGTCCAAAGGTCATATCCGCTGGAAGCATGCCATGCATCTGATTCGGCTACTCTTGTCTGGAATTACCGTCCTCAAGGAAGGGTTTGTCCCCGTCGATATGAGGGACTATCGTGAGCGTCTGCTAGGGATAAAATACGAGCACTGGACTTGGCCCCAGGTGGATCAGTGGCGGCTGCAGCTCCATCGGGAGTTCGAGCAGGCTTTTGCGCAAACCCAGCTGCCCGAACGACCTAACTATGAACAAGCCAATGCTTTTTTGATCGAAGCACGACAAAGCATGGTGTAAGACCAGGAGATCCAGCAATGGCAAACTCAATTATGGTAATTGCCCCTTATCGATATGAAGAGATGTGGGTATTTGACGATCCGCAAGCGGGATTGGTGCAGGAACCCTTTGTCAACGGTATTCCCCAAATGATCGATCGGTTGGTGGTCGATATTCCTAAAGCAGACCAAGGATTTAAGCTGATCTTTGCTCAAACCCCCTTTCCGGGGTATCAAGCTCAGCTAGACTGGCTGCGGCCAGAATTTGGTGGCCATTGGTATCGCTGGTCGACGGAAGAAATGGAAGGGTGGCTCTGTCCCGCCCTGTTCAAATACTTTGCCGATGCGCCGCCCCAACTCTTTTGCCAAGCTGAGGCCAAATCCCATGACCTTTAACTTACCGCCTCAGCTCAAAGATGT
>NZ_JANQOY010000235.1 GCF_028285565.1 Acaryochloris sp. IP29b_bin.148
ACTAGGGATTGCCCTACGAAGATTGCGACTCCGTCACGGTGAAGCTTCTTGGGGATGGTTACGTTATATCCACTATGGGTTGGGTATTACGCTAGTACTGACCATTTTAGAATTGATGACCATTGGTATCTTAGGTGCCTCTACTTATGAGGGAACCTCCGGTCATTCGTCCCATTTACCTGCTGGTTTATTAGTGGCTGGCTTGACCCTAGCTTCGGCTTGGGCTGCCAGTCGTGTTCATCCTAAACGGCCTTGGGCACGGCCCCTCCATGTCAGCATTAACGGCATGCTGTTCTTAGCATTAACAGCCGTATCTTGGACGGGTTGGTCGGTCCTGCAGAATTATCTGCCCCAGTAGGCTCTGATAAATCTTCAACTTCAAAGTACGCAGTCATAACTGCGTACTCTTTTATCTTATGCAAAAACTAAGTGGTCGCTGTCTCTGTGAAGGCATCGCTTATGAGATTTCAGGCGAGCTAGGTCCCATCTTTAACTGCCATTGTTCAAAATGCAGGCGCTGGCATGGGGCTGCTTTCCGCACCCGAGCCACTATCAATGCCCAGCAATTTCGGTGGATTAGGGGTGAAGATCTGCTGTCTCGCTACCATTCGTCGGAGTTTGTCGTAAAGCATTTTTGCTCTGTCTGTGGCTCTAATCTAATCAGCACCTATGACAATCAGCCTGATAAGATCGGCATTCCGTTGGGGGGACTAGATCAAGCCCCTCACAATGCCCCAGAGGGGCATATTTATGTGGGATCCAAATCGCCTTGGTTCACCATTACCGATGACCTTCCTCAGCACGATACCTGGCCAGGCAGCCATGCCAAAGTTCGCGAGACTCGCTAAGTTTTCGTTAATGCGCTGCTAATTGAAAGCACTATGCAGTCGGTTCAGTTCCCTGCCAACGCTGCAGGGGCACACAATCGATCCCGAGTTGATCTAAAGCCCGAGCCACCACAAAGTCCGCTAGATCTTCGATGGTTTGGGGATTGTGATACCAGGCAGGAATTGCAGGTACAATCCGGGCCCCCGCTTCTGCCAATGTAGTCAGATTGCGCAGGTGAATGAGGCTAAAGGGAGTTTCTCTAGGCACGATCACTAAAGGTCGTCGTTCCTTCAGATGAACATCAGCTGTTCGCTCCAAGAGGCTAGAGCTAAGACCCGCAGCAATTTTAGCCACTGTACTCATACTGCAAGGAATCACCAGCATCCCTAAGGTACGAAAGGAACCGCTGGCAATGCCTGCACCAACATTAGTCGCAGCATGGCAAGTTAATTTCCCACCCCATTCATCGGCTTGCTGACGCCAAAATTGCTCTTGCTTAACGGGGTCAGCGGGCATCCGAATATTTTGTTCGGCTTGCCAAACCTGAAAAGTGGCCTTAGACGCCACTAGCTCTATCGAATAATTTGCTCGCAGCAAAAACTTAATGGTGCGCACAGCATAGAGTAATCCAGATGCACCAGACACGCCTAAGGTAACGGGTAAAGGTGAGTTAGAGTGAGACACAAGTGTTGGCCGTAAAAAGAGTGGTATTTCGCTTCAGCGGAACGTTTTATTATAACGTTGCACCTCTGTATTCCTCACAGAGAAAGCGATCCCCAATTTAGGCATTATCTCTATTCTGCTGGCAGAATCAATGCCGTCAGAAAATCAGAGAATCGCGCAATCTCTCTATAAACTCAGATTGACACTAAGGAACCCAGATTGAATCGAACTTTCTTTTCATCCAAAGGCTTTACATTGCTCTGTTGGGCAGTGTGGATGGGGGTAATGATCCAGTTTTCCACTCAGCGATGGGGCGGCGACCAGACCCAATCCATTTTGACAACGCTCTTAAATTGGAGTGTACCCGCCTTGCTCAATGTCCTCAGCCCAGAGCAGCTACACACCCTGAACTTTATCGTGCGGAAGGGGGCTCACTTAACGGAATATGCTATTCTCACCTCCCTTTGCTTCACCATGGGGACATGGGGGTTCCAACAACCTTGGAAATCCGTAGTACCTTTTGCAGTCCTGGGTTCAGCCATCTTTGCGGTTACTGATGAGTTTCATCAGAGCTTTGTCCCTAATCGCGGTGCGTCTCCGGTAGATGTGATGATCGATATTACAGGTGCCTTGATGGCAGTGGGCTTGATTAGTATTTGGAAAACCCAGTTTCAGCCGGAGACGGAACAAGATCGATGACAGTAACTCAGTTTTTACATGCAGCCTTGCTTGTACAAGATTTAGAGCGATCTCGACATTTTTATGGCGAGGTGCTGGGATTAACAGAATGTCCCCGTCCCTTTGATTTTCCAGGGGCTTGGTATCAAATCGGCCCTCAACAGCTCCATATCATGGTGTCTCCAGAGTATTCTGCTCGACAAGCCGATCAAGACCGTTGGGGGCGCAATCGCCATGTGGCCTTGGCGGTGTCTAATCTAGAGGACTGCCAAACTCAGCTCAAGGCCGCCGGAATGGCCTACCAATTAAGCCACTCAGGTCGAGCTGCATTATTTGTACACGATCCCGATGGCAACATTATTGAGCTAAGCCAAGTCGATGCCCCACCTAGCCAGAATTGATCTGTATCCCTTTAAGTCTCTAGACGGCGTTACGGTCCAATCCGCTCATGTTTTGGCGAGCGGTGCCCTGGAGCATGACCGGGAATATGCCTGCTTTGATCGTCAGGGTAAGGTGGTGAATGGCAAGCGATTTGCCCAGATTCATCAGTTGCGATCGCAATTCTCTAACGACTACCAAACCCTAACTCTACAAACGCCCAATGCCGATCCTCAAACCTTCCATATCAAGCAAGATCGCAACACCTTAGAAGCATGGCTGAGCGAGTTTTTTCAGCTTGAGATCCAGGTTCAACAAAATTTAGCCTTAGGCTTCCCCGACGATACCGACTCTCCCGGCCCAACTCTGATTAGCACAGCTACCCTAGAGGCGGTCGCTGATTGGTATGACGGTTTAACGGTGACAGAGCTACGCCGACGCCTGCGCACTAACTTAGAGATAGGCGGTGTACCTGCCTTTTGGGAAGATCAACTCTTCGCTGATACGGACCATCTAGTTGAATTTCAAATCGGGTCTATGATTCTAAAGGGTGTCAATCCCTGCCAACGATGCCTCGTCCCCACCCGTGATTCTCAATCGGGTGTCGCGACTCCCAAATTCCAAAAGACGTTTCTCCAGAATCGCAAGCAGACGTTGCCCGACTGGGTTAATCCCGCACGCTTCAACCATTTCTACCGATTGGCAGTCAATACGCGCATTCCGCAGGGTCAAAATTCTGTCTTAACCCAAGGAGATGAAGTCATCCTTCAAGGCCTTGTAGAAGCTTAACAATCCTCCCTAGAAAGCTATGGCAAAATGGGTCGAATGGACGAAGGAGAGTAAAGCTGCTCATGACTAAATTTGTTTTTGTAACGGGCGGTGTGGTTTCCAGTATTGGTAAGGGAATTGTTGCTGCGAGCTTGGGTCGCCTCCTAAAATCTCGCAACTACTCCGTCTCCATCTTGAAGCTTGACCCCTACATCAACGTAGACCCCGGCACCATGAGCCCGTTCCAGCATGGAGAAGTCTTCGTTACCGATGATGGTGCAGAAACCGATTTGGATTTAGGCCACTATGAGCGCTTTACCGATACAGCCATGTCTCGGTTGAATAGCGTCACCACAGGTTCGATTTACCAATCCGTCTTAAACAAAGAGCGGCGAGGGGACTATGAAGGGGGCACAGTACAAGTAATCCCGCATATTACCAACGAGATTAAAGATCGCATTAAGCGAGTGGCTAAGCAAACGACCCCTGATGTATTGATTATCGAGATTGGCGGCACCGTCGGTGATATTGAGTCATTGCCCTTCTTAGAAGCCATTCGTCAATTCCGCAAAGATGTGGGTCGAGACAATATTCTCTATACTCACGTCACCCTAATGCCTTGGATTCCGGCTGCAGGGGAAATGAAAACCAAACCCACCCAGCACTCCGTTAAAGAACTTCGCTCCATCGGTATTCAACCTGATATTTTGGTTTGTCGTTGCGATCGCCCCTTATCCGCAGGCATTAAAGAGAAGGTCTCAGAATTTTGTGATGTCCCCGTCGAGGCGGTGATCACCTCCCAAGATGCCAGTAGTATCTATGCTGTTCCCCTCATTCTGGAACAAGAGGGGCTCGCTCAACAGGTACTTAAAATCTTGCACCTAGAACAGCGACAACCCGATTTAACTCAGTGGCAAGCGCTTGTGCATCAACTTGATCATCCTTCACAGACCCTGGAGATTGCCCTAGTCGGTAAGTATGTACAACTCAGTGACGCTTATTTGTCAGTCGTGGAGTCTTTGCAACATGCTGCAGTTGCCAAGGGAATTGCAGTCCAAATTCGCTGGGTGAATTCCGAAGAAATTGAAGTTCATGGGGCTGATCGATATTTAGCAGGTGTTGCTGGAATTATTGTTCCTGGCGGATTTGGTGCGCGGGGCGTGGATGGCAAAATTGCAGCCATCCAATATGCTCGCCAACAGCGCGTTCCTTTTTTAGGACTCTGTTTAGGGATGCAATGCGCTGTAATTGAATGGGCTCGTCATGTCGCTGATTTGGCAGATGCCAACAGTGCTGAATTTAATCCAGATACGCGCAACCCTGTTATTAACCTTTTACCCGAGCAGCAAGACGTAGTGGACTTAGGTGGCACCATGCGTTTGGGGCTGTATCCCTGTCGCCTCTTAGCCAATACTCTAACAGACCGCCTCTATCCTCAAGAAACGATCGTGTATGAGCGGCACAGACATCGCTATGAGTTTAACAATGCCTATCGACCGCTACTATTAGAGTCCGATTATGTCATCAGTGGTACCTCTCCGGATGGTCGCCTGGTAGAAATGATTGAGCTACCTGCCCATCCCTTTTTTATTGCCACCCAGTTTCATCCCGAGTTTCGGTCTCGTCCCAATGATCCCCATCCTCTGTTTCAGGGTTTAGTGGAAGCTTGCTTAAGTGAAGGTAAGGCAACGTCAGAGCATTATGATCCTGAATCACGGTCCGAATCGTCTCCTCCCGTCGAGCCGTTAGTCTCCGAATCGTTGTCGAGCTGAGCGGCCCCAATCCACCCCGCTTGATTTCCCAAGGCGGTAGGGAGAATAACGCTTAAAGTTGCTCTCCCGCGACGATTTAGGTCGCGGCGATCAATAAGGCCACCGCATATGCACAAATACCTTGTTCTTGGCCCACTGGCCCTAATTTCTCGTTAGTGGTCGCTTTAATACCAATCTGATCTGGAGTGAGATTAAGAACTTGGCTAATGCGATCGCGCATAGCATTGAGATGGGGTTTGAGCTTAGGCTGTTCCGCCACGACCACCGAGTCAATATTGCCGATCTGCCATCCTCTTTCAGCAATCAGGTGATGAACTTGAGCCAACAATTTAAGGCTATCGGCTCCTGCCCACTGTGGATCCGTGGGCGGAAAGTAATGACCAATATCTCCCAAACTCAACGCCCCTAACAGCGCATCCATAATGGCATGGGTAAGGACATCTGCATCACTATGCCCCTTTAATCCTAAAGCGTGTTCTATTCGAACCCCACCTAAAATAAGAGGACGGCCTTCAACCAGTTGATGAATATCATAGCCATTGCCGATACGGATAGATGTCATTGGTTTACCGTTAGCTGCATTCAACCCTAACTCAATGCTCTCGTACCATACTATGATGATGTTCTCTTTTGGAAGATTCCCTCACCCCTCTAGCTGAGGCTGCCTTGAGATAGAAAATGCTTAAGATCAAACATAGCCACCACTAGACAATCTTCAATCCCAATTCGCTATTCTGTCTGTAGGGATTGGAACAGGGGCTTAATATAGCCGTCTATGCAATCTAACTGTCTCATCAGAAGAGTATATAAGCTCATCAACTGTCCTCTTATTGTTGTTTACCCCATTCACATTTATGTATAAATCTCTATTGTTTTCATCGATGCTCATCGTCCCCTTAGCCGCATCTACTGCTGTTGACGCCCAGGCACAATCCCAGCAAGGCGTGGTTCAACCATTGCGCTTAGCGCAAGAAGCCGTTAGAACCGATCCTTACTTCCTCACTCGAGCCAAGAACTTAGCCCGTCAGGCAGCCGAGCGAGAGAATGGCGGTTTGAGCAAGTATCGCGCAGAGGCGACGATGTACGGCCCTGCCGTTGATTCTAGCTATGTCGAGAATGAAGATGGTAGTGTAACGTTCTCCTTCAAAGGTGGACCTCCTGGATTTACAACCCCTACTTTAGAAACAGTTGCGACCGTTGCTCCCACTGGAACAGTGGCCATCGGCTATAACGGTCCTATCCGGCCAGCTGGTGCAGAAGCCGCAGAGCCTGCATCGACAGAGCCAACACCGACTGCTACTGATCCCGTGCCTGAGGTTCCTTCCCCGATCATTGACCAGATTAAAGATTTGGTTGAGTAGGATAAAGGATTAGGGCTGTTGGAGGTAGTGCTTGCTATTCTTAGGGATATCCTTGAAAAGCTTAATTTCTGCAAAGAAATGGGTAGACTAGGGTATATCAAACACACGTTTAAGGATAATTGGTATGGGTGTGAGCTTCAAACACTGGAGTGGGGGTATAGCGCTAGCCACCTTGGTTCTGGCTGCAAATGGCATTGCAGTCGCTCAAGAACAAGATGTTGATCTACAGAATCGGCCATTGCGCCAATCCACGATTTCTGAAACGCTAGATCAGCAGACCAATTTAGATAGTCACTGGACAGATACAAATGTAGGCGGAGATGCCAACTTTGCTTTTAGTTTTGATCAACCTGAAGGGGTGATCAGAGATGCATCTGAGCGCATTGAAGTCATTTACAAAGATTTACTGCAACAACAGGATGATGATTTCCCAACGATGCGGACTCGGGACTTAGCTAATCCGTATTCAACCTCTTTATTAGAGCTGCAAAGTTCCTCGGGAATTGGCAACTCCGAAATCGACCCTGCCCCTCAATATATTCCTCCAGCGGCCCCTGCAGTTCCTGCCCTTTGGTAAAAAACGCTACGGCCCATAACCAACTTTGGACCCGGTTCTCCTTAAGGAAGCCGGGTTCTCTATTGATACAGTCTTGCCTAATCCAGGGTGCAGGAGTTGAACCTGCCTAAGGCGAATTATGAGTTCGCTGCCTCAACCGCTCGGCCAACCCTGGGGATCGTCAGCACTACCAACTAAGCTATATTATTACTGAATTCAGAAGTGCTGTTTCAGTATAGCGTTCACTTCGGGCCGAAATCGAACACTAGTATCGCTGCGGCTCGCATCATTCAATTAGGTGTCTATTAAACGGCTAAAGCGGGTGACCTTGACAAAAGCGAATAAACCTAAAAATAAACCTCGGTACCGATTCAAAATTGATCCGTCGATCAAACGAACCGTTTTGCTATTAGTGTTTATGCTAATAGTCGGGTCGGTCTGTGGAATAGTGGGGTACGTTTTTGCCCGTCAATCCTTAAAAGGCATTACTCAACCAGCCACTAACCCATTCCTGAATGATTCTAATGATTTAGATCGCCGCCCTCGCCAAGGGGCTGATTTCCTCAATGAGAAGGATCTGATTGCCAAAGTGAAATCTCAAACGAGCGGTGCGAATGTGGCCAAAGAGCAGAAGAAACGTGCTCCTAAACCCAAGAAATCACAAACGAAAGACCAAAAGGAAAAGGATTCTCAGCCTAAAGTCAAGTCATTCCCCATTAAAGCCCAAAATCAGGGAATGAACTTTGAGGTAAAGTCCTTAACGAGGGAAGATGATACCCTTGTTCTGAATGTTGCTTTGCAAAATACTAGCGACAAAACCATTCAGTTTGTCTATACCTTTCTAGATATTACAGATGATCAGGGACAAGCCCTATTCTCTGAGATTCGCGGATTGCCAACGGAATTTAAGCCCAAGGGTGAAACTTTCATTGGCACGATCAAGATATTAGATGTGCCACCAGAAACGGTGGAAAAGGTGTCTCTATCGCTAAATGATTATCCGGATCAAAAAGTAAAATTAGATATTCAGAATATTCCGGTGTTAGATGAGTAAGCGGTATGCGATCGCAAGCAAAGCAACCGTTTAATAGCTGCGCCAGCTATTTAGAAGTGTCCTCATGATCATGCAGATGAGTGCTATCCCCTCCTCAATGTCTACCACTCTATGTCCCTTATATTTGCATTGGAACTGAGTCCTCTAGAACTAGCAATAATCAACCCTCAAGCTCTTAGCATTGCAGATGTTAGCGCCCGGCTGCTTGCCATTGCTGCCCTGATTGCCATTAATGCTTTTTTCGTGACCGCTGAGTTTTCTATCGTAGCCGTGCGGCGATCGCGAATTAACCAGCTGGTCCAAGAGGGAGATGTCCAAGCCAAGCTCGTACAGCGCCTGCAACAAGATATTGCTCGTCTATTGTCAACTACACAAATTGGCATTACCTTGTCGAGCCTAGCGTTAGGTTGGATTGGCGAAAATACCGTTGCTATCTTAATTATTTCTGGTTTTCAGCAGAACACTCTCCCCTCTGCCACTAGTGGCCTTATGGCCCATTCTTTGGCCGTTCCTCTCGCCTTTGTGGCCATTGCTTATCTCCAAATCGTACTGGGAGAGTTATGTCCTAAAGCCGTTGCCTTACTCTATTCAGAAAAATTAGCTCGTCTGTTAGGTCCCACTAGCCTTACGATTGCCCGCTTGTTCAATCCGTTGATTTGGATCTTAAATCAATCCACCCGTTGGTTACTTCGAGTCGTGGGAATTCAATATTCTGATCAAGATTGGTATCACCAAGTTACCCCCGAAGAATTGCAGCTTATGATTGCGACATCAACGGAATCCACGGGCCTAGAAGCCGACGAACGAGAACTGCTTACCAATGTCTTTGAATTTACAGACGTCTTAGTCGAAGAAGTGATGGTGCCGCGCACCAGTATTGATGCTCTGGAAGAGTCAGCAACCTTCCAAACTCTTTTAGCAGAGGTCGCCCAGTCTGGGCATGACTACTATCCCGTCATTGGTGAATCCCTAGACGATATCCGAGGTATTGCTCGCTTCAAAGAGTTAGCCGTTGCCTTCGCTAAAGGAGAGTTGCAAAACGAAACCGCCATCAAAGCTTGGGTACAAACAGCATGGTTTGTATCAGAGGGAACACCCATCAATGAGGTGTTACAGCTGATGCAAAAATACCATCTGGATATCGTTATGGTTCGGGAAGGCGAGGTGAATGGCACTGCGGGCTTAGTGACCATCAACGATCTAGTCCATGAAATCATTGGTGGGGATGATGGATCCAGTAGTGTTCCAGCCACTGATATTCAAGAGCTGGATAACCACACCTTTATTGTCCAAGCCCAAACAGACTTAGATGAAGTGAACGAGTATTTGGGGATTGAGTTACCGATTGTTGATGACTACCAAACCTTGGGGGGCTTTTTACTGTTCCAATTGCAAAAGCTGCCTGTACAAGGTGAAGTCCATCAGTTACACAATCTAGAGTTCACTATTGTCTCAACAGATGGCCCCCGCTTGGATCAGATCCAAATTTACAAGCTAGAATTAAGTGCTGATCAGGGTTTGCCGACGCACCCAAACTCATTATCGGATTCACTACCCAACTAGCAGAAAGGGAAGGACACCTTTCCCTTATTTTAGGAAGGTCGCTCAATAGCAGTGAGCCACGATCCCCATAGGAAGGAGATAAAACTGTGGCCGCACATACCCTGATTTCAAAGCGTTAGGCCGTACCCGTAAACACCACTTCAGGGAATCGAGTCTTCGCTTCAGTTAAGGGACGCCGACGCCCTTCCTCTTGCCAATAGTTGATCACCTCAGTGGCTTTGTTGAGGATGGAGATGCGCTCCACTTCATCTATCCAAGTTTTCTTCTCTAATTCTTCTTTGAGATTTTCCCAAGCATCATTGCGGGGCCAGAAAAAGTATGACGTTAAGGGGCTACTGCCGTTGCCAACGACTTGATCTACTGCAAGAGCCACGTTTTCGTCTAACCAGAGCACTTTAAGAATAAACTTTGACAATCTGCCTCCTATGAACCACGCAAAATAGGAACTACAATCCCCCATTATAGTTGATTATGCTCATCCTTCCTTTGAGATCAAAAATATCTAACTATCTGGGGATGTCAGCGGCAACATACCGCCCATCGGTCAACCTAGAGAGCAGGCATGCCGCCATGACTGCGGGGATCATCCTGGTTGCCCTTCACCGCAGCTTGAAACAGAGAGGTTTTGCCTATCGTTGGAGATGTTGCTACAGTTCCCTCAGCCACAAGAGCTCCCAGACTGTCCGCTAAGATTTGTCGAGGTTGCTGACCAATCGTACTGGCAATTGCTTTGCCCTCCGCATCCATAAATACAAAATGAGGAATTCCGTCGACATCATATTTCAAAATTTCAGGTAACCACTTACTGTTATCCACGTTTAGCATCACAAAATTAACCTGGCCAGAAAATTGCTCTTCGAGGTCTTGGATATCGTCAGCCATAGCCTGACAACTGGTACACCAGTTAGCATAGAATTCCAAAAGGGTCGGTTTTTGGTTAGCTAATGCCACCTCTAAAGGCGTAGAATTCTGCGCCAGTGCAGACAAAGAGGGTTGTTGGGTGTGCTGACGAGATCCCATGAAAAGAACAAGGCTGAGGGCGATTGCTACCATCACAATCAAAAAATTTCTGAATCGTTGGCTCAGCGTTGCCTGTTCGGTCTCAGGGTCTAATGGCATTTTGGATGGATCTGAAGTCATGAATTTTGTCAGAGTGAAGGATATGTCATTCTCTTCAGTTTAGTCATCTCTGTCGACTATCAACGGATCTGGATTTAAAAGTCAGTGCCCTTACCTGATCAGCAAGCTTGCTTTCGCTTCTCGCGGTATGAGAAGTTGAGTAAGGTTAGATACATTTTTTAACCAGCCCATTAGTGATTCACCTCACATCTATAGCTCCCATTCTCTTGTAGTGTTCAAAGTAACCTGTAGACAGCAACCCAAATTGGACTTTTTCTCAGTAAATTAGGCAAAGTTCTAGCGTGGGTTGGATCAATACACTGAGATACTAGCAAAATCATAGATTATTGCTTCCTCACGTAAAAATCAGGTTTCAATTTCAAGTGTAAAGGTGAATTGTTAACGTTCTACCAAGGGTCTTATTTGAAAGGGGATAAGTGGGTGGCTTATGCAACTAACGAATCAGCGGATGTTACCTCTGGAAGACAAACTGCGTCAACTGGTCCTAGAAGCCCGTCAATATCCATCGGGCCATCTCAAACGGAAACAGTGCTTGACGAAGATGGTGCGGCTGATCGAACAGTCTCATAAACTCTGGCATGAGCATACACCCTACTATGAAGATGCCTTACAACAAACCTGGGTTTACTTTTGCCAGAATGTTTGCGAAGCGGGGACGGGGGAGCAGTACGATCCGAATCGCAGCAGTGTGATCACCTGGTTAAATCGATATCTCAAATGGCGATTACAAGATTTTCGCATTGACCAACAAAAGCGCCTAGCTAGATGTACCTCTGCAATGCCCAGTGCGATGGGTAGAACCACAGATGTCACAGATAATATTGCCGCGCCACCGGATACCCCTCCCATTCTAGAAACCACGCATCACTGGATCGTCACAGATCCTGAAGGAGAATTACGAAGTATTTACATTCAGAATCGTCCAGATGTGAATTGTCAGACATTGCTTCTGCGGCGGCTCCCCCCAGAACAAAGCTGGGAGAAGATTTCAGAAGAGTTTGGCTTGCCGATTTCCACTTTAAGCAGCTTTTATCAACGACAATGTATTCCCCGCTTGCGTAATTTTGGTCAGTCGCAAGGATATCTATAATAGAAGTTCTAGATTTTGACTGTATGCTTCCCTTGATGAGCGATTCTTTGGCCTTACCCATCACTCAATTTGCCAGACAGACTGCCCAAGAATTTGGACAACAACAGTCAACCCCCGAAAAAGCCCAACAAGTCTATCTCAATACGCTAGCGGTCTGTGCTGTCAAAAATTACTTTAATTTGATGGACATTCCTTGCAATTTAGAAGCTAGTGATAGCTGGAATCCAGTCATCCGCCTCTATGCTGATGTGGCGGATCTGGTTGTAACAGGGATTGGCCGATTGGAATGTCGCCCCGTCTTACCTCAAGATCTGACTTGCTCTTTACCCCCTGAGGTCTGGCTTGATCGCATCGGTTATGTAGCGGTCATGATCGATGAAAGCAACTATCAGGCTCGTCTATTAGGATTTACCACCTCCGTCATAGAAGGCGATATTATCCTCAAACAGTTACAACCCCTCGAATCTTTGTTAGCCCACCTCAATGAATTTAGACCTGCTATAGCTTCTCAGTCTGCTACTGATCTAGGTCAGTGGCTTCAAGGTATTTTTGAACAAGGCTGGCAAGTCGTGAACGATATATTGCAGCCTTCAACGCCTGAGTTAGCCTTCAATTTTAGAAGCGCAGCTACAACATCAACCCTAGATCTTGAGACCAACTCACTTCAAGTTCAACGAGCGAAGTTAATCCAGTTTCAAGACAATCCAGAGGCCACGCCATTAGTTTTAATTATCAATCTCCTTAAAAGTGAAGGAGATGGCCAACGGATGATTGGTGTACAGCTCCGTCCGGTTGGGAATTGCCTCTTTTTGCCTGCCAATTTGGTGCTCAAAATTCTAGATGGTCAGCAAACTACGTTTCTAGAAGTCCAATCCCGAGCGGTAGACAACTATATACAACTTGAATTTAGTGGACAGCCCGGAGAGCAATTTCATCTCAGCTTAGAACAAGGTGAACAGGTAATTACAGAAGCTTTTGTGATGTGAAGACATAATAGAGCTAACTGACCAGGAAAAGGTAGCCGTGGACAAGTTGGTGGTCTTAAGGATTGGAGAAGGTTGCTTCACACAGGGTTTCCCTGTGACGCTTCAGATTGGCCAAGAGGGGGATCGACCTTCCCTGGAAATTGTTGGCTCCCTGCCTAAAGCACCCGAGATCCCCAAATATTATCGAGAATGGCAAATAGCTTATTCTAATTTAGGTTTAGCAACCCGCTTAGAAGCACCCGACACTCAAGTGACGAATGTTGCTTCGCAAGAGCTCTATGACCACTGTGAAACTGCAGCACAGGCTCTCCAAAGTCACTTAAACGACTGGCTGCTGGACGAAACCTTTCGTCCCCTTCGCGATAAATGGTTAGAGCAGTTATCCACCAGCGACTGCATTCGAGTCATTCTACAAACAAATAATCTTCAACTTCAGCGACTGCCCTGGCACCAGTGGGAACTCTTGCAACGATATGCCCATGCAGAAATTGTTTTGGGTGCCCCGACCTATGAAGGCAAACGCTATCAAGCGGTATCAAAATCTAAGGTTAATATCCTCGCCATTTTAGGCAGTAGTCAAGGGATCAATACGCAAGCAGATCAAGCCTTACTGGAAAACCTTCCAGATGCCCATGTGCAATTTTTAGTAGAACCAAAGCGGCAGGAATTGACCGATCAGCTCTGGGAGCAACATTGGGATATTTTATTCTTTGCAGGACATAGCCACAGCTCAGATCCTTGCGATACAGGACATATTTGCCTCAATGCTCAAGAGACCCTAAATATTAGTCAGCTCAAGTATGCACTCCAAAAAGCGATTAGTCAGGGTCTGAAGCTGGCCATTTTTAACTCATGCGATGGGTTAGGACTTGCCCACCAATTGGCAGATTTGCAAATCCCAGCCATGGTGGTCATGCGTGAACCGGTGCCTGATCGAGTTGCCCAGTGCTTTCTCAAATATTTTCTGACCTCCTTTTCTCAAGGACAGCCTTTCCACTTAGCGGTCAAAGAAGCTCGGGAGAGATTGCACGACTTAGAACCTCAGTTTCCCTGTGCAACTTGGTTACCCATGATTTGCCAAAATCCAGCTGAGGTCTCTCCGGTATGGAAACATCTCTGCTATGGGACCGAGGCCGAGCAGACAGTGTGGAAGCCACATAATAGTTCAGTTGCTCAGTTTGTCACGATTGTATTTACTGATCTGGTGAGTTCAACGGCCATTAAGCAGGCCATGCCGGGGGCTAATGTTACCGATCGCAATCAACAATATTTTGAAACCATTTTGCAGCCTCATCGCCAAAGAGTGGAAGCTAGCTTAGCAGCCTTTGGGGGTTGCATCATCAAAACGGAAGGCGATGGCTTTTTAATGAGCTTTCCGGGGGCCATGCAGGCGGTGCAATGGTCGGTAGCATTACAGCAACACCATGAAACGGATCCGATTGATACCCCTTTGGGTCCTCTCCGCATCAGAATTGGTATGCATACCGGAAGTCCATTAATGGATGCGGAAGATCATGACTATATTGGCCAAGAAGTAGACTATGCCTATCGCATCTCTGATCTTGCTGATGGGGGGCAAATTTTACTGTCTGAAGTCTCGGCTGTTTTACTACGCAATGCGGGATTAATAGATACTTCGGTTTATTCCCATGGCTATTTCCACTTGAAAGGAATTGGCTCAGTTCCTATTTTCGAAATTCTTTGGGATAGCAGACAACCTCAGCCCTTGCGAAGTCCGGCATCGGGACAAGCTGAACCCTCTGAACCGTTGGCCCCGTCGGATACCGCTGCAGATAGCAGGTCTAAAGCGCCCCCTCTACCCCGGCCTTCTTTACGATCTAGAATTTATCAATTTTGCTACCAGCCATTGCTGTCTGTACTGCCAACTAGCCTAATTTTGACCGCAGCACTAATGGGTCTCAGAGGGATAGGGGCTTTACAGCCATTAGAATTCTGGGCATTTGATCAGTTAATGCGCCGCCGTCCCGTTGAAGGGCCAGATCCGCGTATATTGGTTGTTTTAGTCAAAGATGAAGATATCCAAGCCCAAGGGCCTCAGGCCCGTCGGAGTTCTTTAGCAGATCAAACCCTAACCAAATTACTGACTCAGCTAGAGCAGGCACAGCCTAGAGCAATTGGCCTAGACATCTATCGAGATTTTGCAGTTGACTCTCGCTACCCTGACTTAAAACGACAACTCCAGCGAAGTGAACGGTTAGTTGTCCCCTGTAAACATAGCGATACCGCGAGTGATCCAGCGGGGATTGCACCACCACCAGAAGTATCAGCACCCAATCGCATTGGTTTCACTGACTTCGTTGAAGATGGAGATGGTGTTCTACGGCGACATCTGTTGCATATGAGTCATGGATCAACCTCTCCTTGCACGGCTCCCTTCTCTTTCGCCTCTTTGCTGGCCTTTCACTATCTTGAACATCAATCGGGTCAAGAGTTAGCTTTAAACTTAACGGAACCAGGTCAAGGCAATCCCTTTCAATTGAGCGTCCAACCTACGACATCCATCGATCCAACAGTCTTTAAACACTTACGGGCTCAAGGGGGATATCAAGGGATTGATCCTCGCAGCATGGCGGGCTTGCAAGTGATGCTGAATTACCGCGCTTTAAACCAACCTATGGATATTGCGGAAACGGTCACCGTTGGTCAGGTCCTAGCAGGCCAGGTTCATCCCCGAGCCATTAAGGGAAAAGTGGTGTTGGTGGGAGTCCAGTCCAGTAGTTCTGGAGATTTTTGGTCTACTCCCTATGGGGCTGGCCCGACTCAAAAAGTTGCGGGTGTATTTGTACAAGCCCATATGCTCAGCCAAATCATTAGTGCAGTGGAGGATGAACGCCCTTGCTTATGGATGTGGCCTCAATGGGCGGATGTACTTTGGATATGGAGTTGGGCTATGGTTGGGGGGATGTTGGCGCTGGTGTTCCGGCTGACCATGCGTTTAGGTGTAACGAGTGGTTTAGCGATGGGTCTTTTAGTCGCGACATGTCTGTGGGGACTCATTCAGGGAGCTTGGATACCCTTAATTCCTACCCTCTTGGCGTTTTTACTCACAAATATCATCGTTTTGCTCATCCGTGCTCAACAGATCAATCAGAATCATCCAAGCTATCCACTTTCATCCAAATCCTGATCTTAGACGAAGGAGATTTTAATTTATGCTGAGTTCTCAAGGTTTGTTCCGTTCAGTGACACTATCACTGTCCATTGCCGTGCTCAGTTGGGTAGGGTCAGGTTCTTTACGGTTAATGGCCATGCAGCCACATCATGGGACGCAATTTAAAATTCCGACAACGACCCAGGATCCGGGTGCCCCCATTGGCCGACGAGAAGGTGGCAGCAGCCGAGGTAAAAATATTTTCGCGTTATGTACCAGTGTGGAAGAGGTGGCTAGCCAGCAATGTGCAACGGCGAGGTTAACCGCCTTAGTCCCAGAAACAACGGATACAAAGCAGGTTTGGGGGTTAACGACGGCCGACCATCCAGAGTTTTTATTCTATCTATCCAAGTTTCGCAATCCCAGCGACCCAGCAATCACACATTTGCCGATCGAGTTCGTGCTACAGGATGAAAATGATCAGTACATCTACAAAGCGAGCTTTGTGTTGCCGCTTACTGAAGGGGGAATTATTCGGATCCCTGTTCCTGCAACCAGTACGCCCTTAAACGTGGGTCAACGGTATACATGGACTTTATATACCCGCTTTCATCCGGATGAGACCAATTTTGTACACGGCACTATTTATCGGACTCAATTAACCGCTCAACGGCAGCAACAATTGGATACGGCAACGCCTCTCCAACGCTTAGATATTGCCTTGCAAGAAGGGCTCTGGTTCGATGCATTGTCAACCTTGGTTGATCTGCAGCGAGCTAATCCGAAGGATTTGAAATTGAGAAATCAGTGGGCCAGTTTACTGCATGATATTAATCTCAATGAATTAGCAGCTGAACCCATGCTCTCGTGCTGTACACCCGAGCCTCATGTTTCTCTCAAGTAATTGGCGAAACGCTATAGGGACTTCTGCTAGTTAAGCTCCCTGCAAGATCTAGTAGGTAGAGCTGTTTGGGAAGCACTCGCTCTATTTCGTCTCATTTTTGACATCTACCTACTAGATGGTAGATACTGGGGGTATGGAGAAAAACACGGCCACTCAAATCCTAGATGTTGCCCAAGAGATGGTGCGGAATCGAGGCTATAGCGCCTTTAGTTACGCCGATATCTCCCAGCAAGTGGGGATTCGCAAAGCCAGTATTCACTATCACTTTTCCACTAAGGATGAGTTAGTGAAGGAACTGGTGAAGCGATATCGAGAGGGCATGATGCGGGCGTGCGATCGCATCACCCAATCCAACGCCAGTCTTGATCAGCAGATGTTCCAATTTGCCCAGCTCTATCGCAATGGTTTAGAAGAAGAACAAATCTGTCTCTGTGCCATGTTGGCTGCAGATTATGCCGTTCTTCCCCAACCGGTCCGAGACGAGATTCAAGCTTTCTTTCAGGAAACGGAAACTTGGCTCACCAACCTTCTCCAGCAAGGATGCGACGCCCAACTTTGGACCTGCCAGCCTGAGCAAGAAGCCAAAGGGTTAATTGCTCTGTTCCAAGGCGTGCAATTGTTAGCCCGTTCCGCAGCGGGCACCACCACCTTTGAGCAAGTGGTTTATCCTCTCTTAGCAACCAAATTTCCGAGTCGTTAAATTTTTTTGCCTTGCTATCTACCTACTAGTAGGTATTTAAAATCATTCATCCATCTATTAGGAGTTCATCATGTCTCAATCCTTTACCGGTCAAAAACTCATTGTTGTCGGTGGCACCAGCGGCATGGGCAAAGCCGTTGCCCGCATCGTCCTTGAACAGGGAGGCTCCGCAGTCTTAATTGGTCGTCGCCTTGAAAAGCTCCATGCAGCCATTGAGGAATTAAAAGCCTATGGTCCGGTATCCGGCGAGCAAGCCGATATTGCCAGCCCAGAAGATCGTCAGGCCCTAATCGCCCGCCTCAATCAGTCCCATGCCGATGCCACCCTATTGGTTAACGCCGCTGGCGTCTTTCTGCCCAAGCCTTTTCTGGAGTATCAAGAAGCCGACTACGATCGCTACTTAGAGCTGAACAAAGCCACCTTCTTTATTACTCAAGCCGTCGTCCAGAACATCATCAACCACCATCACAAAGGAGCCATCGTCAATGTCGGTTCCATGTGGGCCAAGCAAGCCGTACAGGCCACACCATCCTCCGCCTACTCCATGGCCAAAGCCGGACTCCATTCCCTTACCCAACATCTCGCTATGGAACTGGCCGAGCATAATATTCGAGTCAATGCCGTTTCCCCCGCAGTTGTCGCTACTCCCATCTATGAAGGGTTTATTCCCAAAGAAGAGGTCCATGGAGCCCTACAAGGCTTTAACAGCTTTCATCCCATTGGTCGCATCGGCACCCCTGAAGACATCGCTGAAACCATCGCCTTCTTACTATCCGATAAAACCAGCTGGGCAACAGGCGCAATCTGGGATATAGATGGTGGCGTCATGGCCGGTCGGAACCAGTACAGCTAGCGTTGCAGACAGTAAACAGAAGAGATAGGCACTATGAAAATTCACGCAGATCTAACGCAACGGGCTGTTGTCCATAGCGACGCCCTACCCTGGGTGAAGTCTCCCATGCCAGGGGTTCATCGCCGCATGTTGGAGCGGGATGGCAAAGAAGTGGCTCGGGCCACCTCCATCGTTCGCTATGCCCCTGGCAGTGCATTCTCTGCCCACACCCACGGGGGTGGCGAAGAATATATTGTCATAGACGGCGTGTTCTCCGATGAGCATGGCGACTTTGGGCCAGGCACGTATGTCCGTAATCCGGTCGGATCCAGCCACACCCCCCATAGCAAAGAAGGAGCCACCATTCTGGTCAAACTCTGGCAAATGGACCCAGCCGATCAGCAGCCAGTGGTGGTTGATACCAATCAGGCAGAATGGGTGCCGGGTTTAGTACCAGGGTTGCAGGTGCTACCGCTACATCATCACGGTACGGAGCAAGTAGCGTTCGTGAAGTGGGCACCGGGGACAAAGTTCCAAACCCACCAGCACTGGGGCGGCGAAGAAATCTTTGTCCTAGACGGCACCTTTGCCGATGACCAGGGCGTTTATCCCCAGGGGACTTGGCTACGCAATCCCCCCGGCAGCATCCATACCCCCTTTAGTGAAGAAGGCTGTCTGATTTACGTGAAAACGGGACATTTAGAGAAGGTCTATCACCCAGGAGAATCCTTATGATTTCGGTTCAAGTTGCCTCCAATCATTCCCGGTATGGCCAAGATATTTCCATACGCCATCTACATTTGGCTGCGGATGAACCGGCGTCCCTCGGGGGGGATGATCTGGGTCCTACCCCAACGGAATTGATTTTTGCAGGCTTAGGCTCGTGCAAGGCAATTACCCTGCAAATGTATGCCGAGCGCAAAGGATGGCAGCTAGAGTCCGTGGCGGTGGAGTTGAGTTACGACTCCAATGATCAACAGCCCGCCATCCAGGCCAAGCTCACCCTCGAAGGTGACCTAGATGAACAGCAACGACAACGGCTCCGAGACATTAGCGATCGTTGCCCGGCCCATAAACTGCTGACCACTCCGGTCAAGATCGAAACACAACTCGTTGTTGCTTAAACCTCGAATCGGCTGAAGGTGGGTGTTATGGAGGTGTCTATTGTGTTCGACTTCTGTGAAACTGTGGAGGGTATCGGCAATATTAGGTACGGTTATAAGCCCTGCTATCGCAAACTCAATCAAAGTTGAACTGCTGTTCCGCTGACGACAATGCCCCCACTCGTAGGAATATCCACCACCAATCGACTGGGCCGTCCCATCGTCTCTCCTTGGCGAATAACAATCTGATTAGGGGCTGATATCAATTGTGCATCCCGCAGATAACCGCCCAAAGCAGCCGCCGCTGCCCCGGTTGCCGGGTCTTCTATCACACCTCCCACCGGAAAAGGGTTGCGAGCGTGAAAAATGCTGGGACTCTCTTGCCAGATCAACTGTAATGTAAGTAAGTCTTCCTGGAGCATTAAGGCTTTAAGTTGCTCAAAATCATAGTTAAGATCAGCCAGCCGAGTTGCTTGAGTAACAGCCAAGATCAAATGCCAGGCTCCAGCATAGGCTCGTGCGGGTGGGATAGACGGATCGAGCTGATCGTGTTGCCAGTTCAGAGCAGATAGGGTTTTGGATACTAAGGTATCAGAGGCTAGGGTATGGCTGGGTATGACGGAGGTCAAAGAGGCCTGCCATTGTCCCTCTTTCGGGCTGACGGCAACGGGCACCTCCCCCACGGTTGTTGCGAGGTGATATACCCCTTCACCACTCAACTGGCCCAGAACAACACCGGTCGCAATTGTGGCATGTCCACAAAAAGGAACTTCTACTTCTGGACTGTAATAGCGAATCGTCCGCGCCAATCCATTCTGGGGAGCCACGAATGCTGTCTCAGAAAAACCGACTTCAGCCGCGATCCGCTGCATCACTTCAGAGGTTGGTAGGGTGTCGCCAATCCATACCCCTGCAGGGTTACCTCCCTTGGGATCAGTGGTGAAAGCAGAGAACAGATGCAGTGAGGAGTGAGTCATATCATTCGCAACTTGATCACAGTCGTTCAACTCTCGTACAGTCGTTTCCCAGACAAGATCGGCATTTCAACGCACTATCAACATGGGGATGCATAGGCTCGTGGAAGCAGTTTAAGGTAGGGAGCCCTTCTAACTCAATATCTATAGAATTATTGGGCTTGAACGATCGCCGTGGAAACGGGCCAAACTCTGATCGTTGTGTCACTGCCAGAACTGACCAACGTTTGCCCATCGGGGCTGAACTGAATCGCCCTCACGGACTTTGTATGGCCTACGAAATTCCCTAATGGCTTGCCTGATAAGGGCTGCCATAACTTAATGGTTTGATCGTAACTGCTGCTTGCTAGACTGTGGCCATCAGGGCTGAATGCAACTGACAACACTGGCCCGTCATGTCCCGTCAAGGTTTGTAAGAGCTGTCCTTCCTGTAGGTGCCAAACCTTCGTACTTTGGTCTTGGCTACCACTGGCCAAGTATGTCCCCTCTGGACTAAAGGCAATTGAGCGCACCGCTCCCCGATGTCCTTCTAAAGCATAAGTCGGAGCCAGGTGTTGCCGTTGCCAAAAGCGAATCATACGATCTCGGCCTCCCCCTGCGAGAACTTTGCCATCAGGACTAAAGGCCAAGGACAGAACCACCGTTGGAGTCTTGCGCTGACGAATTTGCTGGCCCGTCTTCAGATCCCACAACCTTAAGGTTTTGTCAGCAGCACTGGCGGCGACATATTGACCATCAGGACTGAGTGCGATCGCACTGACATCATCCTTCGCCTCATCTAGGGTTTTAAGACGTTTGCCCGTCTGTAAATCCCACACCGCAACCCGATTATCCCAGCTTCCACTCACCAACGTTTTACCATCTGTACTAATCGCCAATGATGAGATGGCATCTTCATGGGCAGCTAGGGTGCGGCGTATGGTTCCGGTTCGTAAATCCCAGAGCTTGATTTTACCGCCATAACATCCGCTGGCCAGGGTTTCACCATCAGGACTGAGTGCGATCGCATAAACCCAAATCCCATGAGTTTTCAAGGTATGCTTGGCTGTATGAATCGTATTGATTGACAAAGCAGTGGATCGATAGGTGACCAATCTACCGAGCACCTCATGTGCTTTGAGTCCGTATAAAGTTGCCATTGTAGACAGAATCAAAAACATAACCCAGTTTCGTTTTTGAGGTGTTTTAGCCATTGTTTCTGCTTCCTATTAAAAAAATTTGGATTGAGCAAAGATAGTCGTTTAATACGCCAAATAAGTAACCTTTGGTCTGCATTGATTTGAAAGTTTTCTCTTTAAAAACTTATTTGACCAGTTTTGATCGTGCGCGCATCATTCGTATCAGAGATAGAAGAGTGATGCTGCCTATCATCAACAATGCAAAAGGCGTTAACCAAGTCCAATGCCCCCACATTTTGTCGATCACATGCCAAATTAATAGGAACATTGCTAAGTAAGTGAGTTGATGTAACTTCTTCCAGTTTTTCTTGAGCTTCTTTACGCTCCAGTCATTAGATGTTATAGCCAAGATCGTAAATATCAGAAATGTAAAAATCCCCTGACAATATATCCAATAAGTTTGACTATCTAAGAGATCTAACTCTCGCTTTGTTGCCATCCAATAGCCATGAACAATAGACAGTAAAAATGCCATTAGGCCGATCAAACGTCTTTGAGTAAGAAGGAATTTAGGGATGCTTGTTGTTTTTGTTGATGGAAAAACAACTCTTAAAATAGTAGGGAGTAAAGTGGCAACATAAAATAAGGCAGACCCAAACCCTGCCCAGTTCGCATAGGGAGGAAAATCAAGCATAGACATATAAAATTCTAAATAAAGACACCAAATATAGCCTTGAATTCGATATTCAAGAGAATTATAACTTGCATGAAATAAAATGCATATATTTCAAGAGATATGGTAAATTCCCAATGCACATCCCTTTCGCGATGGCAGTAGTATTATTAAGTTTTGGTCACATTCTTAGATAGATAACGCAGCAGGCAATATCTTGATCTTGGTTCAGCAATAATCTTCTTATAAACCTTAAAACCATAGATGGGGTTCGCTATCCAATGGTCTTCAATAAGCCTTCTGTACATATATCTGGAGAGTTCAGAAAAAATACGCAAATCTTATTTATTCCTTCAGAGATTATTTTGATTTTTATCTACCTGGTATGGAGACATCTACTGAATAGCTAGATTATCTTGAATAAGACACCTAGTTTTCTTGAAATAACCTGAGGTATATAAGTAATCTTAGCTGTTCTTTGAAACAAGAAAATCTACACATAAAGTATTGAATTATAATTATATTTTTAATAGATCCATTTTTGACTAAATCATAGATTTTATCCTTGATATCTCAATTTTGAAGCCACTAATAGAGTCAATATAGTTTGAGAGGCTTTTTGCTTTTCTCCAGCCTGAACCACTCATTCCTGTAGAGACTGTTTGAGAAGTCAGGGAAACTCTCAGGAGACTAATCTGCGAAGGCTTTTTGAAGAATGCTGAAACTCTTCAAAAAGTCTCTTAGATTGCTGTAACGTAAACCTTTCCCAGTGCTGAGCAAAAAAGAACTGATGATCTAACAGCCGTTATTGCCAAAAATAAGGACTATCTTTTGTAACACAATTCTTGTACCCATACCAATTTAATCAACGACCTTAATCAATATTTAATCAATATGGCGGTCAAAAATATTCTAGTACAGTCCGAATGGCAGTCTAGTAAAAGTGATCACACTTTGAAATCACTACAGTTCAGGGCTATTTCATTCTAAAAACGTCCATCAGCATGCCTATCGACGCCGTTTTGGCCTTTGCTCGAAAAAGTGAACAGGCTAGGAAGCACTATGCTCGTGTTCATGAAGCCATCAAAGATAAGTGAACAGACTGGTTTTGGAAGTTGGTTCATCAGCTCACAGACCAGTATGACCACCTGCTTTTTGAGACGTTGAATTTGAAAGGAATGCAGCGGCTATGGGGTCGAAAGGTCAACGATCTAGCTTTCCGTGAATTCCTGCAAATTTTAGAGTTCGTTGCCTGCAAAAAGGGTAAGACCGTGGGCTGTGTAGACCAGTGGTATTCGTCGAGTAAGACATGTAACTACTGCAAGCATGTGCTGGAGTCTGTGCGGTGTTGGCGCTGTCCCAATTGTCAGACAGTCAATGATCGCGATGGCAACGCAGCAAACAACATCAAAGAGGCAGGATCTCTGTCTCTGGGAGTAGGCGATGTTAGACCGTCTCAGACGGCAGTTGCTGCTTGAGTCCCGAATCCCCCCATCTTCAGTGGGGGGCGTGGATCAAGGTATTTATTGATTAATGGCTCGATCAATCTGACCATATAAGCCCGTAAGATTGGATTCATTGTATATGACCAAATTGGCTTGGTTTGTTTTTTCACTCAAAGGCATTTGGCTATCTATTCTGGCTGCCGCCTGAGACCGAGAAATAGAATCTCGCTGCATTAACCGCTGATACTGTTGCTCATCCGAACACACCACCACCCAAATCTCCGTTGCCAAATCTGTCATCTTCGCTTCAAACAACAACGGCACCACCATCACAATGATTGGATCAGTTAACTGTTGTTGAGCAGATAAGATTCGTTCTCGCACATAGGGATGAATTTGACCTTCCAGCCAAGCGCGTTCAGACTCATTATTGAAGATAATATTGCCCAGCTGCTTCCGATCAAGATTGTCGTCTGCCAGCAGAATCTCTGCTCCATAGCGTTGGGCAATCTTGGCTAACGCCATCGACCCCGGTTTCACAGCATCGCGAGCATAGATATCTGCATCCAAAATAGGCAAGTTATAGCGTGTTTCTAGATAAGCAGCCACGCTAGATTTTCCCGTGGCAATCCCTCCGGTCAACCCAATGATTCGCTGTGTCATTTTCCTCGCTTTGCCAACAGACCGCTTGCTCGATCTTAAAGCGTGGCTTTAGGAACTTATCCGACTATTGCAGCGCTACGCGCAGCTGTTGCCTTACGCTTTTTCCAACATAAGCTTTGTGCGTTTAAGTGGTTCAGGAATAGAGATGGGATACTCTCCTGTAAAACAGGCTGAACAATAATTCTCAGGGTTGCGTTGAGTGGCTGCTAACATACCTTCCCAACTGAGATAGTGAAGTGAGTCAACTCCAATCTTGTGAGCAATATCTGAAGTTGAGGTGGTAGCAGCGATCAACTGATCTTGATCATCCGTATCAATGCCATAGAAGCAAGGGTGGGTGACGGGGGGGGAAGACACCCGCATATGCACTTCTTGCGCTCCCGCTTCTCGCAGAGCGCGGACAATCTTGTAGCTAGTCGTTCCCCGAACAATGGAGTCATCGACAATCACAATCCGTTTCCCTTCTAGCACATCCCGAAGTGGATTCAGCTTCATACGAATGCCAATTTCCCGCATGGCCTGAGTGGGTTGAATAAAGGTGCGGCCCACGTAGCGATTTTTAATTAGGCCTTCTGCGTAGGGAATATCACTTGCTTGAGAGTAGCCAATGGCAGCGGGGACACCCGAATCGGGAACAGCAATCACCATATCTGCATCTACAGGAGCCTCTTGTGCGAGATGTTGACCCAGGCGCAACCGATAGCTATAGAGACTTTCACCTTTCATATGGCTATCGGGACGGGCGAAATAAATCATCTCGAAAATACATAGCTTGCGCTCAGGTTTGGGCGCCCAAGTCTGAGAGGTAATCCCTTCTGCTGTGATATGAACAATCTCACCGGGTTCAATTTCTCGCAGGTGGGTTGCCCCAACGATGTCTAGGGCACAGGTTTCTGATGCCAATACATAGTGGGGTGCATTGGGATTATCCTCATTTTCCAAGGTACCTAGGACCAAAGGTCGGATGCCGTGGGGGTCGCGAATACCAATGAGGCCTGTGGGAGTACCGATGACTAAACTAAAGGCCCCTTCACATTGTTGGCAAGCCGTAATCACACTTTGGTGCCAGTTGTCCCCTGCTTTGATGGCTTCGCCAATTGCATAGGCAATGACCTCAGAATCTGTTGTGGTTTCTAGAGGACAGTTCTGAGCCAGTAACTTTTCCCGGAAA
Organism: Acaryochloris sp. IP29b_bin.148; assembly: GCF_028285565.1. Classification (GTDB taxonomy): domain Bacteria; phylum Cyanobacteriota; class Cyanobacteriia; order Thermosynechococcales; family Thermosynechococcaceae; genus Acaryochloris. The sequence continues at coordinate 25,533 of NZ_JANQOY010000235.1, forward strand.
TCAATGGTGTTAACCAGATTGCCATTATGGGCCAGAGCGATTGAGCCTTGCGATGTCTCCACCACGACGGGTTGGGCATTGGCGACTCGGCTTGATCCGGTGGTGGAGTAGCGGGTATGGCCGACGGCAATGTGGCCTGGCAAGTCATTCAAAATAGGTTCAGAAAAGACTTGGGAGACCAAACCCATATTTTTGTAGGTGTGGGTCTGACCTTCGGTGGTATAAGTGGTAATCCCTGCGGATTCTTGGCCGCGATGTTGGAGGGCGTAGAGGCCAAAGTAGGCCAGCTTAGCAGCCTCAATACCAGGAGCAAAAACGCCAAATACCCCACAGGCTTCTTCCGGTTTGTCTGCTGACCACGATTCAGTGGAAAGGTAGGGATCGGCAGGATCGGTGCCAGATGGAATCAGTGGAACAGAAGCAGCAGGAAACATATTTTAAGTCGTTAAGTAAACGGAATAAACCAGAAAAACTGACACATTACATTTGTCCTTTCTAGCCTCAAGTAGCCTGGATTTACGCTAGCTTGGATTCAATGGCTTGAGACCATCGTTGAGTGGCCTCTTCAATCCTAACCTTGATTAAGGTTCGGTGAACATTTGTTGTGAGCGTGAGCGTCGAATGGGGGATCGTAACGGTTCCTATCTGTTGCCAATATTGAGACAAATTTTCTTGCAAATAGGATTCCCAATCTGCTTGGTGAGTTACATCTACAGAAACAATAATTCTGGCTCCTCCTTCGCCAAATAAGACCTGATCCCAACGATTTTGACCTGTAGGAACCTGAATTTCAGCACCGCGTTGGCCACTGATGCAAGATTCGGCCAGAGCGACGGCAACTCCCCCTTCTGCACAGTCATGGGCAGACTGCAGCCAGCCTTGTTGAATGCCATAGCGGCAGGTGGCTTGGACTTGGGCTTCTAGATCTAAATCGGCATGGGGGGGGGTACCGGCTACCTGATGATGCATGCTGGCTAAATATTCTGTGCCACCTAGGGTTACCAGGTCACTTTGGGCGTTGAGAGGGATCCCCAATAAATAAATTAAATCGCCGTCTGCTTGCCAGCCCTGGACACAGGTCTTAGTGAGATCGGGGACTAACCCCACCATGCCAATCACAGGGGTGGGATAGATAGGCTGAGGCTGACCATCAGCGTCAAAGGTTTCGTTGTAGAGGGAAACATTACCGCCCGTCACTGGGGTTTGTAAATGGCGACAGGCTTCTGAGAGGCCTCGGCAGGCTTCTGCTAGTTGCCAATAGCCAATGGGTTTTTCGGGACTGCCAAAGTTGAGGTTATCGGTGACGGCGATGGGTTCTGCACCGACGCAGCTCAAGTTGCGAGCGGCCTCGGCTACGGTCATCTTGGCCCCTTCATAGGGATCTAGATAGACGTAGCGAGAGTTGCAGTCGATGGTGGCAGCGACTGCGGTTTTAGACTCTACCCCTTGGTCAGGGGTTTCTTGGTGGGCGACGGGACGAAGGCGAACGATAGTGGCATCGGCATCACCGGGCAAGACAACGGTGTTATTTTGCACCTGATGGTCGTATTGGCGATACACCCAACGCTTGCTGGCGATGGTGGGAACTTGCAGAAGCTGGAGGAGGATGTCTGACCAGGAGTGCTGCTGTCCCTGAATTTCAATGCCTTCGGTAGTGCAATTGGGGATGCGATCGCAACTCCACTCCCGTGCTTTCCGGACATACTCAGGGGGGGCAGCTAACACCTCACGCTTATAAATCGGCGTATTGTCGGATAGGGCCGTAGCGGGAATTTCTGCCGCTACTTCTCCTTGGAACCGAATCTTGACAATGGGGTCGGCGATCACTGAGCCAGCGACAACGGCCTGTAGACCCCAACGATGGAAGATATCAATCAGCTCCTGTTCCCGGCCTTTTTCGGCTACGAATAACATCCGCTCTTGAGATTCGGAGAGCAAATATTCGTAAGGCACCATCCCCGTCTCTCGGTTGGGAATTAGATCTAAATCCAGATCAATGCCAACGCCGCCTTTCTCTGCCATTTCGGCAGTGGAGCAGGTTAGTCCAGCCGCTCCCATATCTTGAGCAGCGACCACTGCTCCGGTTTGAAAGGCTTCTAGACAGGCTTCAATTAAGGATTTTTCTAAAAAGGGGTCGCCCACCTGAACCGCAGGGCGATCCTCTACTTCAGAGGTGGCATCCAGTTCAGCACTGGCAAAGCTAGCCCCTCCCATACCGTCTCGCCCGGTAGTGGATCCCACATAAAGCACCGGATTGCCCACACCGGATGCCCCGGCTTTGACAATCTCAGAGGTTTCCATCAGGCCCATAGCCATGGCATTGACTAAGGGATTGCCCGTGTAGGCGGGGTCAAAATAAACTTCACCGCCAACGGTCGGCACGCCTACACAGTTTCCATAGTGGGCAATTCCGGCCACCACTCCACTAAATAAGCGACGGGTGCGGGCATCGTCTAGATCGCCAAACCGCAAAGAATTAAGCACGGCAATCGGGCGAGCGCCCATGGTGAAAATATCTCGTAAGATACCGCCGACTCCCGTTGCCGCACCCTGAAAGGGTTCAACGGCAGAGGGATGGTTATGGGACTCGACTTTAAAGGCAAGCTGCAACCCATTCCCTAAATCTACGACTCCAGCATTCTCTCCAGGACCGATTAAAACATGCTTGCCTTCGGTGGGAAATTGTGAAAGTAAGGGGCGAGAATTCTTATAGCAGCAATGCTCAGACCACATCACCCCAAACATACCGAGTTCGGCTCGATTGGGATGGCGACCTAAACGCTGAACAATATCGTCGTATTCTTCGGGCTTTAGCCCTTCAGCAGCAATTTCTTCAGGGGAAAAGGGAGGAGATCCAGGGCTGGCCATGTACTCTATACCAATCGCACAAGTCCTCATTGTACAGGTTGATATAGCGTATCGATTCAGCTTGGACGTCGATATTCAGAAAGGCTTAGAATTTATATCCAGTATTTTCAGAAATACCACAAATAGAAAAGGATTGCAGTATTTTATTCAAGATTCAATCCAGATTAAACCTACTGAATCTTTCGCCAGGGTTAGCAATTTAATCACAATAAACATCTAATACTTTTGCATAATTAGTATTGGCGAGGCATTAAATTTTCAGCATAAAAATTTAAACATATGTTTCATGCTGCATAAAGTTTAGTGCAAAATAGTGATGAGTAAGTATAGTTCTGCAAGATCTGATGCTAATGCGAAAATATTAATATTTTGGCTTATTGAGAAAGGATGACTCTAGTTTAAATACTAGATTCTCATAAAAAGCAACCGAAATATTTTAAAGCTCTAGTTCTTCTAGGAAGAGATAGACTGATTTCGTAGTTTATTAGCACTGATTAATAGAGGTAAATCGATTGGGGAAGCTATCTCTAAAAATATCTGGCAGCATGGGTTTGTTTTGATTTACAAGAAATATAGAGAATCTCTTACATACAGAATCTCAGAAAACGTCTTGGGTGATTCGAGAGCAATTGAGCACTGATCACGGATCGGCTATTGTCTCGATATCAAGGAGCAATCTACTCAATGCTACAGACGTAGCAAAGAACAGATTAGCTCAATTAATAGTGTGTTCTCAGTAAGTCAATATTGCTTGAGATTGGACTGTTATAGGGACAGAAAATTTCAAGTGAATCTTCAAATATTTTCTCTGCCGAAACAGATTTTTATAGCTATTCGGAACAGAGGTTGATTCAGAAATGAAAAGTTTTCTCGATCGATTAAGTCAACAAATCAAGTCCTGGCTGATTGACAAGCCAGTGACCATTCAATCCACAAAAAAGGAGACACACAATATGGTTAATCCAGGTACTAACCCTACAACCCCTAAAACAACTAGTTTTTCAGATTTTGTTGCAGACTTTCCACAAAGCAAAGATCCCAAAATTTGTAAACTTGCAGAAGACTTTGCTGATCAACTACTCGATAAAGAATGTGAAGCAAAAGAGTTCATCATTGACGCTGGCCATCCCTATCCAAAAGCTAAAGATCCAAACGCTAAAGTTTGCAAACCAGCGGATATTCCAGAACTTGCACCCCATTTCAAAATTCACTGGGGTGACGGTCCTAAGGACATGATTGAAACCACAGATACTGAATGTTTGTGCATTACAGCTTGCAACCCTTATTCCAACGTTACTTTCAAAGACTTAACGGTCGTTATTTCTGTGGTGACTAAAGCAGATGGGACACCAGTGCCGGAGTTGCCTGATGGCACGCCTTCTGTTTACATTAAGCCTTCCAAGTTTATTTGTTTTGGTGATTTGCCACCTTGCGATCCTCATAAACCGAATAAGCTATCTTGCCTATCGCGGGAGTTAGTCTTAGTCAGTTGTGGGGCAATGGAAGGAGACTATTGCTTCAAGATTCTCTATTGCTACTCAATTCACTTTGACCTTAAGGGCGTTGATAAGTTCAAACTACCCCTATGTGCTAGCTAAGCAAAGGGTTGTGCATGGGTAAACGAAATTTTGCGCGGGATGTTTGTATCCCTGAAAACTGGAACAGTATTTTTAGATATCTCGAATTGCTTAAGCGATTCAGATCCCGTGCTTTTTTCGTTTACCACAGTTCAGTTGATCTAGCTTTGAGGTGGTGGAACGGTCCAGATGGGGGGATTACCATCTGCGATCGCATAGGGTCCAGAGAAAAACGGATTACGAACGCCTGGAAGCACCTGCACATCAAAAATTTCATCCACACCGCTTTGAAACTCCAGCAGTCCGATCTGTTTACCAGTTTGCAAATCAACAATAGCCAACCCACATTTGAGGTCATCGAACCGTTCACAAATGGGTAAATTCCCAAACGTCGCCGTTTCTCGCACCTTCGACAGTCCCACGAACGCAAACTGGCCTGCTAAGGCCAAGCCTCTTGGATAACCGGGCAGCTCCGCTATTTTTTGGGCTTTTCCAGAGGATAAATCGATGCTTTTCATTTCTCCTCTCCCGGAATCTAGGACCCAAAGTTGGCCATCTCTAACCCGAGGAGAATGGGGCATGGCGAACCCCTGAGCGACGACCCGTCCTGTAGGAACCTCCAAAACACAACCCTGGGTCGCCTTATCAGGACGCCATCCCCCTGAAGTATCTGTTTGGCCTAAAACCGTTGCATACTTGGGCTGCCCATTCACTAACGCAACGCCATTAAGATGGCAGCGATCTTCCGGAGCCAGAGCACTGATAAAGGGAGGACGCCATTCAGGAACAAAACTATAGTGATTATCCAAAGAGCATAAACAGGAAAATCGAGTATTGGTCACCACTAATTGTTCCTGTCCCCAGGCCAATTCATGGACTGAAATTTCGCTAGTGTAGTGAGCACCTCGAATTAGAAAACAGGCATCATGACTATTCGCAGGCCCCACTTGTGCCGCTAGTTCCGGGGCATTCTTTAAAAAGTAGATCCAATCTTTACCACCAACGGCAATTTTTTTATGCCCTACCGCTACGCCCATTGCCCGTTCAAAATTATGAAATGAAAGCTGAAGCTGATCATCATGAACCCCGACAACGACCAGCTTGCCTGCTTGATAGGTAGACAAAATCAGTGAGCTGCCTAATTGTTTGAGCAATGGCGCGAGATTGTTTGTGTATTGATAACGAACCTCTCGGTGAGCAGTATCCTCTGAAGTTGATGACGCGGGGTTGCTCTGCATGGGTGACTGCGACATAATTCACTGCTCGAACCTATAGTTACATCTATCAAAATATCGGAAAATCTCCCAAGTTTATGAACACTGAATAATCGAAGTGGAAAAAGTATTCTTATGTTTTTTTGGATTAGCTACTGATTGATTATATTCTCTAAAAATAAAATATTGAAGAATAAGAAATATCTTTTTATGTCAGCAGTCTAGATTTTTGTATTGACAAAAAACTAAAAAAAGCAAACAATATACGAGGATAAAAATCTTTGGTTCGTGTTTGCTTGGGAGATATATATTTTCGCTGCGTAATTCTTTCGCTATGAAGTGTTGATTCTGTAGTTGAGGATTTTGGTTTACCTTTTTTAGGAGGTTGCTATCTCAATGAAGCTTTCCCTCATGTCTTCTTCAAGAAGAGATGTCTTTCATCTGATGGAATAAGTCTTAACATAATGAACTGAATATGCCTCAAAAAATCTAATCTCGCAGGTGCCACTATCGGAACAATTTTCTGGTATCCGGAGTCGAGCTTTAGAAATTTACACAAGGTTCTGAGTCTCTCAATACTTAAATTGAGTATTGAGAAGGTTCTGTACGCAAAAAATATGGGATTGTATTCATTCTAATTTGTCGAGCTAACACTTTATGAGGTTTTTAAAAGATGGAACCCAACGATACTTTATTAACAGCAACACCAACCAATATTGATGCTGGTGAAAAGGGTGAATTTACGTTTAATGGTGAGATTGGCGACAACCCAGATGTTGACACTTCTGGGGATGTTGATTTGTATACCCTTGAGTTATCAGCAGGCACGGGTGTAACCTTTGATCTCAATACTAATAATAGCGATTCATTCTTTGACTCCATCCTCAGAGTATTTGATGCTGAGGGAAATGAGTTAGCAGTGAATGATGATGCTGGTAACGGCTCATTTATTGGCTTTCTACCCCCTGCTGATGGAACTTATTATGTAGGGGTCAGCGGTTTTTCTAACTTTGAATATGACCCTGAAGTTGCTGGAAGTGGTTCTAGTAATAATTCGACTGGCAGTTATGAGTTAATCGTCACCACCTCTGATTTTGAGGCGGGTGGATTTATTGGTGCTGCCCAACTGCTCAAGGATATAAGGCCAGGTAATAGCCCCTATGGGTATGGGGGTGACTATCCAGCCAGCTCCAATGCTTCTGACTTCACCGAATTTAATGGCCAACTATTTTTTACCGCCAATGATGGAACGACGGGGAATGAGTTATGGGTCACTGATGGCACCGCTGAAGGGACTCAACTGCTCAAAGATATAAGACCGGGTGAAGGCCCTTATGGATCCAGCTCCAATGCTTCTGACTTCACCGAATTTAATGGCCAACTATTCT
>NZ_JANQOY010000001.1 GCF_028285565.1 Acaryochloris sp. IP29b_bin.148
TGAACAACTTATGGCACGCCTCCAGAAGGCAGTGCAACAAACTCGAAAGTCTCCATTAAAATCCCACTCTTAGGAGGGCATCCCTATGGTCGAACTAACGTCCACCCAGGATTTGTTCTGGCATATTTTTTTGATCAGCACAGACTTTATAGTTGCGTATTTTACAGTGCCTGCCATCAAGACACTATTTTTGTGACCTTTGCCCAATCGTGAAGCGATCCCTACGGCAGGCTTATGCCAACGCATGCAGGGTTTCCCTATCTGCTTAAGAGGAGCGATTACTCAACGGTGACAGATTTGGCCAAATTCCGAGGTTGATCTACATCTAAGCCTCGCAAGGCTGCAATATGGTAGGACAACAATTGCAAGGGCACGACCGTTAGCAACGGCGAAATCAGTTCATCCACTGCGGGGACAGGGAGTAACGTATCAAAGGTTTCTTTGGCTTCTTGTTCATTCATGGGAGTGACCCCAATTAGCCGAGCATCCCGTGCCCGTGCCTCTTGGGCGTTCGAGAGTACTTTCTCAAACACGGTTCCTGGCATTGCGATCGCAACCACGGGTACCTTGGCATCCAGCAATGCGATCGGGCCATGCTTCATCTCCCCTGCCGGATATCCTTCCGCATGGATATAGCTAATTTCTTTGAGCTTCAGCGCACCTTCCAGGGCAATGGGGAAATTGATGCCTCGACCGATATAGATAAAGTCCTGGGTTTCGACAAAATCATGAGCTAGGGTTTCCACATATCGTTCTTGACTCTCCAACACCTGCTCTAGCTGTGCGGGAAGCTGTTGCAAACCATCAATGATTTCACCCAAGCGCTGGGGGGCAACGGTTTTGCGCTGATAGGCCAACTCAATCGCCAAAAAGTAAAAGGCCATCAGTTGGGCCATAAAGGTTTTAGTGGCCGCCACGCCAATCTCAATCCCGGCATGGGTATCAATAATAGCGGGAACCAAACGCGCCAGAGAGCTTTCGGGACGATTGGTAATGCCCAGCAGATGCGCTTGCAAATGGGCAGGTTGCTGAGCCCGACGTTGCTGTTCCGTTTCCAGGGCTGCTAGGGTGTCAGCAGTTTCTCCCGACTGGGTGACGCCAATGGTGAGGGTATTAGCCGTTATGGGGGAAGGGGCATACCGGAACTCAGAGGCATATTGGACCACGGTGGGAATACCGGCTAACTGCTCCAGTAGATGTTTACCCACCAAGCTGGCGTGCCAACTCGTCCCGCAGGCCATAATTTGGATGTTTTCCAAGTTCGCGGTTAAGTCTGGTGCCAAATTAAGGCGAATGGGACTTTTCTCTTTTCCGGGTTGCCAGTTGCTATCCACATACTGTTCCAGGCATGTGCGCACCACCCCAGGCTGCTCATAGATTTCCTTGAGCATAAAGTGCTTAAAGCCCTGCTTTTCCACCATTACGGGGTTCCAGTTGAGGGTGCGAGGTGGACGGCGAACGCGGTTGCCCTCAAAGTGATAAAGATCTACGCCTTGAGTGGTCAAGCGAGCCAGTTCTTGGTTTTCTAGGGTTAAAACCGTGCGGGTGTGGTGAATCAAAGCGGGGGTATCGGAGGCACAGAAATATTCGCCATTGCCAAATCCCACGACTAAAGGAGCTTGCTGACGGGCCACGATCAGTTCATCCGGGAAGTCGGCGGAGACCACTGCGATCGCAAAGGCCCCTTCCAAATGATTGACGGCCTGTCGCACGGCTTCTAGCAGAGAGGGGTCTCCTTTAGCCTGCAAGCCTTCCAACTTTTCTGCGATCAGATGAGGAATAACTTCCGTATCGGTTTCCGAACGAAACGTGCAGCCCCGTTCTTTCAGTTCTTCTCTCAGTTCTCGATAATTTTCGATAATACCGTTTTGCACGACGGCCAATCGTTCGCGGGCGTCTCGATGAGGATGGGCATTATGTTCTTCTGGCTTGCCGTGGGTCGCCCAGCGGGTGTGACCAATGCCTAAAACCGCAGGATTTTCCCAACTGGCTAACTTTTCTTCCAGATGATGGAGCTTACCCTTAGCCCGAATACACTGGAGTTGTGCTTCTAAGACAGTGGCAATTCCTGCTGAATCGTAGCCCCGATATTCTAGTTTCTGTAAACCCGAAAGCAAAATTCCGCTAGCTGCCTGAGGGCCAATGTAACCGACAATACCGCACATGATTCTAGAGAGACTCGCTATTGATTACCACACAGGCAGTTTGACTCAACTTCCCTAAAAATGGCAATCCCTAATGTCATCTATCTTGACTATCTCCTGGTTTGACTGTGTCAGCGAGCCCTTATGTTAGGGCAGAGGATAGCAGGTTTTCACCGTATGGATCCTTCAGCCTCTCGTTCCAAAATTAAGGTTACAGGACCATCATTTTCGATATAAACATCCATCATGGCGCCAAACTGTCCGGTTTCCACCTGTAAGCCGCTTTCTTGCAGTTTAGTCACAAATTCTTCATAAATCTGTTTTGCTATCGCTCCAGGTGCTGCTTTATCGAAGGAGGGCCGCCGCCCCTTGCGACAATCTCCATACAAGGTAAATTGGCTAATCACCAATACGCCTCCCTCAATATCCTGAACGGACTGCGACAGCTTGCCGGAGGAATCGGGAAAGATCCGCAGCTCTAAACATTTACGAGCCATCCAAGCCACTTCCTGTGCCGTATCAGAGGGGGTAATTCCTACTAATAAATTGAGACCTTTTTGGATTTTGCCAACAATTTGGCCCGCAACTTCGACCCGTGATTTATTAACTCTTTGCAAAATAACGCGCATTGGATTTGACGAGATAGTCTGGGCATAATTATGGATTATTCATAGGAGAGAGCAGGCTGTGGCCGGATCGTGGAAGGCTTAGCCACTCTCCCTTCCCGTGATACACTAATCAAAATTGAATGCCAACCCAAGGATGGTTCAACAAACGCAAAAATATTAACGAATATTAACAAATATTGCCTAAATAATCGTCTTGAATTAATAGCATTTTCATAACTTTGAAAAATCTGGAGAACAATCCTTGAAACAAACTTTTCAAAGCTCCCTCAGACAAACTATCCAAAGCATGGGGACATTTCAGAGCTGGCTGCTGTTTAGTGCCGCAATGTTTTTGGTGTCCTTACCTGTACTGATTCAAGCGCCTTTGGTCAGGACCTGGCCATGGCTCAGTCTGGTCGCCACAGGCGGGTGGCTCTTGGGAAGTTACGGGTTGATGCGGCAAGACAGAACTCGAATCTGGGGTGATTTGCTGTTTGGCTTTGCTTTAGCCTGGTTCTCTGGCTCGATTTATTGGGGTTGGTTTCGGGCCGAGCCCTTGTGGCATGTGCCGATGGAAGCGATTGGCTTGCCTGTGGCTGTTTGGGCGTTATTCAATTCCCGATTCAAAATTGGTTCGCTCTTCTTCTTAGGATCTTTGATTGGTTCGACCGTCACGGATGTGTATTTCTTCTTAGTGGATTTAATGCCCACTTGGCGAGTGTTGATTCAAACGGATCAAACCGAGGCGATGGCTTTGTTGCCTCAAGCTTTGGAACATACCCAAACCCCTTGGGGAAAGTTTTGGGCAATGGTTTTGGTGGTGGGCCTCTGTGTGATTAGCATTCGGCCCCTATTGCCCCCAGATACCTGGACGGGGCAAAAAGATCAGCTCTGTTGGTGGGCATTTTCGGGATCGGTATTGGGAACATTGTTAGTGGACAGTTTGTTCTTATTGGTGGCAACCCAGTTTTAGTGCAATCCTCTGACTCTAATCCCCTGATTCAAAAAAATCATCTCAGACGTCAATTGCTGACACAGCGTCAATCGATGCCAGTCGAGCAGTGGCGTCTTTTCAGTCAAACCCTCTGTCAGCAGTTGCTGGAATCATCCCTTTGGCAGCAAGCGAAGACGGTTTTGGCTTATATGACGTTTCGGCAAGAACCTGATCTGAGTTGGCTGTTTTTACGAGGACAAGACCGCGAATGGGGTCTCTCTCGTTGTGTGGGTAGAGACTTGAAATGGCATCGCTGCAATCCGCTGGATTCTACAATGCTGATAAAGGGCAAGTATGGGATTTTGGAACCTTATCCTGATTGTCCTGAACTATTGGCTGATGAGGTCGATTTAATTTTGGTCCCGGCAGTGGCGTGCGATCGCAACGGCTATCGCCTCGGCTATGGGGGTGGATATTACGACCGATTACTTGCCTCGCCTGATTGGTCCTCTATTCCCACTATTGGCATCGTTTTTGGTCAAGATCTACTGGACCAACTCCCCACTGAACCTTGGGATCAACCGTTGCAGGCCGTTTGTACAGAGAAAGGATTGTTCTCTACCCGTCCAGATGCCTATAGGCGCAGCTCCGAGAATTACCACAGCGCTAGCAACGGATTCCTTTCTTAAACCACCTCATGGGTAAACTGAAAGGTTGCCCACTGGTCTACATCCCAAACCCAATTGTTATCAGACGCAACCCCTATCTGTTCAGCCGTTGGGGCACTGCCATCATGTAAATCTTGCAAGACTTGCTGAGTCACCTCTAGGGGGTTCGTCAACCGCACAACCACGGGTGAGGTATTGCTTGAGGATTGGCGGATCTTACCCGCAATCTCACTGAGTCCTTTTACAAAAGGCGATCGGCTGAGAATAACGTAAGTCGTTGCCAGCCCTGTGGGTCCGCGCACCACATATTCATTCATTGAGAATGGCACCGCTAATGACCCACCCGCCGCTACGGTATCCTGGTTTGTCGTTTCCGTCTCCGGTACAGCCAGAAGCGCTTCTGGTGAGTAAATGGTAAAAAACTGGGTGCGGTTATCCACGCCTAAGACCAGCCAGTAGAGCGGGGCATCACTATAATTGCGAATCCGATATTGAATGTGTTGCCCTCTGGAAAGCTGAACCACTTGCCCCTGTTTTTCAAAGCTTGAGAGAGGAGAACTGGTCTCTTTCAAAGTCCAAGGGGCTCTGGACGTATTTTGTCGTGCCAATACTTGCGGTTTCTCAGTATCAACGCCTTCCAAAAACACCATAGCCCCGATCCGAGAGGAAAAGTCATTGACCGTGAGATCTAAGGTCTTGCAGGCCAACAGCAACTTTAAGGTGTCATGGAGCTGATTGACCGCTGTTTTAATCGCTTCTCCCGACTCCCCCCGCGTATCTGCTAATTCTTCTCCCCCCTGAGAGAACAACCCATACTGGGCTTGGGGCGGAGGTGCGGACTGTTCATCTGCTTCAGAAATATCGCTGGAGACTGAATTAACAATCACCTGTGAGGAGGATGGAGCCTGTGTAAACAGAACATCTGCATGTTGTTCACCCGCAATTACAGGATTAATATTGGGCATATCAGAAAAAGCACTGGTGGCGTCCACCCGTTCAATTCGATTGAGCTGCGATCCAAGGGCAACATTCAGCGTGATCGTCTTGGGGATGACGCGAAATGCCTCGCGAATCTTTTGCCCTGAAGTGATTTGCCCTTCTTGGTTGCAACGTCCTGTCCCCACACAACCTCGATGAGAGTCTAAACGAATCAACAGATCCCCAGATGCAGGGCGTGCATTTACCGAACGCTCTGGCAAAGATTGGGCACGGACAAAGCCATTCTCAGTGGCAGCAATCTTAAAACAAGTCATGGCTTCATAGTGATCGACCACTTGGGGCAGCACGCCGCCCAACCAAAGTGTGGCTTCTTCACCATTGTCTTCAATATCGGTCACCACTCCATCCGCACTGTCTCCTAGAGATAAAGCGGGCAGAATATCTGCACTCGTCTGCCCTCTTGACGTTGGCTGTTGCACTCGGCCGACTCGATGTTCGAGATCAGAGACAATGTGAGTAAAGCTAACAGAGGGCTTTTTAGAGGCAGACTGTTGCCACAGATGCTGGGTGAGTATATAGGTGAAGAGGCCTGAAGAGAAGTCATGCCACTGGGCTTCAACCGCCGTTTGTGAATTTTGAGAGGCAGCCAGGATCAATTCAGCAGGGGTCGACCGTCTCTGCGACTGATTCAGTAATTTTTCCTGTTGTTCTAGATCGCCTGGCAAGCTAATTTCTTGGGGGATTGCAGGCTGCGATCGCACGCGCAAATTCCCCAGCAAGGCTTTGCCAGGATAGGTAAATCCAGCGTCCAACACACAAAAGCTTTTCTGAGTATTGAGCGAGCGGAACCACGATGTCAGTTGATCCTCCAGCAGCAAATTCTCAATCGCTTGAGAACTCTTAGCGTCTTCGACGGTCCCGTCAAAGGGGATCAGCACATTGCAGGATGGAGGCGTTTTGCGTTCTGGTATATCGGTTGCGTACTGATGCAAAACACACCCATAGCCACTGAAGTGAAAAATCACACTATCCTGAGGCCGTGCCTGCTCAATTAAATGAGTAGCAAAGGCCGTCTCGATATTCTTCAGCGTTGCTTGCTTATTTTTGAGGACAACAATATCGTCTGGGTGGAACCCAAACTGATGCACCAACAACTCTCGCTGCAGCTCTAAGTCCGTTAAACACCCTTTTAGCTTTGAGTGTTTGCCCAAGTCCCGGTATTGATTAATGCCAACTAATAACGCTAGCTTGCGTGAGGTGGGTTGAGCCAGAACCTGCTGATATTGGTGGGCAAACTTCCATAGATATAAATCACTCAAACCTAGACCAGCAAGCGCTAAGCTAGTTTTTTGCAATAAAGCACGTCGAGTCAGGGCCATAATCAATATCTATGGAGAGGGCCTACTGCAGGGCAAAAAGGTAGAACCCATCATCAGTAATGGGTTCCTGCTTTCACTATATCGCCGTTTGCGAATGCAAGCCTCAAGCTTTCATCGCTGCGGCTAATTCAGACGCCACCTCGGGACGAGAAAATTCAGGTGGGGGTAACTCACCCCGACGCAGCATTTCCCTCACCTTGGTACCGGATAGATGCACCCGATCCTCAGGGCCACTCGGACTGGTTTTCGTCGTAGCCATCGATAAGGTCTTCTTACAGTAGAAGGCATGCTCAAACTTCATGGGAATAATGCCCAAGGCCTGAGTATCTAAGGTATCGAAAATGTGTTGAGCATCGTAGGTGCCATAGTAATCCCCCACGCCCGCATGATCTCGACCGACAATGAAATGGGTACATCCGTAATTCTTGCGGACTAAAGCATGGAAAATAGCTTCCCGAGGGCCTGCATAGCGCATGGCTGCAGGGTTGATGGCCAGAATAACCCGATCCTCAGGGAAATAATGCTCCATCATAATTTCGTAGCAACGCATCCGTACATCGGCAGGGATATCATCACTCTTCGTTGCTCCCACCAGTGGATGAAGGAATAACCCATCCACAGTTTCTAGGGCGCATTTTTGAATATATTCGTGGGCACGGTGAATGGGATTCCGGGTTTGGAAGCCAACAATGGTGTTCCAGCCCTTTTCACGGAAATGTTGCCGCGAGACAGCAGGATCAATTTGATAGGCCGGGAATTGGGGATGGGGCTGTCGCTCTAATAACCATACTGGCCCCGCCAGATTAACCGCACCTTGCTCGAATACCACTTTAACGCCGGGATGTTTCATCTCGTCAGTCTTATAGACTTGAAGCGCTTCTTGTGTTTTGTCATAGGTGTATTTTTCGGTCAGTTCGAGGACACCCACAAAGGCTCCCGTGGGATCATCCAGACGAACTAAATCACCAATATTGAGGGAAGCAGCCACGTCTTCAGCAACCGATAAAGTCACTGGAATAGACCAGGGCAATCCATTCTCTAGGTGCATATGATGGACGACCTGTTCATAGTCAGCCTGCCCCATAAAGCCTGCCAGTGGGCTAAATCCACCAATGGCAATCATTTCCAAGTCTGAGGTGGCGCGCTTATCCAGCTGTACACGAGGTAAGCTATCTCCTTTGGCCAGAAAATCTTGTTTTTGGGCCTCAGAGGTGATCCGATTGATCAATGAGCCACCATGGGGTGCGATAGCATCTTGGTGTTGAGTCAAAATAAACCTCCCTAAACTGCGTTCCATTCCAAATCATAAACTAAAGATTAAGTTTTGTTAGCAATTGCGGGTTAACTTTTGGTGTGTAGGATAGAGACAATGTGCCCTTAATAACTTCGCTATGCCTAACGATTCTGCGTCTTCTAACGCTCACGTATCCATATCTCCCATTAAATTTGGGACGGATGGCTGGCGGGGCATTATTGCCAAAGAGTTTACCTTTGAACGATTAATCAAAGTGGCACCTGTAGCCGCGGAGGTATTGGAGGACACCTACAGTAGCCCCGACTCCCAACGGTTGATTATTGTGGGTTACGATCGCAGATTTTTATCCGAAGAATTTGCGCAGGCGACTGCCGAAGTCGTCCAGCAGGCAGGCTATGACGTGCTGCTTGCCAACACCTTTGCCCCTACCCCTGCTTTTAGTTGGGCGGCTTATCACCGCCAGGCCTTGGGGGCTCTGGTGATTACCGCTAGCCATAACCCAGGCATTTATTCGGGACTTAAGGTCAAAGGTGCCTTTGGGGGGTCTGTGCCGCCCCCTGTAACCCAGGCGATCCAAGATCGATTGGCCACTGCTTCCTCTACCACTGCCCCTAAGCCGGGAACGCTCGATACCTTTGATCCTTGGCCAGACTACTGCCAAGTCTTGGCCTCGAAGGTTGATATTGATCTAATTAATCGGGCCATTACCCAAAAGCAGTTAACGGTCTTTGTGGATACCATGCATGGGGCGACGGCCAGTGGCCTCCAACGTCTCCTTACGGCTGAGATCACTGAACTCAACAGCGATCGCGATCCCTTATTTGAGGGCGGCGCGCCAGAACCCTTGCCTAAATACCTCGGAACCTTGATCCAAACCATCCAAACCCGCCAACAAAGCGCCGAACAAGAAGCGGTCGTTGGTTTTATTTTTGATGGTGATGGCGATCGGATCGCCGCGATGGATGGACAAGGGACGTTTCTCAGTTCCCAAATTTTGATTCCCATTCTGATTGAACATTTAGCTGCCCGTCGGCAGATGAAGGGAGAAGTAATCAAAACCATTAGCGGGTCTGAACTGATCCCTAGGGTTGCAGCGCTCCACCATTTGCCCTTGCATGAAACGCCCATTGGCTATAAATATATCGCCGATCATATGTTAGAAACCGAAGCCGTATTGCTGGGAGGTGAAGAGTCAGGCGGTATTGGCTATGGCAACCATATTCCTGAAAGAGATGGCTTGCTGTCAGCCCTGTATTTGCTGGAGGCGGCCGCCCAAACGAAGCAAGATCTCACCCATTTATATCAGCAGCTACAAGCTCAAACGGGGTACACCAGCTTCTATGATCGGATTGATCTGCCCCTCGCCTCTGAAGCAGATAAACAAAAGCTGATTGCCCAACTGCAATCTGCCCCCTTTACCCAAGTTCTCGACCAAGCTGTGACCGATGTCCTTGCCATCGACGGCTATAAGTTTCTGCTCGCCGATCACAGTTGGTTACTGATCCGTTTCAGTGGTACTGAACCTGTTCTCCGCCTCTACTGCGAATCGCATCAGCCTGAACAAATGGCTCAAATCCTGGCTTGGGCAAAAGAGTGGGCACTCCGCTAAATTTCAGAAGGTCTCGCTATGTCTTCATCCACGACTTCCTCATCCAATCAACCCTCAATCTTATTAAAGCCAGAGTGTTTGGAGGTACTGATTAGTCTCGCTATTTTGCCCTTGCTATTGGCGCTGCTGGGTCAGCAACAGCTGTTGAGAGGCTTTTTAACGCTAGGCGGCTGGTGTGAAGGCTTATTGCAAGGCATGGCCCTGCCTTTTTTAGAGATTGCCGAATAGATGGCGTCTCGTAACACTCAGGGTACCTGAAACGCGACACAGTGGGCGCACTCAGTCAGAGGCATTTCTGGAGGCATCAACCTGTCGTCATCCACTAACGCTGAACTGAAACGAGTAAATCGAGGTTTACCCCCTAGAATTGGGGTGGAGATATCGTTACTCTGGCTGGGTAGCACTCTGATCGCGTTCCGCTTGATCGCTGTTCAGCCCCCTCGTTTTCACAGATTCCATTCAGAGCAACCTCTATGTGTTCTTCCCTTGGCCCTTATGGTCCGTTCGTCCCCCTTTTAATCTCAATCTCTTATAAGCATCTAAGACAGTGACTGTAGCCTTTGCTGTGTAGTATTTTTAGTAACCCGTAGAGTACCCACTTTGTTGTCTCTTAAGATTGGGTAGATATCATACCTATCCAGATCTTGAGAACTTTTCAGGAGATCAGCGTGAATAATGCAGGCTAAGTTAGAGAAATTACTGCTACATCGGATTACAGTTATTGAAGATTTGTTGGAGACCGTTCTGCGAGATGAGTGCGGCCAAGAGTTAGTGGATCTCCTCCGTCAGCTGCGATCCATGTGTTCTCCAGAAGGGCAAGCGCCTAGCGTACCGGAAGCGGAAGTTCTGAAAGTAGTGGAGACACTGCAATTAGACGAAGCTATTCGGGCAGCGCGGGCCTTTGCGCTGTATTTTCAGCTTATTAATATCGTTGAACAACATTATGAGCAAGAGGAGAGCATTGTGCGGACGCGCGGTGCCATTCAGGACTCCACTGATGCTGCTTCAGAAGGGATGGACGCCAGGGCGATCGCTGACTCTAAAGGCCAAGGGGGGCAGAAGGGTTCGTCGGAGATGCCCGCCCAAAGCTTATTCGATATGAGCTTGCGAGAGCCTAATGCCGGCACCTTTGCTTGGCTATTCCCTAAACTCAAGCAGTTAAATGTGCCGCCTCGTCATATCCATAACATTATTCAAACGTTAGATATTAAGCTGGTGTTCACCGCCCATCCGACGGAGATCGTCCGGCAGACGATTCGGGCCAAACAACGGCGAATTGCCAAAATACTAGGGAAACTCGATGAAGCTGAAGCAGGTTTGGCGCGTAACACCCGCTCCCCCTGGGAAGTGGATGTTTTGCAGGCTGAACTGACTGAGGAAGTGCGATTTTGGTGGCGCACTGATGAGCTTCATCAATTCAGACCGACGGTCTTAGATGAGGTGGAGTATAGTCTCCACTACTTTCGTGAGGTGCTGTTTGATGCGATTCCCCAGCTCTATCACCGCTTAACCCAGCATCTACAACAGGCATTTCCCAACTTAAATCCGCCCCGCTATCACTTTTGCCAATTTGGCTCTTGGGTCGGGTCTGATCGCGACGGGAATCCCAATGTGACCCCGGAGGTCACCTGGCAAACCTCGTGCTATCAGCGCAATCTCGTTTTAGAAAAATATATCGCTTCGGTCAAAAAGCTGATTAATCTGTTGACCTTATCTCAATATTGGTGCGAAGTCCCGCCTGGTTTGGAAAAATCCTTGGGGCAAGATCAGTTGCAAATGCCAGAGGTGTATGACCAACTTTCCATTCGATTTTTGGGAGAACCCTATCGTTTCAAGCTGTCCTACATCTTGAAACGTCTGGAGAATACCCGCGATCGCAATCAACAACAGGCCCAATTGATCGACTTTTCCCAGCCTATTCATCCTCAAGGGATGAATGAGCAGATTTACTATCCTGCGGCCGCTGATTTTTTGGCAGAGCTTAAGGTGGTTAAGGAAAACCTGCAGGCTACGGACATTAACTGTCGTGAACTCGATATCTTGATGGCCCAAGTGAAAATCTTTGGGTTTAATCTCACTCAATTGGATATCCGGCAGGAAAGTTCCTGCCATTCTGATGCTCTGACTGAAATTATTGATTATTTACAAATCCTGCCTAAACCCTATAACGAGTTATCGGAATCAGAACGGCTGCAGTGGCTGGTCCAAGAGTTACAAACTCGCAGACCCTTGATTCCTCCGGAACTGCCCTTCTCAGATCAAACGCGAGAACTGATCAATACATTCCGCATGATTCGGCGGCTGCAAGAGGAGTTTGGCATTGAGATTTGCCGCACCTATATTATCAGCATGAGCCATGAGGCCAGTGATCTCTTGGAGGTGCTGATCTTTGCTAAGGAATCAGGACTCTTTGATCCGGCGACCGCTACGGGCACCTTGCACGCTATTCCCTTGTTCGAGACCGTGGATGATTTGCAGCGGGCTCCCAGTGTAATGACCCAACTCTTTGATTTAGAGCTGTATCGCAACTATCTGATTGATCCGGTGGCAGCCGCTCAGGTTCAAGATCCACAGCCCGATCCTGAGGAGGCTGAGGCAGTTAACCTCCACCTCTCTCTTCAAGAGATTATGTTGGGCTACTCTGATAGCAATAAAGACTCTGGCTTTCTTAGCAGTAACTGGGAAATCTACAAGGCTCAGCAGCGACTCCAGGAAACCGCTGAACCCTATGGGATCTCTTTACGTATCTTTCACGGACGGGGCGGCTCTGTGGGGCGTGGAGGAGGTCCTGCTTACGAAGCGATTTTGGCCCAGCCTGGCTATAGCGTTAATGGTCGGATCAAAATTACGGAACAGGGTGAAGTCGTCGCCTCTAAATATTCTTTGCCAGAGCTAGCTCTATATCACTTAGAAACCATCTCTACTGCTGTGATTCAGTCCAGTTTATTGCGATCCACAATCGATAGCATTGAACCTTGGCATGACATTATGGAGGATTTGGCCGCGCGATCGCGCAAACGGTACCGTGCCTTAATTCATGAACAAGAAGATCTCGTTGATTTCTTTTATGAAGTGACCCCCATTAATGAAATTAGCCAACTTCAGCATGCCGCTCGACCGGCCCGTCGACGAGCAGACAATCGTAGAACGCTCGATGGCTTGAGAGCAATTCCCTGGGTATTTAGCTGGACGCAAAGTCGATTTCTGCTCCCCGCTTGGTATGGCGTTGGTACCGCCCTCCAAGACTTTTTAGATGATAAATCTGCAGAGCATCTCACCTTACTCCAATATTTCTATGGAAAGTGGCCCTTCTTTAAGATGGTGATTTCCAAGGTGGAAATGACCCTGGCAAAAGTCGATTTGCAAATTGCGCATCACTATCTCCAGGAATTAACGACACCCGAAGATGTGGAACGCTTTGAGCGATTATTTGAGCAAATCTCTCAAGAATACTACCTAACCCGCGAAATGGTTTCTAAGATTACGGGCAATTCCCAACTTCTAGATGGTGATCCCAATTTGAAACGCTCTGTTCACCTCCGTAACGGCACCATTGTCCCCTTAGGTTTTTTACAAGTATCACTGCTGCGACGGTTAAGACAATATCAACGTCAGCAGAGAATTGCCCTCGGTGGCGGTAACGTGAGTGAGAAAGACCTCCTTCGCGGTGCTCTACTGACGATTAACGGTATTGCTGCGGGTATGAGAAACACGGGATAGGTGAATCGAGCCACCCTGTTTAGACGCCAATCAGGTCCAACCGCTGAGTTTTCAGGTGGGCAAGCTGGATAAGCTGCCCGGCATTATCCCAGCCTAGGCAGTAGACGGTGGCCACCGACACCCCTGCTATAAAGGTGGGGGCAGCTCGTTTCGGTGACTTAGATTATGGAGTTAAGCGGATTCGAACCGCTGACCCCCTCAATGCCATTGAGGTGCTCTACCAACTGAGCTATAACCCCGAACGCGAATATCATCATGCCTTGAAAGACCTTCTATCGTCAAGAACTTTCATCAAAACACCGTTACAAAACACGACGAAGGTCGGTGTTTTTCTCACAAAGCGTTACTAAATGCAGTTTTAGTTCACGCTATTTATAAAAAATACATATTTAGAGTTATGAGATTTATTTGATTTGCTAATCAATCAAGTTATGATCGAAAGCATAAAGACTGCAGCCTTTGATCCACATCAGGATGGGAAGCTCCAATTTCTCATTCGATCTCAACTATGGGAGTCAATTATGAAACTCATCAATTTACTTTCTCAAGGCATAAAATATTTATCTGAGGCAGTGGGGCGTATATTTGCGCCTAATGATGATCACTATCCAGCAACAGGGGTAGTTCCCTTCTTCGGTGATCCGTATTACCAATCCATCTGGGTTGACTAAAAGCGACGGAACATAAGGATTGGGACTAGGACATTCACCCGTTGTAGGTCAGCTTTGGCCTAGCGACCAATCCTTACCTAGTAATCAAGTTTTTATCCATGCCTATATAGGCAAACATCATGGCAGAAGGGCTAGTATGGTTGGCCTTATTGGGCGTATTCATTGCGTTAGCGCGATCAGGATGGATTGAATATCGCAAAGTGGAGGCGTATCGTCTATGGGCACAGTCCTATGAACGTGCCAAATACGATATTTATGCTGTCTTAGGACAGAAAGAGCAGACCCTAACCTGGGGAAAACCCACCCTAGCGGGCCCAGCCCATCTTTGTTCGACTTCCTTCGATGACATTAGCCAGGTCTTGGTTCGTGTGGATGGTCAATCTGTGGACTATCGCAATCCTCCCAGTAGAGGGAAGAACATTGTTTTGGAGTTACAGCATAAAGAGGATGGCACATCGGCTCAAATTCCCTTCACTGACGTAACATTGGCAGTACAATGGGCAGAGTATTTGGCCAAAGCACTCCAAAATGTACCCGCTAGCGCTTCTCAGGCCTCTGAAGTCTAGTGATGTCGTTATGTGCTTTTGCGTCTTTAGCATTGTCCCTTTGCAATTATCGCAACCGCTAGTATGCAATGTCCCTTTTGTCAGCATACAGATAGCAGAGTCCTAGAATCTCGCTCAGCAGAGGCAGGGCAAAGCGTTCGGCGGCGACGAGAATGTTTGCAGTGCAATCGTCGATTCACCACCTATGAACGGATCGAATTCGTTCCGATTATGGTGATCAAGCGTAATCAGGATAGAGAGCTGTTTGATCGGTCTAAGCTGCTTAAGGGGGTGGTGACGGCTTGTCAAAAAACAGGGCTGGCAGCCGTTCAACTGGAAACGCTCGTGGATGATGTTGAAGCTGAACTGCAGCAGCAAGCGGTCAAAGAAGTGACCAGTACGGAATTAGGAGAATCTGTTCTGACCAAGCTGAAAACGTTAAGTGAGGTGGCATATGTCCGCTTTGCTTCTGTTTATAGACAGTTTCGTGGAATTCGAGATTTCGTGGATGAACTCGACCAGTTGAAAGAAGCCGGTGACATGGTCTTACCGACTCCTTGCGAGAATGATAGTTTGCAGGATTCCATACACTCGGCTCAAGACACCGCTTATCTGGCTTCTCACAGTCGCCAATGCTAGTCAGGGCCGTTTATAGGGCGATTTGTCTTCTTTATAATTACTAAAGAATTACAGAAATATATCGTTCAGGTTTCAGATATTGCGCTAGGATGATAGATCTAGTGCCAAATCTAGCTAGAATGATATCAAGTTTGCTCTTGGTATCCACCCAGCGCTCCTAAATTCAGGTCTTTACCGACAAAGGAGACGTCATTATTCACTATTAGTAAGAAAAAACCTAGGAAAATTAGAGAATGGTCAATCGGGAAACCACACTGCCAGATATTGGCTTTACTCACGACGATTTCGCCGCCTTACTTGACAAGTATGATTACCATTTCAACCCCGGTGATGTCGTAGCAGGTACGGTCTTTAGCCTGGAACCGAGAGGGGCTCTGATTGACATCGGTGCGAAAACCGCAGCTTATATTCCGATTCAGGAAATGTCCATTAATCGGATTGAGAACCCAGATGAGGTTTTGCAATCCAATGAGACACGTGAGTTTTTCATTCTTGCTGATGAGAATGAAGATGGGCAGCTGACCCTCTCTATCCGCCGCATTGAGTATATGCGGGCTTGGGAGCGAGTTCGGCAACTACAAACAGAAGATGCAACGGTTCGTTCATCGGTATTTGCAACCAACCGTGGTGGTGCTTTAGTCCGAATTGAAGGGCTACGTGGCTTTATTCCTGGATCTCATATCAGTACGCGGGCGGCCAAGGAAGATTTAATTGGTGAAGAGCTACCGCTAAAGTTCTTAGAAGTAGATGAAGAGCGCAACCGCCTCGTGCTCAGCCATCGCCGAGCCTTGGTAGAACGGAAGATGAACCGTCTAGAAGTCGGCGAAGTGGTGATCGGTACGGTTCGCGGTATCAAGCCCTACGGTGCCTTTATCGATATCGGTGGCGTCAGTGGTCTGTTGCACATTTCCGAGATTTCCCACGACCATATCGATACGCCTCACAGCGTCTTTAATGTCAATGATGATCTGAAGGTCATGATCATTGATTTGGATGCTGAGCGCGGTCGGATCTCCCTCTCTACTAAGCAGTTAGAGCCTGAGCCTGGAGATATGGTCAAGAATCCTCAGTTGGTTTATGACAAAGCAGAGGAAATGGCTGAGCGATATCGTCAGCAAATGATGGCCCAACAGGAAGGTGGTCAAGTCGAGGCCGATTCTGCCGATGAAGCTGCCACAGAACCAGAGGAAGTCACGTCTCCCGCATAAGGGCCGTTACTTTACTCGATGCATCAGTTTGGCTGGATGATGAATCGTAATGACTGATTTTCATCCTCTGCCCCAGCTTGCAATTCCGATGGGTGATCCTGCAGGAATCGGCCCTGAGGTTATTCTCAAAGCATTAAGTGCACCGCTTCTCAAGGACGTAGCGCATATTTACGTCATTGGGGAGCGGTCTTTATTTGAAGCTGCTTATGACCATCTCCAACAGCAGGAAGGTTTGGAGGCTGATCAGGCCCTCGCGAATCCGAGGGATCTCGATTTTTTGGAGGTTGGATTGAATCTATCGCCTATTCCGTGGGGACAGCCTTCGGCAGAGACGGGGGCGGCTAGTTTTCAATGTTTGTCTACTGCGATTACCGGTGCCCTTAAAGGGCGATTTGATGGCATCGTCACTGGCCCCATTGCCAAATCGGCCTGGAAAGCAGCTGGACATCACTATCCAGGTCAAACCGAATATTTGGCGGAGCGATCGCAAACTTCAGAATATGGCATGTTTTTTGTGGGGGCCTCTCCCTATACTGGATGGCAACTTCGGTCCTTGCTGGCAACCACCCATATCCCTCTGTCGGAGGTCCCTCACCAGCTTTCTCCTGAGTTGCTGACGATGAAGGTAGAGCTGCTGAAGAAGACGCTGCAGCGTGAGTTTGGCATAGCGAAGCCGAAAGTTGCGATCGCAGGTTTAAATCCCCATAGCGGCGAGCAGGGACAGTTAGGTCGGGAAGAAATCGATTGGCTGATACCTTGGGTGGAAGAGATGAGATCGCAACATCCTGACCTAACCTTGTCGGATCCCGTTCCCCCAGACACCCTTTGGGTAGGCCCAGGGCAAGCTTGGTACGGTCCCCGCGATCAAATGGCACAACCTACCACCTATGACGCCTACTTAGCCCTCTATCATGACCAAGGCTTAATTCCCGTGAAGCTGATGGCTTTTGACCGAGCTGTCAACACCACGATTGGTTTGCCCTTTGTCCGCACATCTCCAGACCATGGCACAGCATTCGATATTGCTGGCAAGGGGATTGCAGATCCCACGAGTATGATTGCTGCGATTCAACTCGCTGCTAGCCTAGTTCGCCAACGCCAGCAAACCAAAGTAAAGCTATAGCAATATCCCCCGTTTCTGTTGTTCCCGCTCCATTGCTTGAAACAGGGCTAGAAAGTTTCGCTGCCCGAACCCTTGGGCCTGTCGCTGGCGCTCAATGATTTCAAAGAAAAAGGTAGGCTGTGGAAAAATAGGCTTCGTGAAGGTTTGCAATAGAATCCCAGCTCCGGCATCCTCCTCAAAATCAGCTAGAATCTGGTGCTGTTCTAGAGCTGACCAGTTGATGTGAGCCTGGGCAACCTGGTGCCGCAATTGCTGATAATAACTGGGTGGAATATCTAGCAGGGATAGTCCTTGGCGTTTGAGTTGAGAGACCGTATCTAGAATGTTTGAGGTCCCCAAGGCAATATGTTGAATACCAGGACCTTGATTGAAATCCAGAAATTCTTGAATTTGGGAATTGTCTGATGTCGGTTCATTGATCGGAAACTTAACCTGGCCCTGAGGATGGGTTAACACTTCACTGCGCAGACCCGAACGATGCGTTTGAATATCAAAGTATCGGTGGGTTTCAAATCCAAATACTTGCTGATACCAATTCACAGCGGCTTGCAGTTGATCTTTACCAACATTCAAAACGCCATGATCAATCTGGTTAAATAAACGCCGACTCGTTTCAACTTTAGATATCGTTTGGGCTGAGAGTGGAATGAGGTCAGATGGCAAAATTGAGGTCTGGCCTTTTCGCTCCACTAACGTATGTTCTAGCGCCCCCCATCCTTTAACTCTGCTCCAAATCAACGTATCGTTGTCTTGCTGCTCTTCAGTCAAGGGATGCAATGGAATAGCTCCCTGGTGAACAGCACGGGTGAAGGTGGCCCTAACATCAGAGACTTGAAACGCCAGATCAACAACGCCAGGAGGATGGTACTGGAGATATTTTGCTACCGGACCCGCCCCATTTAGAGGACTACAAATGATGCAGACAATGGCTCCAGAGAAGACCACTTCAATCTGTTGATTAACAGTTGTGGTGCTATCAAGATATTGAAACCCTAGAACGTTGGTAAACCAACGACGGCATTGCTTCGCATCATGAACGTAGAAACGAATATGATCAAAATCCATAGATCACAAATACCGATCTTGAATTGACGATGAGAACACGATCTGGATGACTATTGGAAGCAACACAGTAAGAATTACAAGACGTGTGACTAATGGTCAGGAGACTTACCCCTTAAACCTTAGCGAATCTCTAGATAATGGGTGGTGGACTTCACAATAAAACAACCTTTAGCAACCGTTGATTGATGTGGTTCAGGTTTGCAAAGGCGTAAAATCCAGATTTATTTGTCTGTTTTTCACGAATTAATGTCACATAACGTTCTGCTTCTCCCACCGTTAGCAATTTTTCGAACTCAACAACGAGACTCGATATGGTTGGTGTTCAAGCGGACTATATTGCTTCTGGAAACTACGTTCCAGCTTTTCTAAACAGTTTGGATGCGGCTCCTCTCAAAATAAAAGGCAATAGCTTTGGCCCTGGCAAGAAGACTATCCCCAACTGTTGCATCAATCCGAGTGCATCACCTTGCCCCCAATGCTCGACAATCTTTCCGTCTTCCACCCGATCAATATGCATAATGGACAAGCTGATTTGCTTACCTGTTGGCGGCAGGCCCTGAAATTCTCCTAGATGTATCGCTGTGAATGTTCCACAAGTCACCACTCTATCGCCCGAAATGACAACTTCGTCAAAAACGTGTTCTCCTTGGCTAAAAGCTAAAAAAAATGACATTCCAAACTGCTTGAAAGCTTGTCCATCTAACGGCTCAGGCATACCTGCGAGATGAGCAACAAAATTTGGAGCTAGAAGTGCTAAAGCTTGTTCTATCTTGCGATCGTCAAAAGCTTTGTAGAACTGGAGAACGAGGGCTTTGTTCTGTTCAACCATCATAGAGAATTAAGTTTTGAACTAAATTTTAACGTGGTAGATGTAATTAACTGGGCTAAATTCTCTAGCTAACGACAGGATATCGACTCATGAATCCGCTTCATAACACGATGGCTCTATATGTAGTGACTCAGTACTTCCCAACTACGCCAACACCCGCAAACGAAGTAGCATAACTCTGGTTATATGACCTTAAAATTGATCGGGTAACGGATTCTTTAAGGAGATTAAAGGTAATGAAGAGATCACGCGATGTATCGTTCTAAATCATCCGATAAATTAATCTTGTAACCCAAAAAGCGTAATAGTGGCACTATGACTTTCAGATTCATGATGATACCAACATTCGTCAAATTTCTGGGATTAATCCATACATAGTTCCTGCACTCATTTTGCTTCAAGATTACTGACTGAAGAGGGTCCTCAAGTTTGCATAGGAAGTAGTAATCGTCACCAATTTTGGCAGCAGTCTTCACCACTCTGATGACGAGTTGTGTTTCCTCAAAAACTTCTCGAATGCAAGCTTGTTTGGGTGTTTCGTTCGCTTTGATTCCACCCCCCGGGAAACACCACTGATCTGCTCTGGTTGTTTTCCTGCTTCTTTGAATCAGAAGAATTTGGGAAGAGTTCTGTATGATTGCCCAAGATGCCATTGACACAGTCTAAACCTTTAGGCATCCGCCTAGCAGGAGATCTATAAGCAGCACCAGCAATACAGCACTTATCAGATGCTCAGTATAAATCGTCGCCAATCCCTTCCTGACCCACTTGCTTGAAATTCAGGAATTACGACTTCAGCGATTCCCGTTAAGATGATGAAGCCGAATAGAGGACTGACGTAACGTGCTAGCAGCGGTATTACATGGCCAAACCGATCTCCGCCTAGAAACAGTTCCTGACCCTACCCCTGAGCCAGGTGAAGTTGTGATTCAAGTGGATGTCGCGACGACCTGTGGCACGGACTTGAAAGTGTGGCGACGTGGGGGTCATGCCAAAATGCTCAAACCGCCCACGCTATTTGGCCATGAAGCAGCCGGTCAGATTGTAGCCATAGGCTCGGGGGTTCAAGGCTGGTCCCTTGGCGATCGCGTCGTTGCCAATAATTCAGCGCCCTGTGGACAATGCTTTTTTTGCCAACGCCAAGAATATTCCCTTTGTACTGATTTAACCTTTAATAACGGCACCTTTGCCCAATATTTACGAATTCCTGCCGCCATTGTTGAGCAGAACTTGCTCCCCATTCCAGAACATTTGTCCATGGCGGCTGCCTCTTTGACCGAGCCCTTAGCGTGTGTTCTTCATGGTATTGCTCGCTCTGGTTTTAAGCCTAAACAAAAGGACGGTCCTGCCCAACGAGTGGTTGTCATTGGGGATGGTGCCATTGGCCTGATGTTTGTGGGTGTTTTAGCCCATCGTGGTGCAGAAGTGATTTTATTCGGCGGATCCGATCAGCGGTTACAACTAGGACAGAAACTAGGCGCTGCCCATATTTTTAATCATCATCACACCGACCTAACAGCCACCACTTTGGAGCTAACTGAAAACTACGGGGCTGATGTGGTAATCGAAGCAACAGGAGTGCCTAGCGTTTGGGAAACGGCCATTGCCTGTGGACGGCCAGGAGCAACCATCAATTTATTTGGCGGCTGTCCCCGAGATACGAGTATTACCGTCAATACGGATTTGCTGCACTACAGCGAACTCACATTGAAAGGAGTCTTCCACAATACCCCCACGTTTGTAAGAGAATCCCTAGCCTTGTTAGCCAGCCAGGAGCTGCCGTTTGAGCAACTCCTGAACGATACTCAACCCCTCAATCATCTGGGGCAGGTCTTTGCAGATATGCGCGATCGCAAAACCATCAAAGCTGTTATCCTACCTCATACCTAATATCTATACAGCAACGGTTCCAGGGGGATAGATGCCCGGCGACAAGGGGCGATCAATTAACCCACTGGCCCCTAAAATGACCCCACTAGAAATCTCTGCTTCGGGACCAAGCTTAGCGTTCTCACCCACAAAGCAAGGTCCAGACATCTTCGCTTGGGGATCAATGGTGGCATTGTTTGCAACCCAGACTTGAGGCTGACGCTCTTCCATGGCTTCAGGTAAAGGGAACGGCATTTTTCCCTGCAATATATCTAAATGAGCCCCGTAGAATTTAGCCGGTGTCCCGAGATCCATCCAATAGCCCTCCCAGACAAAGCCAGCAATTTTTTGTTGACTCGCTAAGAGATTTGGGAAAACCGTTCGTTCAAAACTCAGGGGCTGATCGGCAGGATACTGGGCAAAAATCTCGGGATTGAGCACATACGTCCCTGCGTTGATCGTATCAATGCCTAACGTGGCTGCTTCCTCTGGCGTCGGCTTTTCGCGAAAGGATTGAATGGTGCCGGTGGATGAATGCTCGCTAGCGGTGACATCTGTTAACTCCACTAACCCAAACGCCGTGGGATCGTCTACCCTTGCCAAGGCGATAGTCGCTTGGGCGTTCGTTTGTTTATGAGCTTGCATCAACGCCCGCAGATCGAGGTTAGTGAGGATATCCGCGTTAAACACAACCAACGGTTCTCCCGTATAGTATGGTTCCGCTAGCTTCATGGCTCCTGCCGTATCCAAAGCTTCTTTTTCAATCACGTAGCGAATCTTTACACCAAAGGCTTGCCCATCCCCAAAATAATCTTGAATTTGAGTCGCCTGGTAGCGAATATTCATCAAAATATCGGTTAATCCGACTTCTTTACACCGCTCCACCATCCAACTGAGAAAAGGGCGCTCAAAAAGGGGCAGCATGGGTTTAGGACTCCGTAATGTCAAGGGTGACAGCCTTGTTCCCTTCCCACCAGCAATGATTACAGCTTGCATAGTTAATAACCTTAAGTTCAAAGACGGATCTGGGTAAACTGTCAGTCAATATAACCAATCCCCTTGCCATTCAAACCCAATTGTGTAGAATCGTAGCGTTAAGCGCAAAGGGAACCGTCGAAAGCTAAGAACCGTCGCCTTTTGTTAACCCTTCACACAAAATTACCGTGGCCGATAATACTCTGAATAGTGCCAACGTAAAAAAAGGAGCATTTCCCACGAAACGCCAATCCAAACGTCGAGCTGCAAGTGAATCGCGAGCGTCGCGTCAGCACAAAACGTCGAAAATCGTTCAGCCCCAGCGAACGAACCGGATGGATAAGGTATTCAGATGGTTAACTTGGGGGGTTATTTTCTCGTTTGCCATGACTCTTTCGGCAGGGTTAGGGGCCACACTGGCTTTAGTCGCACCTGTTCGTTTATTAGGAGATAAGGATGGTCCTGTCTCATTGCCAGAACTGTTTCAGGGCGGCTTGCGCTACGGTATCTCTCGCCCCGTCAATATCATTGTGATGGGGGTTGATCTCAATTTAGAAGAGCCTGAAGAAGGGGAAGTCTTTGATCCGTTCAAAAGCCGGAGCGACACGATGTTGCTGGTTCGCCTTAATCCGGGGGAAGATCGTGTCAGTATTCTTTCGATTCCTCGTGATACCCGTGTCGAAATCCCAGATGTTGGCATCACCAAGATCAATTCTGCTAACTGGTGGGGTGGCCCTGATTTAGTCACCGAAGTGGTGAGCAAAACACTCAACGATGTCCAAATTGATCGCTACGTACGCGTCAGTACGGGCGCTTTTCGGGAGTTGGTTGATGTGGTTGGCGGAGTGGAAGTGTATGTCCCGATTGCTATGCAGTATGAGGATCAGACTCAGAAGCTCAAGATTGACCTTCAACCAGGACTACAAGAACTCAATGGCGAAGAAGCTGAAGGATTTGTTCGTTTTCGCAACAATAATCTGGGAGATATTGGTCGTGCCCAGCGCCAACAAATTTTGTTAAAAGCGTTGCAGAAGAAAATGGCCAATCCCACGATGCTGACTCGCCTGCCTCAAATTTTATCGGTTTTACAGAAGCATATTGATTCCAATCTAAGTGTGGGAGAAATGCTGGCCTTGATGCAGTTTGGTTTGCAGGTGGATTCTGATCAACTGCAAATGGTTCTGCTACCCGGCCGTTTTAGTGGTCCAGAGGAGTACGAACTAAGTTTTTGGCTAATGGACTTAGTGGGCATGGATCGAGTGATGCAGACCTATTTTGAGGTTTCTCCACCCGTTGGCTACGAAGTGGCGACTAGAGATCCGTCTGAGTTTAAGGACATCAGAATTGTGGTGCAAAATGCGACGGATGATCCGGAGGGGGATTCTGTGATGATTGAGTATTTGCAAACCCAGGGCTTTTACAATGTTCACTACGCCGATGAAGACTGGCCCCAACCCCTCTCTAAAACGCAAGTTATTCCCCAGTGGGGTGATCTGGAATCTGCGGAATATTTGCAAACATTGCTTGAGGAGAGTCAACTCTTAGCGAATTCGACCGGTGACTTAGGATCCGATTTGACCATTCGGGTCGGCCAGGATTGGCTGCGTAACCAGCCTTCTAACGTTCCTGACTCATAATCTGCAAATGAACCTTGCCAAAGTGATCTATTTATCGCTAGGATTAGATTCGCTATCCTCAGTAGCTCAGTGGTAGAGCGGTCGGCTGTTAACCGATTGGTCGTAGGTTCGAATCCTACCTGGGGAGTTTTTAAATTCAAAACCTGTCGTCACAGCACCGCTCTTGAAGGGTTATGAGACGACTGTTAGGCAACCAACTTTCAGAAAATCTCTAATTCTGGCAGCGAGGCTATGTTGGGCAATTTTATCGGTGGTTGCAAACTGAGTGAGGGTCGATTGATGCCCTGATACGAAGTTCAGTTTAACTTGATAAAACGGAGTCCCTAGCCAGCTTTTTTCTTCAACCTCAATGGCTTCGATTTGGGTGATGGTGTACCGCTGAATCTGACGGCTAAACCAACGGTGTTTTTCTAACGTCACTAGGTCGTCATGTTTATTAAAACTACAAATCTCGACGGGACTGACGGTACTCATCAAGGCTGCGATCGCAATGCAACAGCAGCCAAACAGATCGAAGGGAAATTCGAAAATAATGAAAATCAAAAATCCTAACAAAGCGGTGGCTCCTCCCAGCATCCGAATTCCAAGTAGGCGTTCTTGTAGAACCAGCAAGACAGGGGTATGCTCTATAACTTTCATGTAGGGTAAAAACTCTGAGGGTAGAGAAGGGGCTATTCCTAGTGTTGACACATCACCACTGATTCATTAACTCAGCCAATTGAATTCAAGGCGTATGCGTGTGAAGGGAACAAAAACGGGCAGAATGACTATAGGACAGTTTGCGCCCTCCGCAATGTCACGCCTGATTCACAATCACCTGAGAGATGCTGAATGAGCTATTGCTTAAATCCAGCTTGTACGAATCCTAATAATGCACCACGGCAAACCATCTGTCAGGCTTGTGGGAGTAAATTGGTGTTGCGCGATCGCTATCGGTCCACTCGGATTTTGGGCCGTGGAGGATTTGCAACTACATTCCTGGCTGAAGATGAAGGTCTACCCGGCAAGCCTACCTGTGTGATTAAACAGCTTCGCCCCGTGGTCACTGCCCCTCATATTTTGGAAATGTCACGGGAACTGTTTCAGCGTGAAGCAGAGACCCTCGGTAAAATTGGCAACCATCCTCAACTGCCCCGTCTGCTCGATTATTTTGACCTGGATCAAGAATTTTTCCTCGTTCAAGAATATGTCAAAGGGGCGACGCTTCAGCAAGAAGTACGCCGTTCAGGTCCCTTTGATGAGTCCATGGTGTATAACGTCCTAGAGGAAGTCTTGCCCTTGCTGGAGCATCTGCACGGTCGGGAAGTGATCCATCGCGATATTAAGCCTGCTAACATTATTCGCCGGGAAATTGATGACAAGCTCGTTTTGATTGACTTCGGTGCGGTCAAAGATCAAGTCAACCAAACAGCCATTGCCAATCCTGATGAACACAGCACGCTGACCTCGTTTGCGGTAGGAACGCCAGGTTTTGCGCCGCCAGAGCAAATGGCCATGCGTCCCGTCTATGCGAGTGATATTTATAGTTTGGGTGTCACCTGTATCTACTTACTGACGGGAAAGTCTCCTAAAGATTTGAGTTATAACCCCGTTTCTGGCGACTTAAGCTGGCGGGAGCATGTTAGGGTCAGCCCTGATCTCCAGGACTTATTAGGCAATATGCTAGAGGTCTCATTGCGAGATCGCTATCGCTCTGCTAGAGAAGTGTTGCAAGCACTGACGAAACAAAGTCCTTATTCAGCTGGCAACTCATCGGGTATTCCAGTTTCACAACCGCCGAATCGCTCACCGTCGGGGGCTCGGTCCTATTCGCCTACTCGACCTCGTTCCCATTCTCCCTCGGCACGATCAGCCTCCCGAATCCGCCAGTATAACAATACGAGATCCGGTGCTCAGCCGCCCTTGACAGACTCTTTTTCTAAAGTATCTGGTCATCTCTCAACCCCTCGCTCGACTTATACAGGACTGGATTCTTCCTCTAGCTTGAGTTCTAAGGGACGGGGACAAGCACGCTTAACGCCTAATGCTATTCAGCATGCTTATGGCCGCGGACAGCGCGACTTTAGTGGTCAAGATTTGCGCAATTTGAATCTTCGTAAGTTCCAACTCCCTAGTGCCAACTTCCATGAAGGCAAGTTCCAAAATACCGACTTGCGCGATGCCATTCTCATTAATGCCAATTTTGGCCGGGCGAATTTCTCTGGAGCGAATTTGCGTAATGCTAATTTAATGCAGGCTTATATGAGCCATGCCGATTTAGCCAATGCCGATTTGCGCGGTGCAAACCTCAGCGATGCCTATCTGAGCCATGCCAACTTGCGAGGGGCTAACCTCTGTGGGGCAGATCTGTCGGGAGCTAAACTGACTGAGTCGCAATTATCCTTTGCCCAGACCAACTGGTTAACGGTTTATCCCAACGGTAAACGAGGCAAGAAAGGCCGCTGCTAACGGGCTATCGCCATAGGCAGGCTAAAGGGAAGATTATATATTCTAAGAAGAAGAGCTTCCAGATCCATTGGTAGAACTGGGTCACTTGCTGATGATGCTTGAGATTGACCCGTTGACTTCGATACCAAAACAGAAATAGAAGGCCAAGGTGGGTGAACAGTAACCCGCTTTGATACGTCTCGGGTAATCCCCAGAGGGCCATTCCGATGATGCCGAGGTATGCCAGACTGAGGACCCAACAAGACAATCTGAAGACCCATTGTCCCCCTAAGCGAACGGTTAAGGTGCGGATGTTAAATTTCAGGTCTCCTTCGTAATCAGGGATGTCTTTGCAGATTGAGATCGCAAAGGCAAACAAAATCACAAACCCCGTCAGTACCCACACCTTCAGCGGGATCTCGCCCGTTCCTCCTAGTAAATGGCGAAAGTGGAGAAAGAAACCAATATTGACCACTCCCCCACGCACCCCAAAAATACACAGTGCGGCCCAAAAAGGAAACCGCTTAAGGCGAATGGGGGGAATGGAATATACCGTCCCCATCAGCATACTCAACCCCACCGTCCAGAGTAATCGAACACCTTGGACAGAAGAGAGTGCGAGAGCCAAAAGCCCGGCCCCACCTACAATCCATCTGCCCTGTTGAGGGGAAAACTCACCGGATGCCAAAGGCAATTTCGGTTTATTAATGCGATCAATCTCGATATCCGTCAGTTGATTGAGGCCCACAATATAAATATTGGCTCCCAAACTGGGTATCAGGACAGCGACTATCCATAGCAAGAACTGCTGGTAAAACGCCAGTGCAGGGATGGGAAGCCCCGTGATCAATGCACTCCCTCGATATTGAGTGGAGAGGGCAATCAATGCCAAACCGATCACGCTTAGACTCGTGCCAATAATGGTATGGGGACGGGAGAACTTCCATAGGGCGTGCAGCCACCGTTTAAGGGGGCTGGTGTCGGCAGTCACGTTTTCGTTCCCTTTAAGAGTCCATAGCGAATCAGACCTTGCCGATATCCCCGAGCCATAAAGCTGAGGGCCAACGCGCCTTGTAGTGTTTGCAGTCCTGCTCTCAAAATGCCGAGGATAACCTGTAAGTCAAGGGCCGATGTAATCACCTCATCCCAAAAAGGGGCAACGGCTGTAGACCAATCTGCCGTCTGTAGCCCTGACAAGGGTAGGGTTTGTGCAATCTCTTGATACTCTGGCAAGGACATCACAAAGGGTAAGTAGTAGACCCGATAGATATCATTCAGCAGCCGTTGTTCACTCCAGGTCAATACTGGTGGGGTAGGACGGTGACACCAAGTGGCAACGAGCAGCGTTCCCCCTGGTTTGAGCACCCGACAACATTCTTGCAAGAACTGGGTCTTGTCGGGCATATGTTCGCCACTTTCTAAGGACCAAACCAGATCGAAGGAGGCATCAGGAAAGGACGTATGTTGAGCATCGGCCACTTTGAACGCCGCTTGGGAAGAGAGCCCTGCCTCTGTCGCGCGGGCCTGAGCCCGATCGGCCTGTACGGGGCTCAGGGTAATACCTGTCACTTGAGCATTATATTTTTGGGCGAGATAGAGGGAACTGCCCCCAATGCCACAGCCCACATCCAAAATCTGCTGTGGCTGTTGAACCTGTCCCCAGGCCAGCAATTCTTCGATTAAATCAATTTGGGCTTGGCGTCGGGGTTTGGCCTGCTGTCCGGTCGGGCCGTAGTAGCCGTGGTGCATATGTTCTCCCCAAACCTGCTCCCACAGACCAGAAGAGGTGTCATAGAACTGTTGAATTTGCTGAGAGAGCGTTGCAGGCATGGTTGGTGGCACAGTGGAGAAAAAATTTTCAGCCCGGTGAGAGGGAGATGCTTGCCGTGATCACGGGGTTTCAGGATAGAATAGCTAAACGTCGTAATTGGTTCACAAACAGCATAATGGATATCTTGACCTTGGGTTGGGTTTCAGTTCTTACTCTCTTCACTTACTCCATCGCTATGGTGGTGTGGGGTCGCCACGGCATGTAATCGGCCTCTGTTCATCCATTTATCCTTAACCCAATTATTGTGGACTTCTCAATCACCAATGTCTTGGCGTTAGTCGCGCTTAGTATGTTAGTCATCGTCTCTGGCGGCATTGTTTATCTGACTGCCGCCGAGTGGCGAGATCGCAGACGGCGCGATCGCGATCAGCGTGCAGGTAGAAGAAAACGCAGTTAAGCTCATGAAGTCCATTTTAAAAACCCTAGAGGCTCGATTCGATCGAGCGTTAGATGCTGCGTTCGGGTCTGAGATAACGATTTCGGTTCCGGTTGTGGGGGTTGCCAGTAATCCTAAGTTTGGCGACTATCAATCGAATGTATCCCTCGCCTTAGCGAAGCCCTTAGGTCAGCCACCACGTGCGATCGCAGATCAGATTCTGGCCCACCTAGAGGTGGAGGATCTCTGCGAATTGCCCACCATTGCTGGACCGGGATTTATCAACTTAACCCTCAAGCCCGCTTTCCTGGCAGATCAACTTCAGCAAATGCAGGCGGATCCGCGCTTAGGGATTGCGCCGATTGCTGATCCGCAGCGGGTGATCGTCGATTTCTCCAGCCCTAATATTGCCAAGGAAATGCATGTGGGCCACTTGCGGTCTACGATTATCGGTGACTGTATTGCCCGAATCCTTGAATTCCAGGGGCACGATGTGTTGCGGCTCAACCATGTGGGGGATTGGGGAACGCAGTTTGGCATGCTGATTACTTACCTATCTGAGGTTCATCCCGCAGCGTTAACCACTTCGGATGCTCTAGATTTAGGTGATTTAGTCGCGTTTTATAAAAAAGCCAAGCAGCGCTTTGATGAGGATGAAGACTTTCAGGCGCAGTCCCGAAACGCAGTCGTCAAGCTACAGCAAGGTGATCCAGAGGCGACTCAAGCTTGGCAACTCTTATGCGATCAATCTCGGCGCGAGTTTGAGAAGATTTATCGAGATTTGGATATTGAGCTGACGGAGCGAGGGGAGTCTTTTTATAACCCTTTACTGGCTGATGTCCCCAACGACTTGGATAAAGCAGGTCTATTAGAAACAGATCAAGGGGCAAAATGCGTCTTCTTGGACGGTTTCACGAATAAACAGGGCGATCCTCAACCGTTGATCGTCCAGAAATCCGACGGGGGGTTTAACTACGCCACCACGGATTTAGCCGCTTTACGGCACCGAATTACTACTGAATCTGCTACACGAATTATTTACATCACGGGTGCGGAGCAGATTAACCACTTTGCTCAGGTCTTTCAAGTTGCAACGCGGGCACATTGGATTCCTGATACTGTCCAGGTTGTCCATGTTCCCTTTGGTATGGTCCAGGGCGAAGATGGGAAAAAGCTGAAAACTCGCTCGGGCGAAACGATTCGTTTACGAGGTCTGTTGGATGAGGCCATTAATCGTGCTCAGGTTGATGTTGAATCACGATTGGCGGAGGACGAACGAACTGAAACCCCAGAGTTCATCGCCAATGTTGCCCAGGTCATCGGTTTGGGAGCCGTGAAGTACGCGGATCTGAGTCAAAACCGCACCAGCAATTATGTGTTTAGCTATGACAAAATGCTGGCGTTGCAGGGGAATACGGCTCCCTATATGATCTATGCCTATGTTCGAGTACAGGGAATTAGTCGCAAGGGAAGTATTGATTTTTCCCAGTTAGATGATGTTTCGCTTATCGTTGCCGAGCCTTCCGAGTTGGCTTTAGCGAAGCATCTATTGCAAATGCAGGATATCTTATCTGAGGTCGCTGCTGACCTATTACCCAACCGACTATGTCAGTACCTGTTTGAGCTGAGCCAAAAGTTCAACCAGTTCTATGATCAATGTCCGGTTCTTAATGCCGAAGAACCAGCCCGAACATCGCGCCTGGTGCTGTCTGATCTGACAGCCCGCACGCTGAAGCTGGGGCTGTCCCTACTGGGCATCGAAGTGTTAGAGCGGATGTAAAGTCACGCCCCAGTTCTACAAGATAGACGGGATTGTGGATGCGATCGCGCGGGTCATAACACGAAAATCAAGCCCCTAGCTAAAGCGGGCCTCATTGCTAAACCTGGTTTTAAGTTTCAGCCACTGTTTGCAGCAGTTCCTGGATCTGTTGGGGAGAGACCAGCGTATTGGCACAGAGGATACCGGAGGCCGCCACTGCTGGCACCCCAATCCCAGGTAAGGTGGAATCGCCCACTCGATATAGACCAGAAATGGGGGTGTGACAACTGGGGAAAGTGCCCTTGCCCGCCGCAATCGCTGGACCATAGGAGCCCTGAAACCGCCGCAAAAAGCGACGATGAGTCAGAGGTGTACCAATCAGTTCTAGAGTGATGCGCGATCGCAGATCCGGGATGACGGTCTCTACCGCTCGATACAACGGCTGCACGCGTTCCTGCTTGAGTCCTTCATAGTCCTCACAGTGCTCCCAGTGAGCAAAGGGTTCTAGCGTATAGGCATGGACCACATGGTGACCTTCAGGCGCTAAGCTTTCATCCCAAACGGAGGGGATAGAAATCATACAGGTATTGCCGGGGTGGGTAATCGGTTGCTGATTGCTGTGAATGACCACATGATGCCCAGGCAGGGGCCTTAATCCCTCCGTCCGAATTCCTAAGTGCAGATGCATAAAGCTATCTACAGCAGGCGTCGACAGAGATTTTTGCCGATAGGTGGCAGGTAAATCCTCTGGCTGTAATAACTGGGTGTAGGTATCCCAAAGGGTGGCATTAGAAATGACGACGGGGGCAGTGATTTGATCGCCATTCTTAAGCTGAATGCCCTGAACTTTGCCTGCGTTGACGATAATCCGATCCACGTGAGTCTTTAAACGGAGTTGTCCGCCCCAACGGGTCAATCCTCGCACTAAAGCATTGACAATAGCGGGACTACCGCCCAGCGGATAGTCGATAGTAGAGCGAGATCGTTCGCCAAACATAAACGCCATTTCTGGGGCAACGGTATCTTGTGCAGGTAAGCCCGAGAGTAAAAAGCATTCCAGATCAAACAACCGCCGCACCCACGGATCGCGCACGGTTCGATTCAGGATTGCCCCGGCTGAGCTTTGGATGTTGCGGAGTTGAGGCAAGAGCTGGGCGAGGGCCATGGGCTGATGTCGGAGGAGCCAGGGAATCAACGTCCAGTTGCTGCGTAAGGTCAGCAATGGAATCTGTTGGAGTGGGGCAAAGAGAGCCAGAAATTTTTGCTCTAATTGCTGGAGTTGGTGGGCACCGTCGGGGGTGATTTGGGCAACGGCTTCACGGTATTTTTGGGCATCTCCATAGATCGGAAAGCCCGCCTGTAACTGTCCTGCAGGGTCATCGGCGGGAAAGTGATAGTAGCCTAGGGGATCGTATGCGATCGCATCCACCGTTTCCCCCAAGGCCTGCAAGACTTGGCGAACGGGATTTAAGC
Organism: Acaryochloris sp. IP29b_bin.148; assembly: GCF_028285565.1. Taxonomy (GTDB): domain Bacteria; phylum Cyanobacteriota; class Cyanobacteriia; order Thermosynechococcales; family Thermosynechococcaceae; genus Acaryochloris. Next base: position 31,684 of record NZ_JANQOY010000001.1, read on the forward strand.
TCTGTGGATCGCTAAGGCCACAGTAAAACGAAGGCCCCGTATCAAAATGAAATCCCTGGCGTTGAAAACCGTGGGCAGCACCGCCCGGAACCGAGTGGCTTTCGCAAGTTAGAACTCGCTTGCCATAACGGGCCAGCAAGCTTCCCGCCACCAGTCCGCCAATGCCACTACCAATCACAATGATCTCGAAATCCGCCATAATCACGCTCAAAACAGGTGGGTTAGTCTTTCTAAGCGTACAAAACAAACTTACTTGCTAGGGGGATGTGCCAAGGCGTCCGTCAGGCGTTTGGATCTATCAAGAAGTGAATGGCGACTTGATTTCTGATTTCTATAATATTTAGGATCGGCTCAAAAAATAGGTAGATTACAGTAATTATACGGTCTAATGTTTGGAGTGATTTTAATGAGAACTTAATCTGAAGTGCTTTCTCTGTAAGTATTTCATTGTGCTTCTCTGTAGGTGAAAAGACAATATTTTTGTTTCTAAAAGTTTTCTTGAAAATCCGTGTCAACTCGGATCTCATTTCTTAGGTCGGATGGTTAAGGTAGAGCTATCGGTGCCAGATCTTGTCTATTGAAGCACCACCATAGCAGTTGAGAACCAGCTGCACTGCCTTCCACAGTCGTTCTTATTGATTCCCTCTTTCCCTTAACGATGTATCCAGTGCGTATTGGCAAAGTCCTGACTCAAAAAGGACTTATTAACGACTTTCAACTCCAGCAGGCCCTTCAGGTCCAACAGCAAAATGGCCAGAAACTGGGTGAGATCCTGATTCAGCAAGGGCATGTCACCCGTTTACAGCTTCAGCAAGCTTTATTAGAGCAACGATATCGCAACTGGGTTGCTTGTTCTTTATTAACGCTCAGTACGGTAGGACCCGCTTTTTGGATCACTCCACCCAAATCGGCGAGTCTCCAGAATTCTGAAACCCGTGAGAACACATTGAATTCCTCTCAGTCAGCGGTGGGTGGAACCCATCCCGATCGCCTTCGGTATGCTCAGCCCCCTACGGTTCAAAGGCCAGCCTTTTCTGAACCGTTCAAGCGAGCCACAACCGTTGCGGTTAATCCTCACCCGACAGTTGCCTCTCCACTGCGAGGATTTTGCCATCCGCTGAAGGGCAAAGGGTATCTGTCTCAAGGGATTCGGGGTCGGACCCATCAAAATCGTATGGAATATGCCTATGATTTAGCGAGCCCGATTGGCACACCGGTTTATGCCATGCGGTCAGGCCGGGTGATCAGACTGCAAGATAAATACCCAGATACCGGTGGCTCAAAAGCCAGTGCGTCTAAGTTCAACTATGTGTGGATAGAGCATGACAATGGTTATCGCTCCGTTTACGCCCATTTACAGCAGGGGTTTCGCAGTCAGGTTCAACTCAAGTCTGGAGATTGGGTGAAAGCAGGTCAGCTGATTGGATATAGTGGCAATTCTGGATGGTCTTCGGGTCCCCATTTACATGTGGAAGTGCAGCAAAAGGGGAGCCGAGCCAGATTTTCTCAAACCGTTCCCTTCCAAATGTCAGAAGCTTGCGACGCCTTCGCTCGCCGAGCCAGCTAATGGTTTGCCCCCTCTTTAGTCATATAGGTTCATATATATGAAAAAGCTTGCTTTGCGTGAGTTAGCTATTTTCAATCATGAGAGAAATTAATGCGTTTAATTCTGAGGATCAAAAGAGCCTGAAAAGGTCCTCAATGTTACTTTTTCTCGGCTTTTTTGTTACTTTTGTGCAATTTCTTTGCTATCTATGTTCACTTTTTAAAAACTTGAGATAGAATGCTCAGCAAGGTTTTGAGGATACCTCAATGAATAAAGGTGAATTAGTAGATGCTATTGCTGATAAAACTGGGGTGACTAAAAAGCAAGCAGATGTCACTCTAAGTGCTGCTGTTGATGTCATTATTGATGCAGTCAGTCATGGCGATAAAGTCACGCTAGTAGGCTTTGGCAGTTTTGAGCCGCGCGATCGCAAAGCCAGAAATGGACGTAATCCACAAACAGGCAAAAAACTAAAAATTCCTGCGACTAGAGTACCTGCCTTTAGCGCTGGGAAACTCTTTAAAGAGAAAGTTGCGCCTTAGTTTTTTTTGGATTGATACTTGCCTATATCCCATTTAAAGCAAATTAAATTATCAGTTTGTTGATGGTTTCGCTTGAATGATGCAAGGTAATCAGTCTTGCTTACCCATTGAGTCAGTGATCAATGCCGAACTTGTGCTTGAACATTGTCTCGATCACTCCTGCTTTTTTTCACTCAAACAAGATAAATTTTTCGTAAAGCTGCTTTTGAAGAAGTTAGCTTTCTTGCTGCGATGTGCTCGTCAATCCAGATGAGTGCATATAGTGGTCTCCACATTCTTGGGAATTTCCGTGCAGACGACTTCAGGCTTTTGCCAACAGGTACTAAAGAGTTTTAACAATGGGCAGCAGCAGGGTGACGAAATAATAAACCAACGGCGCCGTAAACACGTAACTATCGGCACGGTCAAGGATGCCGCCATGTCCGGGAATCAGCTGTCCGGAGTCTTTGACGCCTGCATCTCGCTTCATCATTGACTCGGTTAAGTCTCCTAACAAACTGGCAATCCCAATAAGTAAACCTAAGGCGGCACCGAGTAAGGACCAAAAGGGCCAGACAAAGGCGCTGGCTCCTATGACTGCGATACTGACGCTACCTGCTACTCCAAATACCGCTCCTTCTACCGTTTTCTTGGGACTAATATCGGATAGGCGCGTTTTACCAAACAAGCGACCAAAGGTATAGGCTCCAATATCAGCGGCCCAAATACATCCGAAGGCTAACAGGGTGATGCTGAGTCCGGTGGGGAGGAGATTAATGTTGGACCATTGCTCTGGCCAATATCCCCAAAGGGGGAGATTACTGGCTTCACCCGCGCCCAGTGCTCGTAATCTGATCCAATAGCTGGGTAAATATCCGCCGTAAAACAGTCCTAGAATAGAGCTGGAAATATCTGAAATGGTGGCCAGCTTGGGTTGAAAGAGAAGATAAAAACAAATAAAAGTGCCCGCAACGGGTAAAACAGCATCGGCAAGTTCTGCATTAATCGTTGCCGTGATCAACAGTAATTGACTGACAATCATGGTGGTTTTACCCGCAGGCCGATTCCCTTTGGCTCGCACCAGATCGAAATATTCGACTTGGGCAAGGTACACCAAGATGCTAAATCCCAGGGTAAAGTACCATCCACCCAATAAAATCATGCCCAACGCTAAAACGATGGCAATTAGTCCACTGATGATTCGAGCCCAAGGCATATAAGCAGAAAATTATTTCCCTCAGCGTTATTATCCTACGTCGATGGCTTTTCGGATATCCAGGCCAACAGGATAGAGGATGCATTGAGGATAACAAAAAGCCATCGAGTGTGGCGATCTCAAGAGAAAAAAGAGTATTCTGAGGAACGGCTCTCTGCTCAATCGATGTCATTCTTTAAGGGCACTGCTCTCAAAGGGGTGTAGAACTCAACCTAAGATTGGGACTGGAGTGCAGGGTGATTTTCTGCGGATTCAGTTTAATCGTTATCCGACTAATCTATGACGCATCCTAAGGTCACAACCCTACAACCTCATAATATTTTAGACGGTGTTACAGGTATCACTTTTCGCCAAGATGTTACCGCTGCGATCGCAGCGGGAGCCGATATTATTTTGGTGGATTGTCAAGATCTGAAATTTATGGATAGTTCTGGGCTGGGCGCGTTAGTCCTGGCCCTCAAGTCGGTGCGAGCAGCAGAGCGCCAGCTAGCCCTGTGTTCTCTGAATCGACAAGTCGAGACGTTATTCCAGTTAACGGATATTGCGCAAATTTTTCACATTTATAAAAATCGGCAGCAGTTTGAACAAAGCGGATTGCTCAATGCCTAGGTACTGGATTGTAGGGTACGGAGGATGCATCCTCGCAGAAGGAGACTTGCATCAGGGCTAAGTCATCGGTGAAACCTGGGCTATTGCAACGCTGCTGAATTTGAGCCAACAGTTGCTCGATAGACGGGGTGCCTTGCTGATGGAGCTGTTTGAGTATAGTGGAGAATCCCTCTAGCCCCAACATGGCGTCATTGGGTTGGTGGATTTCATAAATGCCATCGCTAAAAATATAGAGAATCTGCTCAGGGGCAATATGACAGCGGTGACTGACATATTGGGACTCTGTAAACATGCCTAAGGGGAGACCCGGCGTTTTCAACGGCTGAATGTCGAGTGTTTGTGAGTTGGATACCAGCAAGGCTGGAGGATGCCCCGCACTGGCATACACTAATTCCCGGCGTAAGTGATGATAGACCCCATACCAAATGGTTAAATATTTGGGATTTTCCTGACTCATGGCAAATTGCAGATTGAGAGCATGCAACACTTCATGGGGATGTTCGTAGTTAATCCCAGGAAAGGCTTGCGATCGCAACATATTCAAAATAGAAACAGACGGCAGCGCTGCGCCTAACCCATGTCCTGACACATCGAGTAAATAGACAACGAGTGTCTCTGGCGTCAGCCAGTAATAATCAAAACAATCTCCTCCCAATTGCTGGGACGGAATAAACCGAGACGTAATTTGAATGGGCGACTCTAAGGGGGCAGGCAGGATGGAATGCACATATTGCGCGGCCTCCGCTAGCGCTGTCTCCAACTTTTGTTTTTGAGTTTGTAAGTCTTGATGCAAATGATAGATCCGTAACCCCGCCCTTACCCGAGCCTGCAGCTCGCTCATATCAATGGGTTTGGTGAGAAATTCATCGGCCCCAGCATTCAGGCCCGCAATTCGATCTTCTAGGTCAGAGCGAGAGGTGAGCAGAATAAAAAACGTCGCCGATAAATAAGGAGTAGATTTTAAGTGCTGACACACCTCAATTCCATCCAATACGGGCATCATCCAGTCGCAGATCACCAAGGCAGGTTGAGTCTGTTTTGCCCTCGCTAGCCCGTCTTGACCATTGGCCGCAACCGCCACTTGATAGCCTTGTTTCTCTAATGCACGGCGGATCAGGAGCTGGGTGATGGGATCATCATCGATGATCAAAATTTGCACCATAGCATTATTGCGAGTCAACACTCAGGCTCCTAAGGTTTAGATCAGCAGTGCAGAGATCAAGTCGATCGCTCATCCCTGGCATTTCACAAGGGGCAATATCGATCATAAAAGTAGGGATTGAGGGTATGAGTTTCCTATAATTAAGCTAAAGTAATTCCCTTCATCCACTGTACTCCTTCCGATATGCATAGCCTTGGACCCAGGCAATGGAGGTGTTGACCTCCCCACAGCAGATGCCAAAGCATTACCATCTCAGCGTTGATACTGATCTCAATAACTTGGCTCAAGTCCTAGACTGGTTTCATCAGAGTCATCCGACTCTGATCCCAGAACGGGAGTGGATAGAATGTCAAATTGCCCTAGCAGAGGGATTTACTAATGCTGTCCGTCATGCCCATCAGTCCCTTCCTACTCACACACCGATTCAATTAGAGTTAGGGATTGAGTTAGATCATATTGAAATCCGCATTTGGGACCAAGGCCCCACCTTTGATCTGTGTCAGTATTTGCGACACCATCCCACCTTCCCGGGGCAGGACGCAGACAGTGGTCGAGGGTTGCTGCTGATCAATCGAATTGCCGATCATTTGCAGTATCGGAGAGTCAATAATCGGTGTAATTGCCTGTCGATTATCAAATATCTTCCTTAGTATGCGCCTAACTGCTAAGGTGTTGGCCCCCTGGATTGGGCTCAGCATTGGGAATTCGCGACTGCACTGGTTTTATTACCAAGGGTCACAGCTCGATCGCACGTGGGATACGCCTCACGTTGGTACACCGATTGATCAAGCGCCTGCACGCTGGGCAGAGTGGCAACAGCATTCTCCCGCTTTTGCCGATCATCCCGTATCCCACCCCCTACCCGCGTTATGGATTGTCTCAGTGGTGTCATCCCAAACCCTGTTTTGGCAAACCTATCCTCAGGCGAAGGTTTTAAGCCATGCCGATATTCCTTTACAGCAACCTTATCCGACCTTCGGTCTCGATCGGGCCTTAGCCCTCTGGGCCGCTGGTACACTCTATCAATGGCCTGTCCTGGTTATAGATGCGGGGACTGCTATGACCTATACGGGGGCTACTTCCCCAGCCCACTGTGTGGGGGGCGCTATCTTGCCAGGGTTGGGATTGCAGTTGCGATCGCTTAACCAAGCCACCTCAGATTTACCTGCCGTTGCTCTTCCACCTCAGCTGCCTAAGCGGTGGGCCTTAGAAACCCCCTCGGCCATCCAAAGTGGTATTTTGCATACCTTGATTGCAGGCATGACGGATTTTATCCAAGCCTGGTTAGACGAGTATCCCACCAGCAAGATTGTGATCACAGGGGGAGATGCCGCCATGCTCCATCGCTACTTGGCTGGCCAGCCTGCAACAGCACCACTGATGGAGGGTCTGATCCTAGACCCCTTACTCCCAGGGCGTGGCCTTCAACGCTTGCGTCAGTTGGAGTGAGGAATAGCAGCGCTATTTAAGTTTTAGCGAATCACCCATTGCCCCTGTAAATAGTCTGCGAGTTGCTGAGTGTGATCGTGACTGAGGGGCATCTGTGCCGCTTGATCGAGGGCAAATACGTTGGCCTCGGCGATTTCATGGATATCATGGACCTTTAATTCGCCTTGGACGTGAATTTCAAAGGTCAGACAAATGGAGTGCACCCGAGGATCTCGATAGGGATCGGAATAAACGCCTACGCATCGTCCAATCCTCTCCAGGGTTAACCCCGTTTCCTCCGTTAGTTCACGGCTAATACTGTCCTGAATCTGCTCTCCCCAATCCACCATGCCGCCGGGTAAGCTCCAACACCCATTGTCACGCCGCTTCACTAAGACGATCTGTCCATCTTCGAGAATGGGAATTAGGCAGACTCCTAATAGGGGATGCCTAAACAGTAAGCCCAGTACTGTCTGGACAACATACGCGAAGCGTCTCATAACCTAACCAGCAAAAAATATAACCCAGACTGCGGGATCTTATAAAAATGCATCGAAAAAGGACTGGGTTAACCTTTTGATGAATGAATTTAAAGTGATTTAATTATCCATTACGGCTTTGCCTATCTTTAGCCATAAAGACTGCTTTAAAGCTAGCATCTTTTGCAATTTATTTCTGTAGTAATGCTAAGTCTTTTAGAATTGCTTCAGCATGATCAGCCGGTTTGACTTTACGATAAATCTTGGCGAGTTTTCCTTCAGGATTAATCAAAAAAGTATGTCGATAGATGCCCTCATACTCTTTCCCCATAAATTTTTTCGGCCCATAGGCTTCGTAGGTTTTTGCCACGTCTAGGGTTAGATCTGAGAGTAAGTAAAAGGGCAAATCCTGCTTTTGAATAAATTTTTGATGAGACTTGGCATCATCTCCACTTACCCCTAAAATGACAGCCTGGTTTGTTTGATAATGTTCATATTGATCGCGAAATCCACAGGCTTCTTTGGTGCAACCTGGGGTGTTATCGCGAGGATAAAAATATAGCACCACCCATTGTCCTTGGAAGGCTTGCAGGTGGATAGCGTTGCCCTCTGCATCGGGTAAGGTAAAGTCGGGTGCATCGTCACCAACTGCCAACGTCATAGCAAGATCCTTTATTCGCCAGGGTAGCTACATTCTACCTGCAGACCCACCCTGTCCTCCTCAGGACAGCGGTAGGATAACAGTAGACGTCTTTCTTGCTAGAGCCATGACCTTTTTTCGCCAAAATATTGCGCCTTTTTTAATTGTTTTGATTTTTGTCATGGCTTTAGTGGCGGTTAGTGCCCGAATCTTTTTGCCAGATGATATGGCTCAACCGGCTCCGATGGAAGAAGTTAGCGCCTGCATGGCTCCAAACGAGCTAGAGCCATCTTTAAATGTTTTTTGATGTGTGTCGTTGAACCTCTGGATAAATTTTGGCTAGCGCGTTTGTCTCAGGTTATAGCCTCCGTTTGGGCAGGAAGGATGAGCGGTATCTGTTACTCCGGTTTATGCAGCGTACTTATGCCGAACTGTATCCCGGTTATGACTATCAGCATCTCCAGGATGTGATTGATCAATATTGGTCCGAGCAGACCCCGTTCTGGTGGGTCACCTCTCCCACCAACCACCAACAGTTTGTGGCTGGCCTCTGGTTGGGAACCGCTATCGACCAACTTTCAGGAGAGGCCTATACCCATCTGTTTATGCTGTTTGTCGATCCTAACTATCGGAGACAAGGACTCGGCACGGCGCTGTTACAAGTGGCTGAGGACTGGGCTGCTCAACAGGGCGATGATCAGATTGGCTTACAGGTCTTTACCATTGCCCAGCCTGCGTTAGCGTTATATGAAAAGTTAGGATATCGTCCCCGCGCCCTTTTACTAATGAAAGAGATTGATCAGCAATAGGATGGGGGATTGATATCTGGGCCACCATTACGACAGCCACCGCGCCGCATCTTTGGCATGGTAGGTCAAAATCATATCGGCTCCAGAGCGTTTAAAGCTGGTCAGGGTTTCCATGACGACTTTTTCTTCATCGACCCAACCTTTGAGGGCTGCGGCTTTGACCATGGAATATTCACCGGACACGTTGTAGGCCGCGACGGGTAAGTTAGAGGCTTGCTTCACCTGCCAGATGATATCCATATAGGCGAGGGCAGGTTTGACCATGAGCATATCGGCTCCTTCGGCGATATCCAGCTCAATTTCTTTGATCGCTTCGCGGGAGTTGGCCGGGTCCATCTGATACGTTCTGCGATCGCCAAATTGAGGCGCAGATTCAGCCGCATCGCGAAACGGCCCATAGTAGGCAGAGGAATACTTAGCGGCGTAGGACATAATCGGAATGTCTTCAAAGCCTCCCTCATCCAATCCGGCCCGTATCGCTTGCACAAAACCATCCATCATCCCAGAAGGGGCAATAATATCGGCCCCTGCTTTCGCTTGAGAGACGGCGGTTTTCTTCAGCAGTTCTAGGGTCGGATCGTTGAGGACGCGGCCGGTTAAGTCTCCCGTTTCTAAATAGCCACAATGCCCATGCTGAGTGTATTCACACAGGCAGGTATCGACAATTACAATCAGATCCGGCACCGCTTCTTTGACGGCGGTAGACGCTTTTTGGACAATGCCATGATCATGCCAAGCCCCAGTGGCATCGGTATCTTTCTCTGTGGGAATCCCAAACAGTATCACGGCGGGGATGCCCAGGTCATAGACTTCTTTGGCTTCTTCTACCACCTTATCGATGGAAAGCTGGTAGACCCCTGGCATGGATGAGACTTCTTGAGCCACGCTTTCACCCGGTACGGCAAACAGCGGATAAATCAGATCGTTGGTGGTGACAACGGTTTCTTGCACCATGCGGCGCAATTGAGGATGGCTGCGAAGACGGCGCGGGCGATGGGTGGGAAACATAACCAGTAGGACTCTGCAATGAACGATAGGAGGGGACTTGTGTCGCCATACCTCAAATCTTATTACAGTTGCTAACGCCCAATGAAGAGATGTTCATTATCTTCACGGTCTACCACCATGCTTGATGTTCAATTTATGAGGTCAAGGTCAATTCAACCGTAGTGAAGTGACGCTAAAATAGTTGTAAGAGGGGTAATACTCTCATACAACTTTGAGCAATAACTATCCTAGAAGAGCCTTAGACTGCTGACACAGCCTAAGGCTTGAAGAGGTCGTTAGCTATTGCACATCGTGGTTCTGTTGAACCTCTGTGTTCGGCTGATCTGGTTGTAAGAACTGACACCAGATACCTTGATACCCCATAGACTTAATGCAGTTGCAATGAGTATAGGGGCTAGGATTTTTAGGCCCGCCTCGCTAACGCTTACCTCTAGTGCTTTTTGGGAGTGTTCGTGAGGTTTTTTCTTGCCCATTAAAAATCACCTCCTTGGTGGGTAAAGTTATCCCCTA
>NZ_JANQOY010000005.1 GCF_028285565.1 Acaryochloris sp. IP29b_bin.148
TATTTCCCGGCTCATCCTCATGAAGGCGATATCGGCATTCCTGAGGGGGCGAATCAAGCGCGGGTAATTGCCACAGGCACCAGTAAGACAACGGGGAGAGCGTTTAATCTTGCGATCGCATCTGACCATACCAAAGATGAATCAGGAAATCGATTAGGCCGACTCGTTGCTCAGTCCACCTTTCATCATTTTGCCAATTACAACTGGAATATTGACATGGGCTGTCCTAGCTTCGTGGATGAACCCCCCAGTGATGGTGTGAAACAAAAGCCGGAGCATTTGCAGGATATCTACGCTTATGTCAAAAATCTGGCGTTGTGGTTAGCGCCTTAAGTCCGGTGTTGGGATACTGTCTAACTGAGGCTTTTCACAAAGGGTAGCAAGATTATATGCCTAGGAAGAAATAGATAACAACCTCGATACTTGCAGGTGATTAAAGGGTTAAACGTTTAACCTAGCCGCCCTCCGTCATTCCATTGACCAAAGCACTTGCCTGCAGCTGTCTTGGTGATAAAATTTCTTAGGCGTTTATCAAATTCTTCGGGCCGCTTCCGCATTTCTTCGATATATCCAATGCGGACTCGAATGTAGAGGTCCGGGAACGTCTGGAAATGTGTCCATGCGTTTGGTTCAGTCTTGATGGCCGTCATGATGTCATCGGCAACCTCAAACGGTAACGACAGATCGGGCAGCTTTTGCAGTCCTGCTGGAGTCATCAATCCCAGCTTTATCAGGCGTCGAGCGCGCTCTTTGTTGAGTTCAGTCCAGTGGCTGCGTGGACGACGAGGCGTGAATCGCTGGGCTTTTGCGACGGAAGAAATGCGTTTGGCAATACCGTCGATCCAGCCAAAACAAATAGCTTCTTCAACGGAGTCTAGGTACGAAACTGTCGGGACTTCAGGCCGATCATCCGAGAGCAACCAAATCTCAGATTCGGATTCATGATTTTGAGTGAGCCAACCTCGCCAATCTTTTCGGGTAGTGGCTTTGAACGTTACCGTTACCTGCATAAATAAACGGACAATGTTGTCGAACTACTGTTAATCAGAGGGAAAGCAGTTACTGTTGCTAGAACCATAGGGTCTGCAAACGACTATAGCGTTCTTCTAACATCGATTCAGAGGTCATTCTCACCAAAGATTCGTCGTTTAGTTCCTAACCAGATGTTGCGTTCACTGGCATATCTAACTTGCGATTGAGAACCCACAGCTGGTCGACTTCAATAAAACCTAACTTGCGAGCTAAATTCAGCGATGCGATATTACTGTGGACTGCTCCCCATACTGCTGTTTTGGAACGTTGAGTCATGATGCGCATCATGGTTAAGACTGCGGCAGAGGCGAAACCCCGACGACGATGTGTTTCGACCGTATCAATGGAGATATCCCAAAGCGTCTCAGTTTCGGAGGCAATGTAGACAAAAGCAACCGGGAGATCACCGTCGAGGGCCGCCAAAATTTCCTTGCCCTCTGCTGCCACATCAGCTAGCTCATGTCTTAACTCAGCCTGCAGGTGCGATAAGGACGTGACTTCTTCTCTGGTTAGCCAACGACAAGGGTAGCTAGGCTCAGGTATAGTTCCAGCACAGGCTTGGAAAAGAGTCGCTTGTTCTACGTTGATATGCTTTAGATGTTCTCTCACGTAACGGATATTTTCTGGAAACGCTAGCACGTCTTCACAATCTTGGACTGCCTGATGCATTGCCTTTGGGGCAGGTTCGCCGACGATGGCACCCAGGTCATCTTCTTCACTCCAGACGACGAAGTTCCTGAAATCTTCACCCATATATAAAGACCCTGACCAGGATAGAAGGTCACGGGTTTCCACCCATCGTGGTGTATCGGGGAGCGTGTTACGGCATCTGAGTTTAAGGTCGTTGTCCATAGGACTTCACTGGAGTCTGGTGTGGATGAGGTGTTTCAAGGTACGATGGCCAATCTGTTCCAGTTCCAACAAGGCAATATAAGGATCGCCTGCTAACCCAAGGATGTGGGCAAAAGCAGGTTCCGTTTTGATGCCCCTTTGTTTGAGCTGCTGTACTGCAATTCTAAGGTTTGGCTCCAGTTCAAGTAGGCGTTGCTCTATTCGGAAATGGCGAACGCCCCACTGCTGCTCCGTCGGGATAGCTTGACAGAATAATTCGATCTGCCATCCCATAGAATTGAATTGAACCATCACTGAAGGTAAATTCTGAGCGGCAAAGTCATAGCACCGATAGTCATCGAACCTGCCAAAATTCTCATGAGAACATCTGCGAAACAGCGATAGATCTTGCGCTGAACAAGCAATATCAATATCACTCGTAGAGACATCGATACCCAATGGTGGTGTACCAATGACACAGGGATTAAAGTCCTGGAGGATTCGAAGCAAGTCGAGGTTCTCAATGACAGACTCAAATTGTGATTGCATTGGTGCTGGACCGATTACGGTGCTAAAATCCCCCTCACTGCCTCGACAATCGCCAGCTCATCCAGAAACTGAGAGTTATCTATTTCTAAATCCCAGGGAAGATTCACTAGCAGCGCCCGCTCATTAATTTCGTTTAATCTGTGGTCTAACACAGGAATATGGGCTGATGCATCCCTCGTCAGGACTCGCGCAATACAAGTATCCAAGGGAGCTTTCATATGAATAGTGAGCACACGGAAGCCTTGATACAGGGCAGTTAATAGCTCTGGAAAGGTATGAGCTGTGCCGGTTGACTCAATACAGAGCGTGGAATGAGATTGAGCTAACTCATCTAACTGATTTAACACGATTTGGAATCCTTTTTTCTCCAGCGGAACACCTGACAGCTCTGGGTCTTGCTGAAGTAACTCAATAAATATAGGTTCAACCCTTAAGAACTTTACCGCTAGATGTTTCTCTAAAACACCACCGACAAATGTTTTCCCAGATCCTTTTAATCCCACTAGCAGCAATAAGTTACAGGATATTGTATTGGCAGATAAGTACATGGCATGGATGCTTCTTTACTGATAGGAATCAACGAATATCAGAGCGCTGGACTAACAGTGCTATCTTGCGAAGAACTTTGAAAAGCAGTTCACTCCAAGTGTGGCAGAATTCTCTGGTGTCTATATTAAGCAATGCGAGTGTATTGCTCTTATTAGATTAAGGCTGCCAATATTCACTGAGTGCCATCCGAATAGCTGGGTGGTCAAATTCATATTCGTCTCGATCCAGGCACCACTCCAGATACATCACGATGGCTTGTCTTTGCACGGTATTGAGTGCCGTTAACTTAGATTTTGCGTAATCATCTAGCTGCGTTAAATGAAACAGCGGATCATTGACCTGATTGTATAGACTGGCCACGATATAGGCAGGCAAATGAAATCTCATTCCCTCTGCATCAAAAAAAGACAGGCTGCTGTGACATCTCTGTAAATCCTCATAGCTCAGTCGATGCCATTTTTCTTTCTCGTCCTTGTCGCGATTTCGCTTCTGTATTGCCTCAGTTTCATAATCGTCGATGGCTTGGGCTTGCCATAAACCAATACCTTCACCCAGCGTCACTTCAGCAAACGCAGACCTGATATGGTTCGCGACGATGTCTTTGTCCATGAAACTTTGGGGTCCATATAATTGGGTGACAGCTATAGCTTGTGCCAGCGTAAAGGTTTAGTCTTTTCGCGGACGACACTTCCTTTGGCCTCCAGATCCAACTGCACCGTTTTCGCCCACCATCCTGACGTTTGCCCCTGAGGAAACAGATCATCAGGAAGATGCGGTTTAACCTGCTGCTGAATCTCCTTTTGGGTCAGACCCGGTGGCTGATTGGGCAGGATGTGTAGCAATGCCACTTTCATCGCTGAATATTTGGCTGCATTGACCCGAGTCACCTGACCGGGAACATTAATATTTTCGACTTCAAGTTTCTCGTTTTTGTTAGCCATGTCGTTTACCCGCAGCAACCAATTGTGGCTCAATAATTTTTCACTACTATAGGTGAAGTCTGCGACTGTTATAGCTCATCGATAAAAGTAAGCCCAATCCTCTTGATGCATAACATTCTATTGATACTTTGCAGATGAGAGACAAGATGACTCTAAAAATTGCTTTCATCGATAGTGGATCGCTAGCGTCACTGTTGCTGCATCTGACTTCAACGACGTTGTGATTGAATGTCAGTCAAGAAAAGATAGGAACACTTCTTAGGTGATGCTTTATGCAGGTCATAACTTCATATTCCCTGGTCAAAATTTAAATTGATCGTTCTATCGGTTTGACCTTTGAGTATCCGTTTAGAGCCGTCTGATTTGGGGGGCAAGCGCTTTTGAAAAATTTGTCTCTAACCCTGTTACAGTAATGTTTTAGGACAAACATCATGCCACAGGCAGTTGGAGCATTAGAGACCAAAGGATTCCCCCCTGCTTTAGCTGCAGCCGATGCGATGGTGAAAGCTGGCCACGTGACCTTCGTCAGTCTTATTCAGTCCTGTAGTGCACGCTTTACGGTGAATATACGAGGTGATGTTTCCGCGGTCAGGATGGCTATGGATGCTGGGATAGCAGCGGTCAATAAAACGTCTGGTGGTTTGCTCGAAACTTGGATCATCATTCCTCGTCCCCATGAAAATGTTGAAGCAGTTATGGATATTGAATATAACGATGAAGTGGAAGAGTTTCGCTGTGTAGTGGAAGAAGCCGTTTAAACTTTATGGTCAATTTCCTTCACTAAACCATTGCCAGCTCCCTATGATTGACGACCAACGAGCCAAGTTTTGAGTAGGAGCACATGACCCATATAAAATATGTATAAGGTCCGGTTAGGTCTTCTTTAAAATCTCACTTCACAAATTCCAAGACGTTTTAACCCCCATTCCCCTCATCGCCCACTCAAGGGTTTTCGATCTCTATATGAACAACAAACCCAGAGCCCTAACTTTCGCGGAGCGAAGCGAGCAGCATCAAATGACGAGTATTTTGCAGCGCTGCCTACAACAAGCCATCCATCTAGACGATCCTGTCCCCGCCCTGCACGACTCCTTACAACTCATTGAAGATATGGATATCTTTCAAGACTTTGATTGGCAAATTATCGAAAACGCACTAGAAGACGTTCTTAAAAAGCGGCAAACTATTCAGGGTGCAGCATCCATAGCCGCATTGGAGATCACGGGACTCTCGATACAACACCGTCTCTAATGCATGAATATGAACTAGGCCAAAGCCTACAGACCTGATATACCCTCATCGCCTCAGCATTGATTTCGATACTCGACCTGTTCTAATCTGGCACAGGCAAAAGCGATGACTATGGAGGTCGCCTTAATGCTAGTAAGGATGCATTGTAGGGGTGAACAAACCTCCAAACTACTAGCTTTTTGGCACATCACACACTCTGGCAATACCCATTAAAGGTATCTGCTCCAGCAACAGCTGATCGATAAGATCCCTGATGTTTGGGTCGATCCGCTTTGGCTGAGGGGCTTCGACAAGCGGATAACGACGGTCTGTGGTGCTGGTCTATAAAAATAGTGTGTCGGATGGATGAAGGGCCTTTGTCATTGGAGTAAGCTGGTTGATAGGATCGGCTAACGTCAGTAATGCTCAGCAATGAGAACCTTTTCGCCTTTAGATATCGAAGAACAGACGACCGAAACCTTGAGTTACGCTCAGAATAACGGCTGGTCGAAACCTTTTCCAGACTTAGATTCTGAAAATACCCTGGTTGTTGTATTCGCGGCTCATGAATACTGGGACTCACCCGAGCCATTGCTAGAAATCTGCAATTATTTTCCAGAATCCAAGATTATCGGCTGTAGTTCGCCAGTCGTGATTTGTGATGGATCGTTACTTGAAGGTGCGATCGCAGTCGGTATCATCCGTTTTGAGACTACCCAAATCCGACTGTCCGCTGCAGCAGTCAATAATTTCGAAACCTCTCGAACCGCAGGCCAACAGTTGGGCGAACAATTGACGGATCCTGACCTTAAAGGGGTGCTGATTTTTGCGGATGGTGTGACGACAGAAGCCACAGAGCTAGTGCGAGGTTTGCAAGAACGGTTACCACCCGAAGTGACCATTGCTGGCGGTTTGGCAAGCGGCCATACCCTGGATGACACCTGGATGATTTGCGATGGCGAACTGCAACGATTGCAGGCTTGTGCCGTCGGTTTTGTGGGGAATCGGGTAGAACTGACCCGAGCCACTGGAGGCGGATGGCGATTGATCGGAGCCGAATGTCAGGCGACGCGAACCGTCGGTCGAACGTTATACGAACTCGATGGCGAACCTGCCCATGATGTGTACCAGCGACAGGTGGGTAACGAAGTCGGATTTGGGTTGCACGAGTCCTCGACTCGCTACCCCCTGACGATTCGGCTACCCAGTCTAGAAATGCAAATCGTTCGCGATGTCAACCGCTTTGATGAAGCCTCTGGAGCCATTGAATTGGCAGGGGATATTCCTGAAGGCGTGACGGTTCAAGTGATGACCACCACTGCAGACGACATTTTGGATGGGGTTGACGAAGCGGTCGAGCGCATGAAGAGCAAAACCATCCTGCCCCAGAACAATGCCTTAGCCATTTGTGTCAGCTGTGCGGGTCGGCGCACGGTCTTGCTAGAGAAGACGAGGGAAGAAGCGGCCCTTGCCTATGATGGCTTGGGGCATGGGATTCATCAAATTGGCATGTATGCCTTCGGCGAAATTTCAACGACCTCATCAGGGCCGCCACAGGTGCATAACGAGACCATCACGATGGGGCTAATACGAGAGTATTAGGGATTGACCATGGCTATCCAACCTGTTCCCGACCATCGGTCTAGTGCACTTAGCCGCATGCTTAAACGGCTGATGCGTCGGCAAGGGGTCACGGCGGATGAAGTTCCTACTCTTTCCGGCTGGACCAATTTTGTCTTAGCGGTCAATCAAACTATCCAAGAGTTCACGGCCAATCGCGAACTGTTAGAACAGTCTGTACAGTCAACATCGCTTAAACTCAAGCAGGCCTACGAAGATCTCAAGAGTGAATCGAGTTTACGTTTAGCCCAGGCAGACTTGCATCAGCGGGAACTAGAGAACCTCGTGCAGGCAAGAACTGCTGAACTCCAAGCCGCCCAGCTCCATCTCGAACAAATCAATAAGCGCTTGGAATATGATGCCACCCACGATGACTTAACGGGGTTGGCGAATCGCAACCAATTGATGCGGGAGTTAAATCGGTGTGTAGCTCAGCTCGGCACGGATGCAGATAGGGGGCTGTGCTTTTTCTTTATCGACTTTGATCGTTTTAAGCAAATTAACGACCGGTTTGGTCACCTTATGGGTGACAAAGTGTTGATTCAGGTTGCCAATCACTTATCCACGTTGGCAGGCGATGCAACCTGTCTGGCTCGTTTGGGGGGTGACGAATTCGTGCTGCTAACGGGTCCGCTGACGGTCGCTGACGCCTACAAACTGGCCCAGCAAATCACGGCTACCTTTGCTCAACCCCTGCGCATCCGCGAGACCGAAATTTCCATGGCGGCGAGTGTTGGTATCGTCTTAGCGGATGCATCCTATCAATCCGCTGATGACATCGTTCGGGATGCTGATATTGCCATGCATCGCGCTAAAGCAACGGGAAATTGCTATCAATTCTTCGACGAAAGAATGCGGACAGAGTATTTAGAAGGCTTGGAACTGGAACGAGAATTAGAAACCGCTGTGCGGGAGAAACAGTTCTGCGTCAATTTTGAACCCATTGTTGACACCCATCAGTCCGACATCTACTCGATTGAGTCGCTAGTGCGCTGGATTCATCCCGACAAGGGCATGATCTCGCCCGGTCGCTTTATTCCCCTGGCAGAAGAATTAGGACTCGTGATAGATATCGACCGAATTGTTTTCGAGCAAACCTGTAAACAGTTTCGTCAGTGGCGGGCTAGCGGCATCACCCGCCCTCAACAGAAGTTTAATGTCAATCTTTCCTGTGGCCAGCTGGAGCGATCCGATATTATCCCCTTCCTCCTCAGCACCATCGATGTATCCGGTATCAGCCCCCACGACGTTGTGTTGGAAATTACGGAGAGTTACTTGCTTGCAGATTCAGCACTGGTGATGAAGAATCTCAATGAAATGAACGAGCTGGGATTTAGCATTTTTGTGGATGACTTTGGAACGGGATACTCCTCCCTGAGTTATCTCGCCAAGTATCCCATCCACGGCATTAAGATTGATCGAAATTTTGTCAGAGACCTGGCAGAAAGCCCGGCAAGCAAAGAGTTGATTCGCTCCATAATTGCCATGGCCGATGCGTTGAATCTGCAAGTGGTGACTGAAGGGGTAGAAACTCTAGAACAATTGCAGATTATGACGGAGCTGGGTTGCCGCTATATTCAAGGCTTCTTATTTGCCCGTCCGATGAATGCCATGCAGGCCGAAACATTTTTAGTGGATCAGCCCTATCGGGAAGTGAGTGCGATCGCATCTGTGTAGCACTAAAACCCCAAACTCAGATTGAACATCAGTAGGGTGGACGCTACATCTCAGTTCCCCCAACATCAGCAACCCAAACTCTGGGACTGCTCTGGATAGGCGTCCTACATGCTTTACACATCAATAAAATGATTCAAGAAGATACGTCAGCAACCAATCCTTCAACTCCGAAGACGGATAAATTCAGGGGTACAGGGTCGCCTAGCCAGGATGCATGGGTGGTGTGATCGGCGAGATCATTGCCAGTCAGTGCATGGACAAAGATCGTTAAATGATCCCGATGATCGTCCAGCCACGGAATCAATTGATCAAACTGAGCCTTACTAAAGGAAAGCTGACAGCTCCATCGAGGATGTGGCCCCACTAACTTTTGATGAACTCGCCCCACTTGAATATCGAATAACTCGCCTGCCTGGTGGCACATTGAAGATGCCATCTCCACAGAGTGGGCATCGAAATAGACATGCGCGTGATATTGATCGTAGGCGTTTGTAGGTTGTTTCGTCATTGGAAAGGAATGAATTGAAATAAGACTTCCAAAGTAGACTCGATTGATTGACCGCTATGACGAGTTGGGAGATCTCTTAAACAGAGTTCATGAGGTCTTCGTATTCTTGAGGATTCAAGATTTTGGGATTGGTGATGGGCATGCCAGAGTCAACCTCAAAGAAGGGGGTCTGTTGGTAACTCCCATCAATGCGTGCCTTCAAGATCATCCGCAGATTCCGAAGAATCGTTTTCACTTGCCCAGTTTGTTTAGGTTTAGGGTCTCCTTTGGCATTCGCCGTATTGACGTTTACGCCTTTAGAATCGCAAATATCATCTAGTTTGACGCCAGAAGCTTTCAAGCAATTATGAACCACACCCATAAATGACAGTGTATGGCTCGGTAAGGTAGCACCAATGGGGGTGTTGCAGCAATTAGCATACCAACGCAATAACCCCGATTCTGTTAGCCGCATACAGGCCAAATATTCTGTTCCTTGAGCAAAAGAGATATGTTTCGGGAGCATTTGAACGATTTCCAGGCCACCGCGGTGATCGAGCATGTCATCACTTCTGCCTAAGAAGTGGGCAAAAGCCTGACAGTCCCGACAGTAACAAGTTACCCGATGGATCGATGCAGATTCATCAATACTCCCTTGAACGTTTCCACATTGACACTGGATTGGATAGGCCATTCTCTACGTCTCCACTGAACTGAGCAACATTACACGTGCGATTTAACGAGATGCATCATAAGGGTGGAATTGACAAGTGTTCGAGCTAGACAGCCTTGGGAAGCACAGCACAAAGCTCAAGCGCATGACCATCAGGGTCTTCAAAGTAAACTGACTTTGCTGGAATCCAGTCGTGGATGATGGGGCCATCCAGCGCGATGCCCTGTGCACGAAGCTGCTGTGCGGATTGCTCGATCTCTGATTCACCAACAGTGAACGCAAAGTGTTGGGTGGGCCAGTGACCCTGGTCTTCTTGCAAAACGATCATCCCAGAAGTTTCCCCAGCTCTAAGAAACAACCAGTTCCGCCGTTCATCGCGAAGCCCCACTTTCAGGCCAAGGAGCTGACAATAAAAAGCCTCTGCAATAGCAAGGTCGCGGACTCGGATAGCGACTTCATAAACACCACGAATGGGAATCATCGACTGCCTCCCTAGGGATTTTTCCCATCCTAACAAGGCTGGCGAATACCCCCTTAATAAATCAGTCACGTTCTTAAAATAGGCATTCGTCAATACCCACATTCGATACCGTCGGCTTTATCCTTGCTGAACCAAAGGAACTAAGTGCATCATGTAATCCCGTTTGCCAATGGGAACACCTACCATCCGCAGAATGTCGTAAGCCGTGACCAGGTGGAAGTAGAAGTTGGGTAAGAGGAATTCGTTGATATAAGCACTACCCAATAGTTCGAGATAGAGACTATCCCCTAAGTCAATCCGCATGATTTCAGCGAGTTTTTTGTCTTCAACCTGAACACCCACCAGCATTGCTTGAGTATTAGCGATGTGCTTATAGGCTTGGGCGAGGGAGGTGACTTCTGGATCAAGATTATTCACAGGTTTACCCTCACACCAGAGGGCAAAGTTGCGAGGTTGATTGCAAGTGAACGCAATCTGGGTACCAAAAGGAAGCATATCAGCCACAATGCGCTTTTGCAGAAACGATTCGTCATCTCTAAAATGCGTCTGAGCGGTCTGCAAAAGATGCTCTAGCGTTGCTAAACGGCTGTGGAAGAGAGTTGGAATTGAATCCATTGTCTGACTGGGCATATTGTGCTCCTTCAAAACTAATTGGGAGACTAAAATTACAATTAATCCAGGGTTTGCTCAATGGCTTGGACGAGTTGTTCCACTTCAGACTCTAAGGTCAGGTAATGGACACAAGCTCGGACACAATTGGGATCGGCGATCAAGCGCACCATGATGTTTTGGCTCTCTAGCTGTTGGACAAAGGGACGATGATTGCTGAGGCCTTCGATTTGGAAGGCCACTAAACCAGATTCAGGCGCAGATGTTCGTAAACAAGTAATTTTAGGAATGGTACTCAGCATTTCCCATAATATTTGGCTGAGATGCAAAATCCGGTGATAGCGCTCGGTCGGTGTCCCCCATTCTCGCAGCAGATGAATTGCTGCTGTTAGCCCCGGAAAGAGGGGAAAAGCAGATGTGGCCACCTCATAGCGACGACTATCGGGTTTCCAACCTGTGGGTTTACCTTGGGCATTCATCTCAATCCCACGCCAGCCAATATAGGTGGGTTCTAAATTGTCTAAAGCGGCTGGTCGAACATACAGTCCACCCAACCCATCAGGGCCACACCACCACTTATGACCTGTAAAGGCATAGAAGTCGACATCCAGCTCATCCAGGCTCAGGGGTAAAACTCCCACAGACTGAGCGGCATCCACTAAGATAGCGGCAGCGGGAGCGGCTTGCCGACAGGCTTGAGCCATCGTTGCCAACGGTAAAACTTGACCTGTATTCCACAGAATATGACTGATCACTACTAGACGAGTATTGGGTCGTAAATGCGCCATCATCACGGCAGTGGGATCGCCACCATTCAGGGTCGCCATCAAGGGAAAGGTCGAGACTTCAATCCCGAAGCGATGGGTTAGCTGCTGGGAGGTGGCGATGACACTGGGATGCTCACAGTCTGAGAGTAAGAGATGATCACCGGGTTGCCAGGGGATGCCCCACAGGGCAATATTGCAGCCACTAGAGACCGATTCTGTCAGAGTGATGGTGTTGGGGGAAACGTTGAGTTCAGTTGCGATCGCACCTCGAGTTTCCTCCACTTTTTCCGTCATCCAAGCCAATGCCCCCCCGGTAAACGGGCCAAGCTCTTGCATTTGAGTATAGGCAGACTGAATTGCCGCTAAGGCAGGTTGAGGGAGAGGGCCTTGGCCACCATAGTTAAAATAGAGCTTGTTTGCTAAGGCCGGAAACTGCTGTCGATATATCTTTAACGCGGGCTGTTGATAGGTTGCCATAGCGATGTCTTTTGTCTCAGCCTTAGTATCTACAAATTTAGTTTAATTTTGATGTTCACATCCATCCATGCACGCTAAAAAAGTTTGTGCACCTACATAATGCGCATCTTAATAGGCTTCAAAACTTTAAACTAGGTAGCCCTAAACAGCAATACTCTCAAATGAGTGGAGACCGATCAGTCAAAATAATGCCCCTATGTCTCATAGGATTGCTGCCATTCATATTTCATCTCCATAAAATACTATTTCCTTAGACTGAGCATATTTTTAATTAAGCTTCTAGACTCAATCATATTGATCAAGTATGCCTTGTAGATATGAGTGTCAATGGCTTATCAGAATGAATAAGCATAAGCTAAAAAGAATCCAACTTCAAAGAGTTTCATATATATATCTAAGAGAAAAAACTAAGCATCTTCACAGCTTATATAGTTGGTTTTCGATATCAAAATTACAAAATAATCAATATCACCAATCGTCATAACATCAGAACCAAATTTTTTGTACAAATAACCACTAAAATTTTATGGCCAACCAAGACTGTAGATCGGGAGCGTGCCACTTTTTTGAGAGGAAAATGATACTTGCTATTGAAATGATCGCTCCTATTCGCTATAACACCAGCAGAAAAACAAACATTCAAAGCCTGCGTCACACGCACTTCAGAACTGCTGTATTAAGACTCCCAAGCTCAATCTTTGCCGATGAATATCCTAGCAGAGATTCAATCTACCGTTCGGACGCAACTCTAACCTGATGTATCTCCACAGATGGTTTTTTTATCGACCAAGTTAGCCCACCGGAGGCCGGAGAATATCGACAGACCTTAAAAAGTTAAAGAGTCGACCTAACCTCTGATCAAGACAATGCCTGCCTACGTCTGGCGGTGAATCGATTCCAGTTTGCGTCCAAGGTTTACTGTCTTGGCGATAGTCATGCTGGGATCTGGGAACTCTACCAACAGATGGGACTCTTAACAGAACAAGCACAGATCCTAGACTGGTTTCACTGGATGGAGAATTTGCATACGGTGGGTCACTCAAACAGTTGCAGCAAGCTGAAACCTTGCTGTGGCCAGGGAAGATTGATCAGACCATCAAGAGCGGATGCCTCCTATGGTTACTCTCAAGCAGAGGAGATCCCTGTAGATCTGGTGCGAGTCGCTTGTGAAGCCCATTTCTCGCACCAGCATGTCTCTAAGGTCCTGGCTTATCGCTGTACCTATCTCAATCGACAGCGTGACTCTATGTTTCTCTCAAAAAGGTGACACGCTCCCCTGCAAATCATCCTAAAAACATCTATAAGTCCTTAATAATATAGATTTCAGTAAAAAATATATTTTGGAATTATGGAAAGAACGACGGAAGATTTTCATCTTTTGAGAGAATGTTCAGACTGTACTGAGAACCATTGATTGGGTCGTGGTTAAAGCATGTAATACCAGAGAATTTACTTTGCTTTTGGGAAAGTAAAGCGCGCCCAAAATCGATTATACAAACAATTCGAATTTACTGTATAAATAGTTTTCATAAAAACAAAATAATACTTATATATAAAGTCAAACACAATATATACACCTTGAATAATTTATCCGTAGTATCACTGATTAACACTACGGATAAAGCTGATATATTCAACAAAGAAATAACTTAAGTCTTAAAAATAGAAATAATCAATATTCTTTTCAAAGATTAAATACTTAAAAATCAACGGTCAGTAAATCCCAATGAAGAATCTAAATTCACTACTCTTAGGGATATCCACATTATCTCTAGTCTTATATCCAGCTTCAGCTAATGCAGCTGAGGTTCCTCTAACTGCAACAGTACTTGATACTTGTGTTGTTACACCTGGAACACCTGGAACCATGACCTATGATACGACTGACCCTAATAACCCTAGCTTTGAAGAAGGCACTGCTAGCACCTTTACTGTTTTGAATACTGCACCTAATGCAATTGTAACAATTGCGCCTCCTGCTAACTTTTTCCCACTCGTATCTGGGTATTTAGGCACCCCTACTTTTTCCTATCGAGTTAGCTTTTCGGGTGATAATACAACATCCGAAGTAACAATTGATAATAGCAATAACCATTCAGAGACGCTTGCAGCTCCAGGTCTAAATACGGGCACTCTACACTCAAGTGCCACCACAAGTGGTGGAGCATTTACAGCTGGATCCTACACTGTGATTTACGACGTAACTTGTAGCTACTAATGATAGAAGCACTACTTTCAAGCTTTTTGGTTGCACAACAGATCGCACCGAGGGCAATTAATCGTACATCCATCAGCCAACAGGTTACTTTCTCTGTTCAGGTGGGCAACCCCACTAAAAAAACAGGCCAGTTTTACGTAGATCCAGTGGCAATGACAGCAGATGGCGTACCGTCCATGGAAATTGAACAGGGCATTCGCTTATCTGCCAGAAAAGTCACTCTACGCTCTGGAAAACTTCGGCGGGTCAATGCTGTAGCAGACATGAGTGGGTCTGATCGGACCTTCTTTGTCTGCACATCCCCCGCAGAGCCCACCATCATCCACCCAGGCAGCAGTACGAGCCACAAGCTAGGAATTCGTGCCCGGGCCTGTTCTCGGGTCAATCTTAAGCAAAAATAGGTAAGGGAAAACCTAACATGGGGAGAAGACTAACGTTAGCAGTATGGATTGTGGTAGGCGTTGCCCAATGGGGCACTGTTGTGCATGCCCAATCATTCCATTTCCCCACAGTGAGTGGTAGGACTTCTCAAGAATCTATTTCTACTCCAGATGGAACCGTGTGTACCCAAAATACATCGGGGAGAGCGAACCTCAGCATGGGCGTTTATGGCGATACGCGTTCTTCTGAGGATTATGGTCTTTCTTCTGCTACTTCAGAGAAGGGAGATAACTTTGGAGGATTTGTGATGGTGAATGTTCCACTCGGTGCACCTCGCCGTCTCGATTGTGCCAGTCTCCTAGAAATTGAATATGAAAGAGCGAAATTGCGTCTCAAACGCGAGAGGTTGGAGTTACTAGACCCGACAGAGGAAGAAACGCAAAACCCCATGTACAAATAGAATGCACCTTGTCGTTACATGGCAATGCGTACTCTTGGGTTCCGTATGACATGCTTCTAAGCTCTCTACAGGTTAATCTCATGCAAGCCTAGCCCCTAATCTGGCGAGCCTCTAATCGGGTAAAAGCTGCTCCAAGACTAATGCTTGCGCCCTTGGCATCTGGCCATAACTAAAGGCGTAGGGAATACCCGCTGGCAGCAAAGGTTGGAACTGCTCTAGGGCATAGGGACTCCCATAGATGACCAGCGCCTGTAATTGATTTGTGCTCACCAAAAACTCAAACCACGCTTGGGCTTTACTACTCAACTGGGCACTACCCCGAAACGGATTGCCTCGGATAAATAACTGCAAAAATGTGGGTTGGGGTGCGGTCTCTGCCCCAGTCATCTCGGGTGTATTGCCATCCACAATCTGAACTTGATAGCCTTGTTTTCGCAGTCGATCAATTGCGGGCGCTTTGCGTCCCAAAAAGGTGCAGTCTAATAAATCATCTACAACAATTAAAGTGCGGGCACGCTCAGGAACAGTGGTGATCTGGCCATAAATCACATTGGAGTCTTTGAGAATCGTCGTAGCAGTGGCAATTGCCTCCCTCGTTCCTAGTCGATCCAAATCAATATGCGAAGGGGGTTGCGTTTCCCAAGCATGTTGATAGCTCGTATCCTCGACTGCGTAGGTTGTGATTTTCCGTTTGGCTCGCCAAATTCGCTCCACTGAGGCTTCGATTTGCGCTAAGGGAATCCGTCCTTGCTCCACGGCTGCACACACCGCAGCGATCGCACCTGGCGGATCCGCAGGCATCATCAGCACATCGGCCCCAGCGGCTACTGCTAACACCGCTGCTTCATTGGCACCGTACTGATTGGCAATCGCTCCCATCACCAGTGCATCCGTGACGATCAGGCCGTCAAACCTCAAGGCTTGGCGAAGTTCTCCCGTCAGAATTTTGGCAGACAGCGTAGCGGGATACTGAGGGTCTAAGGCGGGTATCAATAAGTGGGCGCTCATCACGCCATCCACATTGGCTGCAATCGCCGCCTGGAAGGGGAGGTATTCGGTTTTATGGATGCGATCGCAATCATGGGGAATCACCGGCAAGTCTAAATGAGAATCCGTGGCCGTATCGCCATGTCCCGGAAAATGCTTAGCGGTTGTCAGGACTGGGTAGGGCTGGGCTCCTTGGATAAAGGCTGTAGATAATTGGCTGACTAGTTCTGGTGTTTGTCCAAACGCCCGCACATTAATCACTGGGTTTTGGGGATTGTTATTCACATCCACCACTGGAGCCAATACCCAGTTCAAACCGATGGCTAAGGCTTCTTGAGCTGTCCAAGCGCCCATGGCCTGAGCGGATTGTTGAACCTGCTCGATGGTCGCTCCCGATTGAACCATCCCTGCGAGAGCCAAAGGCGGAGGAAACCAGGTTGCCCCCGAAAAAAGTTGTCCGACGCCTTCCTCAATATCCGCCGCTAGAAACAGGGGGATTGCGGACCACTCTTGCAGTTGTTGACAGCGACAGGCAATCTCTCCAGCGCTACCGCCGAGCAAAATCACCCCACCCACGCCTAAATCAGTGAGCCAATGGCGAAGCACCTCCGCATTGGGTTCCCAACTGGGATATTGAATTTGATGATCGAATAGGTAGCCGGAGGCGCGGACGACCAACATTTGAGCAACTTGTTCTGGCAAAGACAGGTAATCTGGCTCTGGCAATAAATGAGTCAAGAGTTCATCCCACTAGAGATCAGCGTCTAAAAATCCGACAGGAGGCTTTTCGGTTGAGGCAGCAGGCTTATTCTGGCGCTCATGATCGAGTTTATGAAGCAACGACAGCACCTGATTGCCTTCTTCAAAAGAGCGATCTTCACAAAAAATGACTTCTGGAGTACGGCGAAGATGGATGCGATGTCCCAATTGTTTGCGAACGTAACCCGTGGCTGATTCTAAACCGGCCATTGTTTCTGCTCTAGCTTCATCGGTGCCATAAATGCTGACAAAAATCTTGGCATGTTGGAGATCACCCGATAGATCCACAGCTGTCACGCTAATCATCCCGGATCCGACTCGATCATCTTTGATGCTATGCAATAACATTTGGCTGACCTCGCGTTTAATTAATTCGGCAACGCGAGAAACCCGTCGTCCTGTAGCCATTTGTTTTTACTCCTCCATCTCCCATGAGATGAAACCGCTAACAGATCAGTTATCTCCCCAACGCCTAGTTTACTGGAGTCAACCCCATCATGGCACTGAGGGTAAAGCTGAGAAATGCAAAGCCCCCGATAATCACACCCAGGGCAGCAATGCCAGTGACCGGATTCTTGGCAAATCCTTGCAGGGGCTTGAGTAAGGTCCAAAATACCCCAACGACAATCGCCAGAAAAAATCTGGGATACGAGGAGAGTTTCTTAAAAAAGTCACCCATAGTTAATTAGTCGATATATATTATTGATTTCTCGGATTCACAGGATTGATCTTAACCCAAAGCCTGAACCGTCTACACCATAGGGTTGCCCATTAATGCCTAGTCCATTACCGACTCAAGCGCGATCTCCCGCCCGTCCGTTTCTCAAATGGGCAGGGGGCAAAGGTCGATTAATCACTCAATACAACCCCTACTTCCCTCAGCATTTTCGCGCCTACTATGAGCCTTTCTTAGGCGGCGGTGCTATCTTTTTTCATTTACAGCCAACGCAGGCTGTTTTATCTGATATCAATCCTGAATTAGTAAATGTCTACGCCTGCATTCGCGATCAGGTCAATGATGTTTTGGAGCATTTGGAAAAGCATGCCTACCAGCATGGTCATGACTACTACTACCAAATCCGTGCCCTAAATCCATCCACACCAGCCGAGCGTGCTGCTCGATTTATTTATCTCAATCGCACCTGCTTCAATGGTCTATATCGAGAGAATTCTAAAGGGCAGTTCAATGTACCAATGGGGCGCTACAAAAAACCCAAAATTTGTGATGCAGTGCTGCTGAAAGCTGTTTCTGAGGTTCTCCAGCCGGTTCAGATTTATCAGCAGCCTTTTGAGGCAATGTTGGCTGTTGCCCAAACCCAAGATTTTGTCTACTTCGATCCGCCTTACCACCCCATCAGTGCCACGAGCGATTTTACAGCCTATTCACGAGGGGCGTTTACGGCAGAGGATCAAACGAAGCTAGCCCAGGTCTTTACTGAATTAGCACAGCGCGGGGTGCAAGTGATGCTATCAAATTCTGATTGTTCTTTTATCCGCGACCTTTATCAGGATTTCAACATTTATTCGATTCAAGCGGCACGGGCCATCAACTCCAATCCTCAAAAACGCGGAAAGATTACTGAGGTATTAGTCACATCCTGGTAATCACGGTGGATCGATCAGGCTACTCAGGATTCTCATCAACCCTTTATCGTCTATTCAGCAAATTACCGGGACTCACCCAGATCGCCATCATGCCAGCTTCAGATCCGCCTCGTACATTAAAAGCATTGAAGTTGGAGAACAGACATGGAACGCACTCATCACATCGCTGTCTTAGCCGGTTTAACCGTTCTCGGATTAGGTATCCTTTCGCCCGCTACTGCCGAAACCACCACTGTTACCCGAGGGCCTAATGGTGCCACTCACCTTGTCAAGGTAGACCAGATTCCTAATGATGCGCAGGTCCGACCCAACAACCCGGCCCAAGGCTTTCCTGACATTGTCGTTCGAGGTGCTCATGGTGCCGCCCATATTGCTCGACCCAATACAGTACGCCCAGCAACTGCTCAATCTTCAGACCCTGTACAAGTAGTTCAGCGAGGGCCTAATGGTGCAGCCCACCTTCGCTAACTGAGACATGAACACAAAACGCTATTGAACCGATTAACCTCACACACGCAAGAGCTGATTTTCAGGCGACCTCACCCTGCTAATCAGCTCTTTTTTTGCATGTTGGTTATCTGGGTTTGGTAAGAGTGCTCGTTCCACATTGCGAGCAAAGCAAGAGCCAAGAGCAAAGATTTTGGCGTCAGGAAAGATCTGAAAAGATGGGGGCCATTCCAGTATCGTTACGCCTTGAGAGATGCGATCGCACCCGGCATCTCGTCCCTTCGGCCAACATTGGGGAAGCCCCTGCGGCTTGGGTCTGCTGATTCGCTGTTGAGACATGGATACCTCCTAAACAAGAGAAAACGAGAGGTTGATGCATAACTCAAACCACCTCTCGTTACTCATTCATCAGATCAGATGGACGCCACATCTGGCGCTTCTAAAAAGGCCAATTGGCCTCCTTGCACCAAATTGGCATCTTCAATCACCCCATCCACCAAACTATGGGCTTGGACATCTAATATCATTAGGTCACCAGGTGCTTCATCAAACAACTCCGAAACATCTAAGATACCGGACGTTTCCCAATTGCCCAGATCCGACGAATCACTATCCGATTGACCAAGGGGCAATGCCGATCGATCCACTTGAGCTACACGGGTTAGCTCACCCGAATCAGGATTGAGCTTCCAGATTGAGGTTTCTTCGCCAGAAGCCAAGCCAAAATCATCAATGCTACGGTCCTCTTGAATATAGATATGACCATCATCCGCCCAATCTAAGTTGTCTGGACTCCGTAACCCAAAGTCGGGTCCCTCAAATTGCCCTGCACCTGCATCATCCCCGTCATAAATGGCATTGACTGCCGCCGTCAGGGGCGTGCCGTCGGCACCAAAGCCCACGTCAATGATATAGGTGGTCCCCCAGCTATCCGAGGGAAAGCGGCTGTCGCGCCCTGTAGAGGTCAACACAGCTTGAGCACCATCTTCAGGATTGGTGGCCACATCCTCCGGACGGGAGAATTGAAAGGCACCCACTGCCTTAGCCAGGGCATCCTGCTGAGCCTGAGTGGCGAACCCTTGGCTGTCATAGCCTAAATTATCTTGGATATCACCGTCTGCGTTAGAATCAACAGCCGTATCGGCTTGAGCCGGATCATGGAAGGGAATCTCTACCCAGCTACCCGCAAGAGTCTCAAAGGTGCCACTATACTCCTCTGGTGTAGTTTCACCACTGTTAGCCGCCCAAACATACAGCTGTCCCCCAACCAAACCATTCCGTTCCAGCAGACCCGCACCATCACTAGTGTCCTTAGTGCCCACATACATCAACAGTGGAGCTGCTTCACGATCATCACCGATCAGTAACGCAACTTTATCAGTGGTGCCGGTATCCAGCTCGGTAACATTTTCCCAGGCAGCTCGTCCCATCCAGGGAACAGCATGGAGGGTATTGGTCGCTGGATCAAGAACAAATTCAGTGCCTCCAAAGGCTTCTTCTCCTGTAAAGAAGAGGCTATCTGTTAACCCCCGTCCCTCTCCAAATTGCTCGGCTTCAATATAATGGGCGGAGCAGAGGCGATTGATGCCTCTAGCATCTAGGTCAGTAATGTCATCAACGACTTCACCCGCACGATTAATGATGGTGTCATAGGCCAAGCCAGTGCCAACCACTGCACGACTCGTCTTGTCAATATCGAAGTAACTGACTCTAGCGCCTGTTAGCTCAGTGCCATTGGCCAGCGTATACCCATAGCCGTCCTCACTCACTAGCTCATGATTGGCTAGTATGCGCACGGTACTGTCATCCAGTTCGAAGGCACCGAGGCCATCCAGAATCCCTGGTGGTGTATAGCTATCGTAGGTTTCACCTACCGTAAAGACAGGATCAACGGTGTAGCCTTCCAGACCAGTGACTTGAGCCGGTTCAACAGTATCAAATGCTGTACCACTGGTGCCCACACGATCTAGTCCTGCTAGCCCAACCCGTGGATCTAAATCTAAGGGGGCATCTAATTTAATCTGGATAATTTCGTTATTGTCGATATCTGGTCCTCGACCGACAGAGAAGGGATAGTTGTTGTCATTGGCCACCAGAAGCGTGTCTTCATCTAAGACAAGCACATCCTCAATCGTGACAAAGGGAAACTCAAAACTAGTGTCGCTGTCTCCATTGAGGTCATTAGGGTCTCTGATATTCAGTAAATCAACAAGCTCTTCCTTCAGAACAAACCCGTTTTCATCGACCTCAGACAGATTCACCTTAAAGATTTTCTTAAAGGCTGCCTCTTCCCCTTGGTTGTTGTCCCGCTCAATCACGAGATATTCATCAGTATTCACTACGGTGAAGTCACCAATGACATGGCTGGCATCGTCCAATTGATAGCGCCCTAGAAGTCCCTGATATTCACTAGAGGCTGCATCAAATTCGTAGATGCGAAGTGAACCGTCTGGATCTCCTTCTACGGTGCCCTCTAACATCGGGTAGAAGGTTTGACGATCAGGACTAATGGCCAGACCTTCAAAACCATTGGAGCGAGGAAGATTAGCCACGGCATCACCGGACTGAACCTCTGGATTTTGGGGTGAACGCACTTGATCTGCTACTAACTGATCTCGCACCTGATCGCCCGTATTGGGGAAATCGGTAAAGAAACCATCGACGCCAATATCAACCAATTGCTCAATTTCTTGTTCAGGCGTTTGGGGGGTACCATCCGGATTAAGGGTTAGGAAGCGCTCTTCATTACGCAAGGTGTAAGGATGAACTTGAAGACCTGCATCATGCGCATCCTCAACAAAGGAGGTGACTTCGCCGGTTAATTGGGTGGTAATCTCCGCTTCACCATCTTCATTGCCATCTACTGGAGTGTCTAGTTCCTCTCGGAGCAAAAAGTTATTTTTCCAGGGACCCGCTCCTTCTGCATACCGCTCACTGATTAGTTGCAGAAATTCAGGACTATCGAGGTCACTGTAGATGGTGTCCTCAGATAAGGGGTTCTCTGCCGCATCTAGGAAGTCTTGCCCATAAATTTCTGTCAGGTTGTTCCGCTGCTGAACGTTAAAGCGGATATCAAAGGGAACAGAAAAGGTTTCCTCAGGATTCGCGCTATCGGTGGTGTTGCCGTAGAGCTGCACCAGGGGAATATCCCCCAGCCCTTCTGCATCTAACAGTTTCTGCAGTTCAATCAGATTTTGGAATTCAAAGGATTGGATAAACAGGCGGTTTGGATCTGTAAACCCAGTTTCCTTGAGCGTGTCAATCAGCTTCTCTTCTAAGGAAAGTCCCTGTAAGTCAAAAAAGGTGGGATGCTTGGTTTCTGGATAGATTCCTACCGCTTTGCCCGTTTGGGCTTCCACCTCTTGCACCAATTCAATGATTTCCTTAAAGGTAGGAATCTCAAAGGCCCCATTGAAAGCTTGAGATCGGAAATCACGAGACTGCACCGCTCGTAACTGCTTGATTTCGTCTAAGGTGAAGTCTTCGGCAAAGTAGCCGGTGGTTTCCACCCCATCCAGAAACTTGGTGGATTGTCGATCAAGGCCGAAGACCTCAGCCACGTTGGTGGTATCGTCTAGAAGCGGTTCGTGACGAGCAATTAATACGCCATCTTTGGTGGTTACCAAGTCCGGTTCGATGAAATCAGCACCTTGTGCGATCGCAGTTCGATACGCCTCCAAGGTATGCTCCGGCAGTACACCACTAGCGCCTCGGTGACCAATCACAAGCGGATCTTGGCCGTTAAGGGTATTAAGGTCTACTGGATTGGGAGTGGGAATGGGAGCATCCACGAGGGTTCCATTAGCATCAAAGTGCAGCAGATAGGGGCCAAACTCTTCACCAATCCAGATATCGCCCTTACTATCGAGCACAAAAGACTCAATATCAAAATCAGCTCCAGTCAGCAACCGTTCTGGTGTCTCGCCATTCTGGATATCAAAGGGAATCAAACCCTTGGGGTCACTGAGCTGAATAAACGCTTCCACCTCAACACTGCCATCACCCCCTTCAGAACCGGCAAAATTAGGATCAACTTTGTACAGTCTGAGCAGGTAGTCAGCACTGTTTTCTTGAGAACCAAAACCATTGTCAGATAGGAACCAGAAGCTGCCTTCACTATCCGCAAACTGGACACCGCTGAACCCCTGAACAGGCTGTCCATCAAAGGGACCCGTGCGACCGTTGGCATCAATGGGATTACCTTCGCCATCGTCATTACCCGCAGGCGGGCCTTCGACCAAGGTATCGGCAGGTAGGGACGCAAAGCCTTCTAGCCCACCTAAACTGACCTCTTCAGGGGCGACCCCAAAGAGTGTCTGATACATAATCCGGTACATATCCGTATTGTCTACGGTTGAGGTCAGCAAGTCGGAATTTAAACCGTAAGCTTTGGAAACAATACTTCCCGCCACATCGGAGGTGCTGACATAACCCAATCCAAACTCAAAATTGTCCCCATCAGCGTCGGGGGCACCTGTAGAGAAGGGTGCGGTGTCATTTCCTGTGGTTCCATCTAGTGGGACTGGAATACCATCCGCCTCATCCCCAAAGGAGGCCAGGGTCGATTGCACCCCAAGGGTGCCAACGGTATCGTTATCGGAACTGACGTCCACGACTTCTAGCCCCCCGGCATCGCTATCTGCAGCCGTCAGGACTAACGTATTCGGATCGACGTTGTTGACAAACTCTTGGGCCACTCCAATCGCTGCATCTGCCCGTAATACGGCTTCAATGGTGCCTGCACCATTGTTGTTGTTAGGGAAGTTATCTGATCCTTCCTCTTCTAAGACCACAAAGAAGCCGTTTTTAGCTTGGGTGAACTTGTCCAGTCCCACTGTCGTCTCCAACATCTCGGCGACGGTGGGAGGATTCTCATTCCCTGGTTGGCCATAAAGAATCAGTTCACCGTTCTCATCCACGAATCCTTCTTCCACTAAGCTGGCTTCAGAAGTGTCGTTATAGGTATCTTCCGCCGCAAAAATACCCAATACCTTCTCCGTATTCGCAGGTAGGTTCTCCAGGTCTTCTCGGGTATAGACCACGGTGTAACCCATCGCTTCAGCTTCAGCAATCAAGTTACGACCATCTTCGCGAATCCCTTCTTCGCCAAATCGGCCAACGGTGCCCACCGGCAGGTAGTGAATCTCACCCCCACCCATAATCACATCCACCCCAGATTCAACAATTTCTGCGGTGATGGTGGTGACATCGCGACGACTGTCCGCATCTGCTAAGAACACCCCCGTTCCCGGTTCTGCGATAAAGCCAGAATTAATCACCGCAGTCGGTTTCCCAGCTGCGATCGCTTCTTCCATAACAGTGGTCCCTTTCTGCCCAGAAAGAGACGTATAGGGATTACCGTTCGGGTCTAACCCATAGCTCCCGGCAAAGGGTTTGATGCCAAAGGCATGAACCACCGCACCGCCATTGGAAGTAGACACAATCTGATCGTCCATATGGCCAAGGTAGACCCCAGCATCGGTCATGTTGTCCCAGTTGAGCCGACCATCTGGGCCTTCAGAGGCAAACCGAGCTGCCGCATAGTGGGATGGACTAGTGCCATCAGGATGAATAAAAATGACATTACCCGTATCTTGAGTCGGTGCTGGCGGTGGGGTGATGTTATCGGGAACCCCTGAAGGTGGAGCTAAGGCTTGATCAAATAGGGTTTCATACATCAACCGATAGATGCCCGTATTATCCACTGTGGCCGGTAGCTTTTCAGCATTAAGGCCATAGGTTTTGGAGACAATACTGCCTGCCACATCGGGGACACCCGACCAACCCACACCAAATTGAAAATTATCACCATTGGCATCCGCTGCCCCCGTCTCAAAAGGAGTCGTGTCAGCACCTGTCGTACCATCTAGGGGGATAGGGGTCTCAAAGGGAGGCTGAACCTCAGTGGTTCCCACGGTTTCCTCAGAGACATCATCGACTTCTAAACCACCCCCATCGCTATCAGCCGCAGTAATGAGTAGCGTGTTGGGATTAACGTTATCAATATAATCTTGAGCCACACCAATAGCTTCATCCGCTCTTAATACAGCCTCAATCGTCCCTGCAGCGTTGTTGTTATTACCAAAGTTATCGGTGCCTTCTTCTTCTAAAACCACAAACGAGCCATTTTCGTTATTCTTGAACAGCTCTAGGCCGAGGGTTGCCTCCAACATTTGGGCAACGGTGGGCGGATTTTCATTCCCAGGTTGGCCATAGAGAATGAGATCACCCTGCTCATCCACCAGCCCTTCTGCTGCCAATGCCCCTTCTGGCAGATCGTTATAGGTATCCTCGGCAGCAAAAATCCCTAGGACTTTTTCTGTGTCTGATGGCAGACTCTGCAATTCTTCTAGGGTATAAACAACGGAATACCCCATTCCCTCTGCTTCTTCGATCAGGTTCCGTCCATCCTCACGGATGCCTTCTTGGCCAAATCGTCCCACTGTGCCTGTCGGAAGGTAGTGAATTTCGCCACCCCCGAGAATGGCATTGACTCCAGATTCAACGATTTCTGCGGTAATTTCAGCGACTTCACTCCGACTTTGGGCATCGGCCAAAAACACACCCGTTCCAGGTTCAGCAATAAAGCCAGAATTGATGACTGCTGTGGCCTTTCCAGCAGCAATGGCTTCTTCCATAATGGTCGTCCCTGGCCGCCCTGATAAAGCGGTATAGGGATTTCCGTTTTCGTCTAAACCATAACTGCCCGAAAAGGATTTAATCCCGTAGGCATGAACCACTGCACCCCCATTAGAAGTAGCGACGATCTGATCGTCCATATGACCGAGATAGACCCCAGCTCTGGTCATCTGGTCCCAGTTCAATCTGCCATCAGGTCCAACGGAGGCAAAACGACCCGCAGCAAAATGTGACGGGCTAGTGCCGTCAGGATGAATGAAAATTACGCTATTACCTTTGTTCATAATGTGTAAATTTCCTTGTTTAACAAGAAGAGGCACAATTCCATAAATCAGCAACACCAACAAAAGCTGAGATCAACAAACACCAGAAAACTGCCAAGTTGCCGTCTCGTTGTGCTTGCTACTCAGCTAATCTCTTTTGCTTCAAAAAGCCTGAAGATATTCAGCTTGCCTGGATTCAATCAAAAAAGCCCAGACAAATTTTGTTGAGAAACTATATTTCTGGTGTCAACTCAAACCGTTCACTCGCTATTGACTCCCTTAGAACATTCATAGGTATGGCGAATATATTAATACTCCTGAAATAACAACTCAGCAGCAGCAAAGAGAATGCCTTCACCCAGGAAGATTTCAGCGTCCTCAAAGGATTTACAAGATTGAATCTCAAAAGATAATTACCTTGAAAATCTTTCCCAGACTTAGGGTTTCATTCCAACTTTAAGAGCAGAGAAAATGTGGTTTAAGAACATGCTAATTTATGATTAACAAAGCAAGATTCTACTTGCTTCATAAAAACAAGCTAGATCTCATCAGAATTACAAGACTTCAAGACTGTTGTTCGTGCTCCAATCCAAGAAAATCGTGAGTTTTATTTATAAATAAAAATATTATTCATGCCATTCCATGGTAGAAACTTGCACGAAATATATAGGTAGAAAAATAGACTAATGCAGTCGTTGGGTCATTGCCAGTAAGCCATGATTGACCCCGCAAAAAAGCCTACGACTGAGAGAAAAATTCCTCAGTCGTCAGGAGCTTGTTGGAGAAAACTCATCCCTATAAAGAAACGAGCTGATCGCAGCATGAGGTGGACTGGCAATCAGCTCGTGCAGGGTAACGTTCTGTGAAGGCTGAGTTAGCGAAGGTGGGCTGCAACATTGGAGCCCCGATTAACGGTAAGGGTTTCGGCTACCGCGGATGAAGTGATCCCGATACTCAGAACAGTCAAACTCGTTAAGATCGAGAAAGCGACCTGAGCCTTACATAAGCTCAGTCCTCCCCATAGAACACCCCACACTTGAACGGAAACCAGGGACAAGCCATAGGCATCCATCAGCGACATAAAGACACCTCTCAATAAATTATTGAAGGTATTGAAAAAAATTAAAGCAAACAGCCCAGGGACAAGACGAATGGCGCGAATTGTGCCGCTAATATCAATGGAGTTTGTTGCAGATTGGGTACGAATGATGTCTGGTTCAAGACTCGTCAGGATTGCTAGATGGATGATTGCCAGCAGAGTCATAGCGATCGCAATCCCCAACATCCAGTTCACACCTAAAAA
The DNA here is from genome assembly GCF_028285565.1 of Acaryochloris sp. IP29b_bin.148. Taxonomy (GTDB): domain Bacteria; phylum Cyanobacteriota; class Cyanobacteriia; order Thermosynechococcales; family Thermosynechococcaceae; genus Acaryochloris. Next base: position 26,986 of record NZ_JANQOY010000005.1, read on the forward strand.
TCCAATCACCAATCCACTGAAGGTTGACGCAACCAAGAACGAGATTCCATCAGACGTTCCTACCAGGCCCGCTTGGCTTCAGGAAGGAGTAGGGGCACCAGCGTAGAGAGGGCAATGGAACGCAAATTACCTGCGATCGCACCCGCTAATACCAGCAGCGTAAAAACCCAAAGTCGGGGACTCGCAGGCTAAGCAAAAACTTCAGGTGGAGAGACAGCAATCATGCCATAGGCAAGGAAGTATCAAAGGAGGGAACAGCCGCTAGAGAGCATCATCAGGGTTTTCTTGCGATAGCGATCCACCAGCGACCCCAAAAAGAATCCAAAGATGGAAGTCGTCATCAGATATATGCCCGCCATCACCGACATTGCCAAAACAGACCGAGTCTGAAAATACACCCAAAATGTTGCTGCAAACCAGACGAAGGTATTGGTTAACAGTGCAACCAATGAGTTTGCCAAAATGGCATAGAACACTTTTGTCATATTGTTTCAAATTCAGGTTAATGTCTTTACCGAATTGACTTTTCTAGCCCAACCGAAACGTTCGTTAAAATTGATATAGGAGTTAAGTTTTTTCTCCCAAAGAATTGAGGGTATCTCTATGAATTTGTGCTCAAATTCCGCAGTTCTACTGCTCATTAGTGGTTTATATTTTTCACCTTCATTATTGCTAGCTCAGGAGAAAAACAGTCCATCTCAAAAGGCCTCTGATATCCAAGATACTGCTCCAGCCTCCTTATCAGAGCAAGATTCTAATAACTCCTTTTCACGCCAGGAGTTATGTCAAATTAGCCAACGATTATCACAACCTGCTCAAGCCAATGCTCCAACCCGGTCAGGCTCTGATTCAGTTTTATTAGAGTCACCGAACAACGGAAAAATACGACAGGGCTTTCCCCTGAGTAAAGTATTGGGTTCGCTGGCCGAAAAAGAGGGTCAGAACGGTGCGAAACCTCAAGTCACATCCAATGATTGTGAGCAAAATCAGCGGGGTTCTTAATCGAAGAATGCCAGGCTTTCTTGAGTGCACGACTAGCCTCTCGTGCTGAGGCTTAGCCATTCTGCTCACCCATCTTATGCAGAGATGAGAACAATAACAGCGAGGGCCAAAGAGGACAAGTAGACAATATTCAGCGGTGCATCGGTCCATAGCTTTCTCCTCTCACCCCATCTCGTAGAGGCATTCAGTGGGGTTGTAAAATTCAGGAATACTGACTGGTAAAGTCTTCAACTCAAGGATGTAGAGATTCAATGCACATTCAAACCCTTGATCAGTGGCAACATTCTCACGACTTCTCGGTTAATCAGAATCAAGCGGAGAAAAATACCAAGATCGTGATGCTCATCACCGCAGCCACGATGATTGCTGAGGTTGCAGCAGGCACTATTTTGGGTTCGATGGCCCTGTTGGCAGATGGCTGGCACATGGCCACTCATGTAGCAGCATTTGGTATCACCGTGTTTGCGTATCGCTATGCTCGCCAACATGCTACTGATGCTAGATATACCTTCGGTACGGGCAAAGTCAGTGTACTGGGTGGGTTTGCTAGTGCTGTTGCGCTTGCGGTCGTCGCGTTTGTCATGGCATTTGAATCCGTTGGTCGATTTTTCCAACCCCAGACGATTCAGTTTAATGAGGCCATTGGAGTCGCTATTCTTGGATTAGTGGTCAATTTAGTGAGTGCCTGGTTACTCCAAGGCGATCATGGTCATAGCCACGATCATCATGGGAGCCATGGTCACCACCATCATGCGGATCACAATCTGCGGGCTGCCTATGTACACGTTTTAGCGGATGCCCTCACCTCTGTTTTGGCCATCATTGCTTTATTTGCTGGGAAGTTTCTAGGTTGGATCTGGCTGGATGCCGCCATGGGAATCGTGGGGGCCGGAGTTATCACTAAATGGGCTTCCGACCTGGTGAGCGAAACGGGTTCAATCTTGCTGGATGGCGGCATTGATAAACACATCAAGCAGGATATTTTAACCGCCATTGAAGACGATGCGGATAATCGTGTGGTCGATCTGCATGTCTGGCGTGTCAGCCCAAAGCATCTGTCTGCAACTGTTTCCCTAGTAACCCACTATCCGCAAGCACCAGCGTATTACAAGAGCCTTCTTAGTCAGATTCCATCTCTCTCACATGTACTTATTGAGGTTAATCCCTGTCATGGTGAGCCTTGTTTGGACATCGACCACAGCCTCAACCAAGTCTCGGCCCCATTAGGGTGATTATGGGTCGATAAAAATCAGATCCAATGAGCATGACCTCAGTAGAATCGGCTGCGGGGTGGATAGCTCTGGTACGAGTATCACTTTTGATAAGAGGCATCTAATCTGGACCAGTGGGGAAGCTGAACCGCACTAAGCCACAGCTTTATAAAGTTGTGGGTAAATTATCGCTCCCACAAAAATCCCCAGTTGGGCGATTACGATACTTGGACCGGAGGGTAAGTTCAGTCCCGCTGACAACAGCATCCCCATGACAGCACTGAATGCTCCCAAGCTGGCCGAGAGGACAACATGATGGCTGAATTGGCGGCAAAGTAATCGCGACGCACAGGCTGGAATCACGATAAAAGCGCTAATCAAGAGTACTCCGATGGCTTTAATGGAAATCCCCACGACCAGGGCGAGGAGCACAACAAAGGTTGTTCGATGGAACGAGACGGATACACCCCTTGCGATCGCAAGGGGTTCATTCAAGGTAATTAGCATCTGCGTCCGAAACGTCAACCCCATATACAGCGCGCAGGCTAGCAGCAAGACCCCACAAAAAATTAAATCAGCCGTGTGCACCGCTAAAATATCGCCAAATAACAGTTGATGAATCCCTCCTTTGTAGGTCCCCGTAAAGCTAAGAACAATAACCGCGAGGGCCAAGGAAGACGAGTAGACAATATTGAGCAGCGCATCGGTCCATAGGTGCGTTCGCTCTAGCAGATAGGTCACGCCCAAGGCAAACAAGACCGCAAACGGGAGGACAATTGCCGTGGGATTCCAGCCCAACAACACCCCAAAACTGAGACCCAACAGGGTAGAGTGCCCTAAGGCATCGCTAAAAAACGAGAGTTGTCGCAGAATCGTGAAGCTGCCGAGCATTCCGCCTGCTAGTCCAGTCAGGATGCCGCTGATCACCGCCCGCTGCATAAATGGGAACTGAAACAGGTCGATAATTCGAGTAATTTCGCTGGCAAGAGACATGGGATGGGACCGCTAAACTACAACGAACAGGAATGATGATAGCGGGCAAATTCGGGGCCATAAACCGTGCTCAAGCTTTCCCTGGACAGAGCGACTTCAGGAACCCCTTCACAGAGCAAAGTACGGTTAATACACAAGACATGATCACACTGGCGTTGCACCATATTTAAATCATGGGAGACTTGCAAAATTGCCCATCCATGCTGTTGTTTGAGCTGGTTCAGCAATTGGTAGAATTCTGCTTCTGCCCGCAGATCTAGACCTGCAGGGGCCTCATCTAAGATCAACAAACGACGCGGCCTAACCAGACAATAGGCCAGCAGGACTCGCTTGGTTTCGCCCCCCGATAGATCGCTAATTCGTTTCCGTTTCAGATGGAGCGCTTCCACTTGGCCTAAGGCTTGACGCACCGCAATCTGTCTTGCTCTGTGCCCGGTCCAGGGCCATTGGAGACCGAGGGTATGCCAGCCTAAGCCCACCACTTCTTCGACGGTCATGGGAATCCGGCGATCGAAACTAAAGTTTTGGGGGAGATATGCGATCGCATCCCGAATCTTGTTTGGCAGTCGGCCTTGGGGACTCAGGGTATGACCCAGTATCTCTACCTGGCCCACCTGACGCGGGAGTACCCCCAGAACAGCTTGAATCAAGCTACTCTTCCCCGCGCCATTGGGGCCAACGATGGCTACATTGGTCCCCGCTTGCACGACAAACGATACCTTGTCCACGGCAACATGCTTGTCGCGAACAACTGTTAGTCCTGAAACCTGCAGAATGGCCTCTGGCAAATTTGAACCTCCTAGAATTTCACCTGAACCCACTGGGGTAAGGTTGCGATAGTCTTTTGTCTGGGTCGCGCTGGTATCCAAGCCTGAGGCTGGCTACCAAAGGCGGTGGTCAGATTTTTAAGATTTTCTCGCATAGTTGTTAAGTAATACTCTGCCTCAAGGGCTTCTGTTCCGCCAGTTTCTAAGGGATCAAACGTGCCTACCTGAACCTTAAGATCCTGGGCCAGGGCTGTAAACGGGTTACCTGCAGCCTGTGGCTCAGACAGTAGGGTCTTCAGGTTCGAAGATTTCGCAGCGTTAATGACTCGCTTGACATCTTCGGGGGAAGCATTCTCGTGGGGAATGCCGACCAGATACTCCACCTCTAAATCATAGCTACGGGCAAAGTAGTCCGCAAAGTCATGATAGGTGACGAAGGTTTTACCGGCAAAGGGCTTGAGTTGCTCGGTAAATTCCGTATCGAGTTTTTTCAATTCATCGATGTAGGCAGCGGCATTGGCTTCATAGGTCGACTTGCCGTCCGGGTCCGCTTTAATCAAACCATCTCGAATATTTTCAACCTGCTGGATGGCTCGCTTCGGATCTAGCCAAATATGGGGATTATTTTCGCCATGGTCATGGTCATGGCCGCCTTTGGCATGGTCTTTTTCCTCGTCATGGTCCTTGCCTTCAGCATGGTCTTCGTCTTTATGGTCTTCACCTTCAGCATGATCCTCGTCATGATCATGGTCCTTGTCTTCGGCATGATCCTCGTCTTTATGGTCTTCACCTTCATGGTCGCCGTGGTCATGCTCGTCCTTTTCGCCTTTATGCTCATCCCCGTGCTCTTCATGCTCTTCTTCGTTGGGGATAACGGCAATGCCTT
>NZ_JANQOY010000006.1 GCF_028285565.1 Acaryochloris sp. IP29b_bin.148
TATTTCCCGGCTCATCCTCATGAAGGCGATATCGGCATTCCTGAGGGGGCGAATCAAGCGCGGGTAATTGCCACAGGCACCAGTAAGACAACGGGGAGAACGTTTAATCTTGGCCACTAATCTCTTGGAACAAGTGCAATGGAGCCATGATGATATTTTGCGTGAGTACAAGAACCAGCAGGCGTGCGAACGAGGCTTTCGCTTGATCAAAGATCCACTCTTCTTTGCCGCTAGCGTGTTCTTGAAAACACCTCGACGTATTGTTGCCGTGGCCATGATCATGGCGTTGTGTTTGATGGTCTATAGCTTAGGGCAACGACAATTACGACAGGCATTAGAGCAAGCACAAGAAACACTCCCCAATCAGAAGGGCAAACCCACTCAAACGACCACATTACGGTGGATTCTGCAATGCTTTCAGGCCGTCCATTTAGTTCGGTTGGATGGTGTCATGCATCTTATCAAGCTCAATGACAGACAGAGACTGATTTTGCCTTTCCTTAGCGGGGCTTGTCAGAAATATTATCTGCTCTGTTAGCTAACCTGCTGAATGTGGGATCAAGCGTATAATTGCATCGAAAACGGCATCGTGATTGGACACCTGTGGCAAATTTACCTCCCTGGCTGACGTTAGACCCGCAGTTACAAGCCTGGCTCATGGAAGACATTGGCCGGGGCGATCGCACCACTCAAGCCTTATGGCCCACTGAAGCAGACGCCTGGGGTCAAGCCGAACTCCGTCTCAAGCAATCCGGCGTGCTGGCCGGGTTACCTCTATTTCAGCGGATCTTTTACCTTCTCAGTCCAGATATTGAAGTGCAGCCTCTCGTCGAAGATGGGGAGGTTTGTCCATCGGGAACCGTTGTGGCGCAGTTAAAAGGCCCCATGAGTGCCCTACTGATGGGGGAACGAGTCGCCCTCAACCTGATCATGCCCTTGAGTGGAATCGCCACTCTCACTCGCACCTATACTGATCAAATTGCCGATCTCCCCACCCAGCTGGTGGATACTCGCAAAACCACCCCTGGTCTCAGAATCCTAGAAAAATACGCCACCCAAGTCGGCGGAGCCATCAATCACCGTATGGGCCTGGATGATGCCGTTATGATCAAGGATAACCATATCGTGGCTGCCGGGGGGATTGGCGAAGCCGTGCGTTGTGTCCGTCAGCAAATCCCGTTTCCACTAGCGATTGAAGTCGAAACAGAAACCCTAGAACAGGTCCAGCAAGCCTTAAACCACCCCATCGACATCATCATGCTGGACAATATGGCCGTTGAGCAAATGCAAGCTGCCGTCAAATTGATTCGCTCTAGTCGCCCAGTGCTCAAAATTGAAGCCTCCGGCAATATCAATTTGCAGACCCTGCGGGTCGTCGCTGAAACGGGAGTTGATTATATTTCCACCAGTGCCCCGATTACCCAAGCCCGATGGCTCGATTTCAGCCTCAAGCTTCTAGACGGATCCCTGTGATCACCTACTGATTTCTGGGTTTCAGCAATAAAACTTAAGAATTACTCGCATCAAACCCTGGGTGTTTGATATCGGTAGGCTTGGAACGGTTTCCAGCGGGTTTAGTCCTATGGTTCAACGCAAACATTTATCCTCAGAACCCTGCTCAGCGGGTATGCAGGAATCAACAAACAGTGCGACCCGCCACATTTTGCGGTTAACTTAGAATATCTTGACTACTGCACGAATTTTATTGTCTTACATGCAGGTCATCCCCCATGTCTGACCTTCCGTTTACGCTTGATCAACTCCGCATTCTCAAAGCCATTGCTGCGGAGGGGAGCTTTAAACGCGCTGCCGATAGTTTATATGTCTCCCAACCCGCCGTCAGTCTTCAAGTCCAGAACTTAGAGCGTCAATTAGCGGTTCCTTTATTTGACCGAGGCGGGCGTCGGGCTCAACTGACGGAAGCGGGTCATCTGTTGCTCGATTATGGCGATAAAATTCTAGCTCTCTGTCAGGAAACCTGCCGTGCGATCGAGGACTTGCAGAACTTACAGGGCGGTACGCTGGTGATTGGGGCCAGCCAAACCACGGGAACCTACCTAATGCCTCGCCTGATCGGCTTATTTCGTCAGGCTTATCCCGATGTGGCGGTCCAACTGCATGTTCATTCCACCCGTCGCACCTGCTGGAGCATTGTCAATGGCCAGGTGGATTTAGCTATTATCGGGGGCGAAGTGCCCCTAGAATTGCAAGAATCTTTAGAAGTGACGGCCTATGCCGAGGATGAACTGGCGTTGATCTTGCCGGAATCCCACCCTCTGGCCGAGACTGCTGTGATTCAGCGAGAAGATCTGTATAAACTCAGCTTTATTACCTTGGATGCCCAGTCCACTATTCGCAAGGTGATTGATCAAATTCTGACGCGGGGCAATATTGATCCGCGTTTATTAAAAATTGAAATGGAACTCAATTCGATTGAAGCGATCAAAAATGCAGTTCAATCGGGTCTAGGAGCGGCTTTTGTCTCCACATCCGCAATTGAAAAAGAGCTAGAGTTGGGCAGCTTAAAGCGTGTCAAAATTGAGAATGTTGCGATAAAAAGGATATTGTCCCTGATTATCAATCCCAACCGATATCGCTCTAAAGCAGCGGAGATTTTTATTACAGAGATTTTGCCCAAATTTAGTACGCTATCTTCAGAACTCAAACAACTGACGAACGCCTCTGGTGATGCTGAACTTGTCACCTCTGCTACCAATTAGTTTCTGCGAGTAACTGCAACTCTGCAATGGAGATTTACTGTACCCGCCCTAGCTGTCAGCGCCCAAGTAACTTTTTCGCAGACCTAGACGATCCCCAGACCCTCAAAACCGTGCAGCAAAAGTTTTGCTTGAGCTGTGGTATGCCGTTGATTCTAATCGGGCGATATTTACCGTCCCGGCTGCTGGCACAAGGCGGATTTGGGGCGGCGTTTCTGGCTTGCGATCGCTACACCCCAGGTCTACGCCAATGTGTCGTTAAACAGTTCCAACCTACGGGGCTGGGGCCTAGCCAGATGCAAATGGCCCAAAGCCTGTTTCATCGGGAAGCTGAAGTCTTAGAAAAGCTGGGTCGGCATCCGCAAATCCCCGATTTATTTGCCTTTTTTGAACTGCCTGTCTCCAGTCGAGGGTCGCAGCCTGCTGAAGAGTTTTTCTATCTGGTGCAAGAATTTATCGACGGCCAAACCCTGGAAGAAGAGTTAGAAGATAAAAATCAATTGAAGGAGCAGGACATCTACGAACTGCTGCAAGAAATCCTGCCTGTCCTCCAGTTTGTGCATGAGAATGGTTCGATTCACCGAGATATTAAGCCTTCGAACATTATGCGTCATATGCAAACGAATATGACTCAAACGGGAGAGGGGCTGCTGTATCTGCTGGATTTCGGCGCGGTGAAACAGGTTGCCAATGTGGCTGCCCCCACCCCCAGCAAAGGCACCAGTATCTATACCCCCTTTTATGCGCCCCCCGAGCAAACCCACGGCAATCAGGTCTTTCCCTCTTCGGATCTCTATGCCTTGGCCGTCACCTGTATGGTGCTCTTGACGGGGCAAGCGCCCAACGATTTATTTGACACATCCCAGAACCAATGGCAGTGGCGACCCCATGCCCAGGTCAGTGATCGGCTGGCTCTTCTGCTGGATCGGATGTTGGAGACCTCGCCGCAGAAACGATTTCAGTCTGCCGCAGACGTGTTAGCCGAGTTGAGTCAGTCCCCAACTAGCTTGAACCCGTCTTCTAGTCGGCCAGCTCCCCAAGCGCCATCTCCAGCGGTGGTTTCTGCCTCGCCGTCGGCCCCTGCCGCTCCACCCCAGCCCACTCCGGCTGCGGTCAGCGTTCCATCTCCCTCTGCCCCTTTTTCGCTGGTGCGTTTGTTAGGAGGGGCAGCCTTTACGGGGTTTGAAGGCGGGGTTTTGGCTGTTGCCCTCACCAGCTTCTTAGGTACCACCCTGATTAGCGGGGGGTTTTGGTTGGGACTCGTCGCTGTTTTGGTCTATTGCCAATGGCAACGATGGATTGAACGGGTGGATCTAGCCATTATTGCTGGACTCTCCTTGGGGATCATTGCCTTTGTCCCAGTGCTACAAGGGGGCAACCCCATTCAAGCCATTGTGTTACTGGGTGCGGTGTCTGCTTTAGTGCTGATGACGCTGAGCCTGGTGTTTCGACTGATTTATAGTGTTGTCTCTCGGTTTCTTTAAGTCCTGATTCTTATGAGTGATTCCCTTCCCTCCGGTTCGTCTCCTTGGGTTGTCGCAGAGCAATTTAAGCCTGCAGGAACCGTCGTTAATATTCAAGAATTTGGTCAAGGCAATATCAACAGTACCTTTCTGGTGACCTTGGATGTGGTGACGGATCAGCGGTTTATTTTGCAACGCATCAATACCCAGGTCTTCCAGCACCCCCAACTGGTGATGCGGAATATTCGCACCTATTCGGAGCATGTGTGTCAGCGATTGCAAACCGATACCTGTCAACGGCGTTGGGAAGTCCCTCGGGTTCTCTTGACGCCCGCCCAGCAGGATTATTGGATCAGTCCTGACGGTGACTTTTGGCGGGCCATGAGCTATATCGAAACGGCCCAAGCCCTGCAGGAGATTACAACGCCGGATCAGGCGGAGGAGATGGGCTATGCCCTGGGGATGTTTCACCATCTGATTAGCGATCTGCCCGCAGAGCAGCTAGCAGATACCCTAGAGGGCTTTCATATTACGCCTCAATACCTACAGCAGTTTGAGCAGGTCCAGGATACTCAGGTCGAGCTAACGCCGGAAGTGGAATATTGTTTGCAGTTTATTCGCGATCGCAAGCAAGATACCGATATTCTCGAAACCGCCAAAGCCGAAGGCAAGCTCCAATTGCGCCTGATGCACGGAGATCCCAAGATCAACAACATCTTGATGGATACCGATACCCAACAGGCGGTGAGTGTGATCGATCTAGATACGGTGAAGCCGGGGTTAGTCCACTACGATATCGGCGACTGTCTCCGCTCCGGCTGCAACCCTTTGGGGGAAGAAACGGAGCAGTGGGAAATGGTACAGTTTGACCTGCAGCGTTGTCAGCGGATCTTGCAGGGCTATTTGGCGGTTGCTCAATCCTTTCTGACGGATCATGATTATGACTACCTTTACGATGCAGTGCGCCTGATTGCCTTTGAGCTGGGGCTGCGGTTCTTTACGGATTATCTGGCTGGCAATGTCTACTTCAAGGTGAAGCATCCTGACCATAATCTCAACCGGGCCTTAGTTCAGTTCAAACTGGCGGAGAGTATCGAAGCCCAAGCTCAAGAGATTCATGCCCTGATTCAATCGCTGCGATGACTGCCTTTACCCTCCAGCCCTTTGCTTCACCCCATCCAGATATTACGATTTCCGGTACCTTGGACCGAAACGGGGAGCAACTTGCGATCGCATACACGGTATCCGGTCATCTCGAACAAGTCCGGATCCCCTCTCCGTCCTTATCGCCCACCCGTCAATACAATCTGTGGGAGGCGACCTGCTTGGAATTTTTCCTGGGTCTCCCCAATCAGCCCCACTACTGGGAATTTAATCTCTCGCCCGCAGGGGACTGGAATGTTTTTCATTTAGAGGATTATCGCCAAAACTTACGCGAAGCCTTAGCCGTGGACGCTGTTTCGTTGCAGGTGGCGTCAGACGCATCCCGGTTGACGCTCTCCTTAAGGTTTAATCTTGCTGACCTTATGGCCCCATCACAGCCCTTAGAAGTCGGAATTTGTGCAGTGATTCAATCTGCTCAAGGGCAGCTCTCTTACTGGGCTTTAACTCACCCAGGTTCCGAAGCTGATTTTCATCGACGAGAGAGCTTTATTCTCCAGATCTAGGCAGCTGCCCTTGCTCTCGTAGAACGCCAAAGCAGTGATGTCTCCTCACGTTTTCCCTGGCGAGGTGGGAACCTTAAGATCGATGCAACCTTCTTTATAAATAGACGATAACGGGTAAACTTCCGGGTTTTTACGGTGGCTATAGGGTGCTTTGCGCTTTTACCTTAGGACTAATGACAAACGCTGGTTGTCATCGTGTAGTTCGTCTTTCGACTCCCATCATTATGAATGTACAAGCTCCTACTTCTCCTCAACTTGGGACTCAAGAGTGCCATCATGTCTTGATGATTGAAGAACAAGAAGGCGTGCGCTGCATTTTACTCGAGGCGCCTACCTATTCTCTAGGCCGGGATAAGAAGAATACGATCGTATTGCCTGCATCGAAATCTGTGTCTCGCTTTCATGCCATGCTTTTACGGATTCCAGGCGCTACTAGCTCAGACTATAACTACAGAATTGTGGATGGTGATGCCACCGGCCAACTCAGTACGAACGGTGTGGTGGTAAATGGCAAACGTAATACCTCCCATACCCTGACTGAGGGCGACACCGTTATGCTGGGCGATATCAAAGTTTCCTATCGTGAACTAACACTTCCGCTCTCTGAGTTAGACTCAGCTCGTTTCGACAACTTGGATATTCGAGGGACGTTGCCTCATGCCGCCAATGCCCCTCTCTCCCAAGCGGAAGGGAACGGCATGGCCGCTGCATCGACTACGGCTGAGGATGAACTAGGGCCAACCATGTTCTTTAAAAAATCACTTAAGATCTCGAAGCCCGCAACCTCCTAAAGAATTGATCTGCCGAGTCCCCATCGGTGATAGTTCGTTTAATTTCAGTAACTATTCTGGGCGACAAATAGAGAGGCGCTGTTGGGGATGACTCACGTGGTAGTCTGCGAGCCAAGTACATCCACGTCTTAACAGGGCTTGTAAATGTTGTTCTGGGGAATCAGCCAGTTGCCAAACTTGAACCCACCCATCATGGCTGGCGCTCGTTAAGCGTTGCCCCTCGGCGTTAAATTGCAGATCTTGAATGGTGGCTGCATGGCCCTCAAATTCCATGAGTAACTGGCCTTGAGTATCCCAAATTTGAATGACTCCGTCGGTTGAACCCGAGGCAATGCGTTGACCATCAGGGCTAAAGCGCAATCGATAGACAGAGCTGGGCTGATCCCGAAAGACACGTAGGAGCTGGCCTTGCACCGTCCATAGCCGAATGTTGCCATCCTCAGAGGCGGTGGCAATGGTTTGAGCATCGGGGCTGAAATGGCCGTCATAAACTGCGCCTTGATGATCAGGCAACCGAACCAGCGATTTGCCCTGTGCAGACCACAGCCAAGCGGTGCCATCCGCAGAAGTGGTCAGGAGTAGGCGATCGTCGGGACTGAAGCGAAGACGATACACCGCCCCTTGATGACCTTGGAGTAGAGCCTGCTGTTTTCCCTTTAAATCCCATAGTTTGACAGTTTCATCCCGAGAGGCCGTCGCCACCCGATCGCTCTTGTGATTGATTTGGACACTGTAAATGGTGTCTTGATGTGCTTGAAAGGTCTGTAGAGGGAGGTTATGGCGGTGTAAGCTGACTTGGCCGTGCTTTGTGGCAGTGGCCAGCAGTTGCGCCTGTGGATGAAAGCTCAGGCTGCTAATGGTTTTAAAATCGCTCTGCATTTTGTGAAGGAGCCGCTGCGCTGAATCTTCCACCGTCACAACACCGTCATTCCAGGCGGTCACTAGTTGCTGGCCGTCTAGACTAAAGCTAAGGCTTTTAATTCTGCGCTGATGTTGCTGCTGCTGTCGCTGGAGCCAAGCGGTATGAACGTGCCACACATGGGCATTATCTTCATCGTTGGATGCGGTGGCCAGCAGGGTCCCATTGGGACTAAAACGGGCACTGAAAACAGCCCCTTGGTGCCCTCTCAGAATGTGTAAGGACTGACCTGTGGTGCTCCATAGGCGAATTGTTTTATCGCCAGAGGCCGAGGCCAACACGTTACCGCTCGGGCTAAAGTGAACATCGTAAACAGCCCCTTGATGGCCTCTCAAAACCCGTAATAGCTTGCCTTGTGAACTCCAAAGACGAATCGTTTGATCCTCAGAGGCAGTGGCAATCTGCTGGCCATCGGGGCTAAAACTGACATCGAAGACGGATCCTTGGTGGCCTTTTAAGACCAAGAGTTGCCGGCCTTGCACCGTCCATACCCGGATCGTGCCGTCGCGAGAGGTGGTTGCAATCCGTTGACTATCAGGACTAAAGCTCACGGCATAAATGGAATCTTGATGCTGTTGAAAGCGGACCCGTTGTTGGCCTTGGCGATCAAAGACCAGGGCTGTTCCATCTTTAGACGCGGAGACGATCCATTGACCATCGGCGCTCCAGTTCAAATCATAAATATCATCCCCATGCCCGTTTAGGATCCGTAATGTTTGGCCAGAGAGTGTCCAGAGACGAATCGTGCGATCTTGGGATGCAGTGGCAAGGGTCTGGCCATCGGGGCTAAAGGCCACATTATACACATCGCCGTCATGGCCTCTCAGCACCTGTTGCGTCTGTCCTTGCAGCGTCCATAATCGGGCTGTGCCATCGCGGGAGGCGGTGGCAATGTGCTGGCCATTGGGACTAAAACTAATGCTATTAATGGTGGCGCTATGGCCTTCTAAACGGTTGCGCTCCCAAATATGCTGCAAAATTTCTTGCAGGGCAATCAGGGGGGTAGTGGTGGGGTAGGTTTGTAACGAAGGGTGGTTCTGCACCAACGGCTGTAGGTTCTCTCCTGCTTCCATGGCGGTTTGCAAGGCTGCAATTTGGTCAAAGTCGAATTGTTGTAACGCACTTTTACCTGCCCATTCAATCGATTTCGTTTGGGCCGTTTGCTGCTGTTGCAGGGCATGGTTGACCCAAAGCGAAGAAGCCACTGCGCCGATTAGGGATAATGCCAGAATGCCAGTGCCTAACCGCAGTTTTTGTTTCGCATCTGCATAGGCAGTGGCTAAGATCTGTTTGGCCTGCTGTTCTGCCTTTAACTGGGTGGCGAGGCGCTCTAAGTCTCTGGCTTTACGCTCAACGTCAATGGCCACTTGTTTATCTAGTGCTTGGCTTGCGGCTAAAAACTGATAGTCTTGGTTGCTGAGCTGTTGATCCTGAGACCAAGCCAACGCATCTTGCAGCGCTTTCCCGCGTAGCAGTCGAGAGGTGTCCTGGCGCTGGGAGGCTTCCCAAGCATTCATCATTTCGGAATAGGGGCGAAGGGCAGCGAGTTCTTGCTCAATCCAGTGATGGTCGAAAATCTGACGGTAAATCCGGTTATAAACGGTCAACATCCCCTGCCGTTTGACGACCAGCCCGGACAATTGCAGTTCACATTGCGCAGCACTACCATCGGCGGTGACGGTGTGTTGGTCCAAAATTTGGCCATATAACCCTAGTAATTGGCCGGTTCGCTCTGGGTGATGGCGGAGCCGATCCCGGATGGTTCGCAGGTGGACGGGTTCGTCTTGGGTGGGCCAATGGTCGAGAATTTGCGATCGCACTAACGTTGCGATTGCCGCCCGTTCCGTGCCTGCCTCAATATATGAGTTTGACTGCACCACCAGTTGACAGAGCTTTTGAGACAAAAAAGGCTGTCCCCCCGTCCAATCCAAAATTTCTCCTAAGACAGCCTCAGGATTCTCGGCAGCAGTCTGTAAACCTGGGGCTAAAGGCTGAGCCTCTGCGCCAGTGAAGCCCGTGAGTTCAATCGCATGACCAATATTGAAAAGTGTTTGGGTTTTGTCTTGAATCAGATCCGAAGGTGTCGAAACGCCAAACAAGGTAAAGGTTAGGCGTTTATACTCAACACTCTCGGCACGCTGATTATAAAGCCAACGAATCAGCGCAAAAAAGTCATCGACTGCAAATGGTAAACTCAGCGTTTTATCGATTTCATCAATAAAAATAAAAATTTTGTCTTGGGGGAAGTAGATCCTCAACGCTTCATCCAAAAAATGCTTGAGTTGTTGGACGGGCGATAACTCAGCCTGGTCTTGTAGCCAGGCCTTCAGACTCAGCCGCTCGGTTAAAGCCAACCCCTGCCATAACTGCACAATTAGGCCGGTATACCATTGCCGATAGCTGACTTGGCTGCCAGAAAGGGTCATATCAATCGAGACACAATGACAGGTAGGCCCTGTCAGCCGATGCATGGCCCGCACTTTCAGGCTTGACTTGCCCATCTGTCGACTATTAAACACATAGCAAAAATCACCCTCCTCAAGCGCTGTGATCAGTGCTGTGTCGGCTTGGCGGCTGACATAAAATGGATGGTTGTAGTCTAGGCTGCCTCCGACCTTATAGGCTGGCATGGTTAAACTCATCAGGATCCAACGACAGATTGGCGAAGTACTGTTGGTACAGCTCACAACTGGGCCGCGCCCGATCTCCCACCAAATGAATGAGTCCCATACTTTCGAGTTGGTAGGCTTGAGTTGGTTCTAATGGAACGTCAGGATCAGCTGTCACCACTCGATGCATGGCCGTTGCCAATTGCGGTTGGCCTTGTAAGGTATGCCAAAGCCCGCGTAAATGATCGCTGTAGATGCTGCTTTGAGTAGCTGTTTGGTGAAACAGTTCATCCATAACGATATCCTGACGACGAAGGGCATCAAAGGTGAGATGGACCAGATAGGGATGTCCATCAATCCAGGATTCTAGGCGGCTCAAGAAATTAGGAGCCTCTGTCTCGATCTGAGTATTAATTCGATAAAGATGGGCTAATTTCTGCATCTGCGCTACAGTAAAGCCCGATAATTTGATCGGCCACCCCACATTAAAAGGCGATTGGTGAGCATCTAGCTCAATATAGATTTCCGTGGCGTGAGCAATCACTAAGCGGATTTTTTGCCATGAAGTTTGAGTGGTTGCTTCTTCGTTCCAGGATCGCAACATTGGTAAAAAGTCTTGGGCAATATGGGGGTATTCAAAGAGACGATCCACATTGTCTAACCCCAAAACTAGCGCCACTTCAATGCGAGGCAGCAAATAGGTTTGGATATAAGTCTTGCAGCTGATTAAGCTACCGTAGAGTTCCTCTGCCCAATACTGGTCTAATTGCGGCGGCAACTCCAATTCTCGGCAGATATTGGCGCAAAACCACTGTAAAAACTTGTCTAAGGTCTCAAAAATAGATGTCTCCGCCTCGCGGAAGTTTAAGTAAACTGGCTGATAGTCAGCGGTACTTGCATGGGATAGGACTTTTCGCAGTAATGAGGTTTTGCCCATTTGGGCAGGTGCCTTAATCCGAACCAGGGCACCAGGTTGCTGGATCGCTTGCATGCAGTCTGTTTCAATGGGGGGTCTGTCCATATAAAACGGGGACTCTGCGGGGAGTGGCGTTCGATAATTGCAAATGGATAAATCTGGAGAAGACGTTGCAGGCCAAGACTGGAGCCATTCTGGATATCGCGTTTCCTGTAACCAATCTCTCAGAATATTGAATTTCCCAGGCCCCTTGCTCAATGAGTCCAGTTCTAGGCATCCATCAGCATTGGCAAAGGTCGCGTAAACCGATGTCATCTGTTTTTTATAGGATTCATGACTGGCTGCCTGGGCCAGCGGCCACACTTCTTTATCTTGTTTACGCCAATTTTCATAGGCAAAACGGACAAGAAAAATGTTTTTAACCTTACCCGTTAAGCGAAAATCTTGAGCAATCTGCCTTAAAAAACTATCCCAGTTTTGCGGTTTCATCTGTCATCATGACCCACTCAATTGAAGTGCCAAAATTAGCACTAATAGTATTATTTTCTAGGGAAATGATCATTATTCTAAGGCCTCTCACTTCTACTTAGTTCTACATTTGTCCACTTGCACATCATTTGTTCTCTATTTATTGAACCTTGGAAATTGTTATTTTTAGACTGACATGTTTTACCCTTTGAAACTAATCTAGCACCTGAGAGTCCCTGATAAAGCTGAGAAGTAAAGCAATGGCTAAATCCTCTGTGATGTTGGCTGCTGCGATGATCATAAGTGCAACGGTCATTCCACCTGCACAAGCGGTGATCCGCAGCCAAACAAGTACTCCCCAAAGTGCGGAAGATCAGGCAACATTAGTTGCAGATCGCAAACGCTGGGGTAAGCGGTATTGTTGGCGTCGATACGGCCGCATTTATTGCCGTGAACCCTATGATGAGCGCGACTATCGCCGGCAGCGCCGACAAGAGCGTCGCTGGCGGGATCGTTATTGGCGCCAGCGACGCCGTCGCCAGGATGATTACTACTGGCGTCGACGCCGTGATCGGTGGGGAAGACAGGATCGTTTCCCCCATAGGATTGACCGCTGGTTTGACCGTAAAAACCACGGCGGTGATGATGATGATTAAATACAGTGGGTGAAGCAGATTAAACAGTTGACTTAGTCGTACCCCTGTACGCCTCTAATGATGCTGCTCAGCTATCCAGGATTTTGATCCGACGGGGCTGAGCAGCTTTTTTTCCTGTCGCTTGGGTAGAACCGCCTGAAATACTCAACAGAAACAGAACTGATGTAGTGGCGAGACGTTGCGGTTAATCGCAGGGTGGATATTTACAATCGGGATGAGTTTGTTGCGGTGGAGTCTGAATCTGCTGGGAAACAACAAGTCTGTATGCAGAGACGCTGAGTCCACTGATTAATATAATGCTAAGGGCTAAAAAAAAAGCTTGAAAATTCATAGTAAAACAGGCGCTAGCTGCAAATATTTGTTTGATTTTATGTACTGATGTTTGGGTATTCTTGTTGTCAGCAATTAACGAAAAATATTGATTTATAGCTATCTGGCAATAGTGCTATTGTAAGGCGTTTATTCTGTAGTGACAATAGTTGCTTTTCGCACATCTGAGATTATTATTTGTTATTCCCATTTAAGAAGTATTTTGCAGGGACATGATGCGTGAGCCAGACGGCATTCTCGGACTGATAGAACTGATGTCCATCTATTTGCATTTGTTGAGTATCGATTTCCAAGACAATGGGGTGGCCGTGGCGTCTGCCGACTGCGATCGCAGTGTCAAAGTCGCCAGATAAATGAACATACTGCCGGCCTGAGGGCAACAAACCCTCAGCCATAATAGATGTCAAAAAGCGGGTCGCTGTTCCATGAAAGAGAACAGGAGGCGGGGACAAAGACTGCAAATCTAAGTTCACAGGAAGGGAATGTCCTTGACTTGCACGAATGGATTGGCCATCTGGACTTAAGCGAAACCGTTGTTTGTCATTAGAGGCCACGACCTGTTGGATCAGGTCTTCAGAAAGAATGCGATCGTGTTGAGCTGCACATTGAATCAGCTCTGAGACAGCAGCCCATCCCCCAGCGTCAAGTTCTAAACCAATCGCATCGGGTCGATGACGGAGAACATAACTGAGAAACTTGCTGACAGATTTTAGCTGTTGATCCATAACGTTGAACAGTGTTGAAAGAATATGAAAAGAGGCTATATCAAACAGATTTTGTGAAGCAAGGAGGAGATATGATGTTTTCTGACCTGATCTGTCTATTTTGCACCTTTAATCAGTTCAAATCCGGTTAAGCTAGGTCCTACTTGTTCAGATAAAATAACCGGAAAATAAGCTTGGGCGACGTTGATCGCTTGCAATTGCCGAACCGTCCAGGCATTGCAATCAGACCAAATCACATAATACTCACGACCAGGATAAAACTGACCTGCAAATCTAGGGACCTGGGGATAGGGAGCCACCCGCTCACCATTAGTCGTTCGTTGAAAGCTTTGCTCCAGGGATCGAAGCAGAGAATGTAGCTGTTGCGGAGTAATTTGCCGGTGATAAAGCTGCCGAGCATACTGCGGCTGGGGCAGTGTCTCGCGTCCTCTCAAATACATCACGGAAGCCGTCGGTAACACCCCTGCTGCCAACGTCGTTGGAATGGAAGTGTCCGATAACATAAAGAAGCGCTTATCTCCCCAGCCATATTCAACATATCGAGCCTGAGCATGATTTGTCGGCCCCAAACGCCAGCCCTGCGGTTGTTCCAAGATCAGGGCTGTATGAAACCCCCAATTGACCACGTAGATATCATATTTTGCCTGCTTGAGCGTATCAAGATTCGGGAGTTCAATCGTCGGACTTGGAGGAGTAAACACGGCCATATATAGAGCTGGCATACCCCATAAGCCGCCATTCAGGAGCAGTAAGATGCCAAGACACCGACGCCGTTGACGAATCACAGCCCTGACCTGTCCTGCCTTTCTCTGCAAAAACTGTCTCAATTGCATCGGCGTTCACCAATCGTTCTAGTGAGGGTAGATTGCATTCACCATGGTCCCAAGATAGGATGCCAGAGTCGCAGAAAATATCGGGGTACAAACATGACCAAAGCCACTATGGAAACGAACAAAGGCACCATTCATCTTGATCTATTCGATCAAGATGCCCCTAATACCGTTCAGAACTTTGTGGATTTAGCCAACAAAGGTTTTTATGATGGCTTATCATTCCACCGTGTCATTCCCAATTTTATGATCCAAGGGGGATGTCCCCAGGGTACAGGTACAGGAGGACCAGGCTACACCATTAAGTGTGAAATCAACGCGAACAAGCATCAAGCCGGAACCTTATCGATGGCCCATGCTGGCCGCGATACGGGTGGGAGCCAATTCTTTATTTGTCATGCGCCACAACCCCATTTAGATGGCGTTCATACCACTTTTGGGCAAACCCAAGATATGGATGTGGTGAATGCCATTCGCCAGGGCGATCAGATTCTGTCCATCAAAATTGCTGCTGAATAAGGCCAGAAGGGCGTAGTGACCCAGCAAGATTGCGTAACGGATTGGACTGGGTGCAATTTGCTCTAACGATAGGTTAGGGCATTCGGCTCTTGAGGATTTCTGTCAAGCTTGGTGGTTCATCTTAATCTCCGCTTTCTGTATTTTGGCGTAGTTGCTAATGAGCGACGCGTTGCTCATTTAAGACGCGTGAGTTGGGAGTGAGGGTGCTGTTAGTGAGCTTCCATCTTCATGGATTGAGTATGGTGCAGGAGATATAGAGTGGATGATGCTAGCCTTAGCATCATCCACTCTATTGACTTAAGTGTGACCTATTTTTCTGGTTGTAAATCTGTTATAAATACTGCCTTGGATTTGCGTGATGACTATCACCAAGCCCTCAGAAATCGATCACTGCCTTCTGCGCTGAGCTTAAGCATACTAAGCCTTAACAGGTAAATGGAGAACAAACCGATGGCTTTTATCGATATGCTTACAGTGTTCTGTCATGCGTCAATGCTATCCCTTTTAATGTTTGCGCTGATGTGGTTATCAGGTGCTTTTACGGATCGCGTTCAAAAGCATAGCTAATTGTCTGTACAACAGTATGAAGGCACGCTTGATTTCAGCAACGTGACTTCACATTCCTACAATCACTGACCATAAACAGAAGCCCAATCCCAGGCTGGTTAAATGCTGAGGGAGTAGGACTACAATGGGCTGACGCGCTATCTTCTGAGTCAGGACCCACGTGAAGAAGACTGCAAACAATAGGGTGCTGCCTTGTAGAAAACGAATGACTGCCGGATGGGCAATCCATACGGGTAGTCCTGTCCCTGATAGACCAAAGGTGGCCCAAGTGACGGGTAAAATTTGCCCTGCTTCTGTTAATCCTAAGCGTAAATAATGGGCTAAAGTACCGCCTAGGACAAGGGGTAAATAGCCATAGACCAACTCTTGAAATGGCCGTGGTTTGAGGCTGTGGCTGAGCTGACATAAGACTTGGTGGGAGAGGAGAGGCATAATGGCAGCTATCCCCAAAACCAATACTGACACCAATAAATGAGTTGAAAATTGCTGCAAATGCAAATCCAAACCGATCCAAGCTTGCAGTTCAGGCAGGCGATGTAGGAAGATCCCTCCTAATAAAAGTAATAGAAGCGCAACCTCATAGATCCGCGGCGTATGGGTTGTCCATAATTCAATGCCGGGTGGTCGCAAATTGAACTCGACCGAGCGGTGGGGACACGCCTGCAGGCAGGTCATACACAGCACACAATCTCGGTTATCTTCCAACTGAGCGGGATGGGAGTACAGAGGGCAACCGTCTGTTTCCTGACCTTCTCCTTTTTCAGGTCCACCTTTATAGCATTGATAGGTATTGCACTCGGCAGAACAGGTGCCTTGTTGTGCCCTCAGCTCTGTCATGGACAGTTTGGCAAATAAGCCATTCATGCCCCCAATGGGACAGAGATACCGACACCAAAACCGCCGTTCAAAAATCTGTGAACAAATCACTGCCCCCACTGTAATCAGCAACAGCAGACAACTAGACAGATAGGCCGTATCCTCTAAATTCCACAGCTCCTCCCAGAGAAAAATCAAGGCAAACAAACCAAACAAGAACCAGCCCCCCCACTGCTCTGCCTGCTGCCGAGGCCAGCGCTGCAGTTGCCTGGGTACCAGCCATAAAGACAGTTTTTGCAACAGTTCACCACAAATCATAAAGGGACAGACGGAGCACCAGAGGCGGCCCACAAAGGGAAACCCAATTAATATCAACGGCCACCACCAGGCCCAAAATAAGTTCAAGGCAAAGTTCTGACTTCGCTGCTGGGGACCCACAAATAGAATAATCACCACAAAAATAAACAGAGGTAAGACTAACCCATAGTTAATGCGGGTGGGCCACCAGGGACTGCGGAGAAAACGACGCAACCAAGGGTTGGCATTCAACAGGTTGAGGCGGAAGCGTTGCTGGCGATCTTGAGCCGCCCAAAAGATTTCTGCAGTGAGATCTTCGTTGGGAGACGATTGTGCGATCGCACGCTCCACCAAGCTTTGCAACTCAACAATATTTCCTGGAAAGTTATAGCTTTGCAAACGCCTTAAAGCCTCTGGTGTCACCTGGCGTTTGGCAATTCCCTGTTCCTTTGTAATTAGACTAATATAGTACTCAACCTGAGCCCCTAAATCAGCTTTACTCACCCGCAAAGGGGGCATTTTAATCCGATAGGCAATCAACCCGTCTAGTTCCGGCTGAATTTGTTCGGACGTAAAGATGATACGTGCTTTGCTTTGACGAGGTTGAACAGGACTCCCCTCTCGTTGAACAGGAGAATAGGTCTGAGTCTCCAATAATTGCCGCAGGGGGGGACATAGCTCTTGGGGAAGTTCCTGAATATTATTGAGGAGGATAGTCCCCTCACCGACTGCTTCCAAGAGTCCGGGTTTACCGCCTACCCGGCCAAATAAATCCGCTCCACTCAATTGCAAGGTGTTGCAGTTAATTTTCACCATGGGCTCTCGCCGCCAAGCAGAACCAAAGTGAATCAGCGAGGCAGCATTATCTTTTTCTAGACCGGGTTCACCAAAAATCAGCACCGAATCACGGGTTTGGGCTGCTTCCTTGAGCTGCTCTCGCAACCGTTTCGCATAGCGACTTGAACCCACGATGCCTCGATTAATCTTTGGCACTAAATAGGGTCTCATAATCGCTTGCCGCTCTTGTTCATCCGCTAGCTGTTGAGAAACTTGGGCCAAATCCTGAGATAACTTCTGCGATACGATACGATTCAGCTCTGGATATTGCTCCGCAATCCTGAGTAGATCGGGTTTGGCCACAACCCAAAAATCACAGTCCGTTAGGGTAATGACGGTTTGAGAAGTGGGCCGATCGAGCAGGATATCAAATAGATGCAGAACGGCCCCAGGTAGCAAGCTGATGGCTTGTGCCGAGTCAGTCAGGCTGGTGCGATAGCTCTCTAGATGGCCTTTACGGAGGATGTAGACTGCCTCTGGTAATGTATCTTCCAAGACCAGCCGCCGATTAGCCGCGACGGTCTGTTCTTTTACCTTTCTCGCCAAACGATCTAGAATCTTGTCTGGAAAGAGATCTAAATCCGTATGCGCTTGCAACCAAGCTGTCACCGCGTCTGAGGATGCCATCCGTATCGTTCTCTCCAATGGGAATGCAATTGTTTGTCAGTCCCCGCCCGCTTCCCAGTCCAAAACTCAATCAAACGCTCAACGGCAGGGATAAAACAATACTACTGCTTCCCTTACTTGGATAAATTAGGGGTGACTACTTCTGGGAAATGCTCAAAATTACGCCGCACCCAATCCATCCCCACTTCATTATTGAGCTTGATCTGCTTGGGAGAATTCGTATAAAGCTTGCCCAAAATATCCACATCTTGTTCGACTGCGACTTGACCAAACTTGAGAAAAGTACGACTCAATGGTTTCAGAAAAGGATAATGAAGCTGAGCAAACAGCAGAATATAGGTGCGAGTTAAGTTTTCAGCTTCTGGCAGGAAAAAGTGGCATTGGGCTATTTTTCCTAAGGGGGTCTCTGCTCGCAAAATTCCCAGGCATGGAAAATGGTTTTCTATATGGGCTTTGATTAGGTCAGGCATCATCAGCAGGTCCGGCTTGCGCAGTTTTTCCCTCCAGCTATAGGAATCCGTAACCATGTCATAAAGGGCATGGGATTGGTGCCCATTATCTACAAACTGATGAAAGTCCACGGATGTAATCCGAAATAAATCACGGTGAGTCCCGTTTTGATGGTTGTAGTCATGCATCACCAGCAACATACTCAGTAAATCTGTCTTGACGCTATAGTCAGCCGCAGGTCCAATAAAATCATAGGTCTGGGCAATTTCATTCATAATGTTGGGAATCGGCATCTTTGGCTTATGTCCACCATAGGACCAAATAAAATTGCCTTGGATAATCAGTTCCAGAGGCTGCAATTGCGGCAATGTTTTCTGATCTGAGTCGGGTAAAACCGTACAGCCTGCCCCATCAAACCTCAGCGCATGAAAGGGACAGACAATTCCCGATTGTTCATCAGCCTTGTCTGGCAAGGGTTCACACCAACCTTCTGACAACATCGCCCCCATGTGGGGACAGCGATTGGGGAGGGCTTGTATTGTCCCTGAGCCATCTTGCCAAAGCACATAATCCGTCCCGTACAGTGACACCTTAAGAGGGTGATTGATAGGCAACATAGACTTGTGCGCCAATAGCCAAGGCGCACCCGGAAGCATAGATCGCATCATCTTCTTTGCTCGCTATAAAATTGTGAAAGATTCGTCGTGTTTTAAAAATATGACAGAT